>NZ_JBMVFA010000021.1:0-136727 GCF_049543595.1 Kitasatospora sp. NPDC094028 | reverse complement strand
TCCGCCGCTACATCATCTGGCGGAACAAGCACGCCGCCGACGAACGACTACGCGAAGTCGTCACCAGGGCGAACGTTGCCTGATGCGGCACTAGCTTCGCCTTCCGCCGACCCCGCCGGAAGGGCTTCCGGTTGTCGCCAATCGGCCTGTCTGCATCCGGACATGCCGCCATGTGCACGTCAGGAAAGTCCTCGGGCAACGCCTGCGCTCTCGCCCCGCCGCCGGCCCGTGCCGCAGGCCGGGGGCCGGGGGCCGGGGGCGGCGGCGTCGGTTCCGTCCGGTGGTGAACTCGGCGATCAGGCCGGGGAGTTCGCCGGGGAGTCGACGCGGAAGGTGGCCCGTGCGGCGGCCGGGTCGTGCTGCCCGGCACGGCCCGGGCGACGCGGGCGCAAGCACGCCGGGTCCTCGCCGGCGTCGAACCCCACCGCCGTGATCGTCATGGCCCCACATCCCGACCGGGCGGCCCCGGGTAGGATCGGGCCTTTTCGCGGACACGGGCAGGAGACGCAGGGTGCGGTGGCAGGTGCACGGCCGGCGCAGGGTCTACGGCTCCCCGTGGGTCGAGCTGTGGCTGGACGACGTCGACGTCCCCGGCACCGGGCGCATCGAGCACCACGTGCTGCGCATGCCGCGCGCGTGCACCACCGCCGTCGTCACCGACGAGCAGGGCCGGTTCCTGCTGCTGTACCGGCACCGGTTCATCACCGGCCGGTGGGGCTGGGAGCTGCCGGCCGGGTGGACGGAGACCGGGGAGGAGCCGGCCGCGGCGATCGCCCGGGAGGTGGAGGAGGAGACGGGCTGGCGGGCGGGCCGGGTCGAGCCGCTGACCGAGTACTTCGCGCTGACCGGCATCTCCGACGCCCGCTTCCACGCCTTCCACGTCACCGGCTGCCGTTACGTGGGCGAGCCGCAGGACGCCGGCGAGGCCACCCGCGTCGAGTGGCTGCCCGAGGCCGAGGTGGTGCGGCTGCTGACCGGCGGAGGGATCTCGGACGGCGCCGCGGTGGCCGCGCTGTCCTACTACCTCGGCCCGCACCGCCTCACCGGCCGCTGACGGGGCGCCACGCCGGCACAAGAAGTCGGACCGGCCGACTTCCCGCGCCGAAACCCCTCCCGGTGCGGACGAAAACGGAGGCCGGGGCCCCGCTCGCACCGCTCGTGGCCTGCGCCGATTGCGGTTGGGTCACGGCCTGTCCGATTCATCGGGCATTGCGGCGGAGTGTGACGATTCATTTGGTTGGCGCGATCGTCATGGGACTCTCATAATTCCTGCTGAGACGCGCGATGGACGGTCCCGAGACCTGCTCGGGGGAGCGGATTTCCGTGAGAGGGCCCGCGCGTGGAATCCACATTTTCCCCGGGGGAGTTCTTTGTCCACGCCCGAGCACGAGAGCGCCGCGCCGCAGGCCCCGCAGCCGCCCGCACCGCCCGTCCAGCCGGAGCAGCAGCAGGAGCAGCAGGAGCAGCAGGAGCCGCCCGTGCCGCAGGCCCCGGCCGTGCGGCGGATGCCGCGCTCGGCCCGGGTGGCGCTGTCCACCGTCGCGCTGCTCGCCGTCACGGCGGCCAGCGCCGCGGTGACGGTGGCGGTCGGCAAGCCGCAGGACCGCGCGGTGGCCGCCGCGCCCGTGCCGACGATCGCGCGCACCGCCACGGCGGGCGCGAGCCCGACGCCCTCCGCGGTGCCGGTCCCGGTGCCCACCGCCGCGCCGGCCCAGCCCAAGCCGGCCAGCACCGTCAAGGGCACGGTCAGCGGCGGCAAGCACGAGGGCGACCTGCGCTACTTCCTGCTCCCGATCCCGGACGGCGGCGAGTCCTACGGCCCGCCGGACGGCGCGACGATGACCGACGACGAGGTCGCCGAGATCTTCGGCAAGCAGGACGGCATCATGGACCTCCTGCACCAGCTCGGCTACCAGGGCGGCGCCACCCGCATGTACCGCAGCGCGGACGGCAAGACCCAGGTGACCGTCACCCTGCTGCACCTGGGCTCCGCCGCGACGGCGAGCCAGTTCGTCAAGGGCTACACCATCAAGTCGCAGGAGTCGATCGACATCGACGGCGACCCGGACGCCCACGGCTTCCTGCGCAAGCCCAAGCAGCAGGCCTACACCGGGTCGATGACCGGCGTCTCCAGCCAGGGCGACGTGCAGTACACCATCGACGTCGAGGTGAAGGGCACCCCGGACAAGGCGCTGCTGAGCGACCTGATGAAGCGCCAGCGCGACTGGCTGGCCTCCGGCGGCTGAGCCCGCCCCGCCGCCGCCCGCGCCCCTTCCTCCTCCTCGCCTCTCCTCCTCTGGAGCCACCTTCGTGACCACCGAACCCGCGGAGCCCTCACCCACGCCCGCGCCCGCGCCGGCCGCAGCGCCCGTGCCGCCCGCACCCGCCGCGCCGCCGCAGCCCCCGGCCGCACCCGCACCCGCCGCCGTCACCGAGCCGATGGCCGGGCCGGGCGCCGAACCGCACGCCGTCCCGGCCCCCGCCCAGGTCGCGCCCGGTGACGTGCTGGCCGCCGGTCCCGAGCGGCCGGCCCGCCCGCCGCGCCGCCCCCGCCCGGTGCTGCTGTCGGTGTACGGGCTGGTGCTGGGCGTGCTGGCCGGCGGCGGCGTCGGCTACGCCGTCCAGGCCCAGCGCCCGGCCACGCCGCTGCCGCCGCTGCAGGTCGCCCTGCCCGGCTACCCGGCCGCGCCGGTGGACGCCTCCGCGTTCGCCGCCGCCCAGCCCAAGGCGCCGGCCATCGAGGGCGACCTGACCAAACTGCTGGTCAAGCCCCCGGCGGGCAGCGAGGCCTGGGGCGACTTCCCGGACAAGCCGAGCTGGGTGTCGGTCGGCGAGCTCGCCGAGCACAAGGGGGACGCGGCCGACCTGTTCACGTCCCTGCTCGGCTCCGGCGTGCGGCGCGCGGCCGAGGTGGACTGGAAGAAGGACAACATCCGCTACCGGGTGACGCTGACCCAGTACACGGCCGAGGACGCCGACAACGCCAAGCCCGACCGCGGACAGCAGTTCGCCGACGACGTCGACAGCAGCTTCCGCATCTACGACACACCGCGGCACTGGGCCGACAGCACCGACACGTACTACTACGGCTCGGCCGCCGCCAAGCGCGGCTCGCTGCAGATGCTGGTCGAGGTCTTCGCGCCCCAGCCGTTGGACGCCGAGGCCGTCAAGAGCCTCGCCAAGCAGCAGTGGGAGCGGCTGGTATGAGCGACGACACCGTGACCGGCACCCCGGCCGCCCCCGAGCCGGCCGGGCAGCCGCCCGCGACCGAGCCCCAGGCCGCCGCCGAGGCCCCCGCCACCGAGGCCCCCGCCGCCGAGGCGCCTGCCGCCCAGGCCCCGGCCACCGGGCAGCAGACGGACGGGCAGCAGGCGGACGGCCAGGCCGGCGAGGCACCGGCCGCAGGGCCCCGCCCCGCCGGTGCGAGCCCGCTGCTGCGCGCGTCGGCGGCCACCGTCGCGGCGGCGCTGGCCGGCGTGGCGATCGGCATCGGCATCATCAAGGTCCACTACGACGACACCCCGGCCCCGGCCGCCGCGCCCGCCGCCGCCCCGGCGCCGAGCGCGAGCGCGACGCCTTACGGCGCCAAGTCCAACGGCAGCCACTTCGGTTCGCTGCGCGACCTGCTGCTGCCGGTGCCGGCCGGCTACCGGCTGGGCCCGGACGACGGCGGCTACGGCAACGACGCGGAGCTGGGCAGCCAGCAGCTGGCCGAGGAACTGGACGCCGAACTGCAGCAGGTCCCCAAGGCCAAGCGCGACACGATCCGCCAGTACTGGGAGGGCCTGCACGTCAAGGGCACCGGCGTGCGGACCTACCGCACCGAGGCCAACGACCTGCTGATCGGCCTGAAGCTGCGCCAGTTCAACCAGCAGGAGGTGCAGAAGATCAACGAGTACACGGCGGTCTTCACCGGGGACACCGGCCTGTTCCGGGTCGGCCCGCAGGTGCCGGGCCATCCGGAGGCGCACTGCTACCTGATGCCGGCCCCGCCGTCCGCGCCGATCGACTACCTGGAGTGCTCGGCCGCCGAGGGCGACCTCCTGGTGATCATGAACGCCGAAGGCCCGGCGCCGCTGCCCAAGGACAAGATCATCGCGCTGTTCGCCGCGCAGCTCGACCGACTCGCCGCCCCGGGAGCCACCGTATGACCGACCAGCCCACCGCGCCGCAGCCCGAGCCGCAGCCCGCCCCGGCCGCGCCCGCCGCCCCGGCCGCGCCCGCCGCCCCGGCCGCGCCGCCCGCGCCTGCCGCCCCGGCCGCGCCGCCCGCGCCCGCCGCCCCGGCCCCGGCCGTGCCGCCCGTGCCGCAGGCCCCGGTGCCGGACTCCGCCTGGGCCCGCGACGCCGTCTTCACGGCCCCCGAGCCCGCCCCCGCCCCCGCCCCCGCCCCGGCCGCCCCTGCCGGGGCCCCGGCCGGGGACCTCGACGCCTTCGACGCCGTCTACGCCCCGCCCGCCGGGAGCGCCGCCCCGGCGCCCGACCCCGAGGTACGGCGTGCCCGCCGCCGGGCGGCCGTGCGCTGGGGCAGCGCCGCGCTGGTGTTCGCCCTGGCCGGTACCGGCACCGCACTGGCCGTCACCGCGCCCGAGCGCACCGACATCCCGGGCCTGGCCACCGCGGGCGACGGCCGCTACACCTTCCCCGCCCTGTCCCTGCCCCCGCTGCCCGCGGGCCAGGGCGTCCCGCAGGGCACGGCCCGCACCCACCACGCGGACCTGCGCTACCTGGTGCTGCCCGCGCCCAAGGAGGCCGGCGGCTCCGAGGTTCCGCAGCCCTTCCCGTCCCCGGCCGCGCCCACCACCACCGCCCCCACCGCCTCCGCCGCACCTGCCCCCACCGCCTCCGCTACGGCCTCCGCCGCGGCCGCCGCCGCGCCGGCCCCCTCGGCCGGGGGCTTCGCCGACTGGGTGCCGTGCGAGGCGTTCCTCGCCGAGCAGCAGGGCGACGCGGCCAAGGCGCGCATGGTCCTGAACCGCGACGTGTGCGTGGGCGCCACCGTCCGCGAGTGGACGGCCTCGGACGGCACCCGCACCCAGATCCGGCTGCTGCGCTTCGACTCCACCAGCGAGTCCTGGGACGCCTACACCTGGCTGCGCGGCAAGGGCGTGCTCAAGGCCGTACCGGACACCGACAGCGCCTCCACGAAGGACTGGGACACCGTCGAGGGCGTGAACCTGACCGCCCTCTACGGCACGAAGAAGAGCGGCGCGAAGAACAACCCCACCGGCCGCGTCGCCTACCTGAGCGCCGGCGACGTGGTGGCCATCGTCACCATGACCAACCCGGGCGGCGTCGCCCTCGCCCCCTTCCGACAGGTCGTCACCCTCCAGGCCGACCTGCTCTCCTGACCCCGCCCCCGGAGCCGGCCGGCCGTCACCGGCCGGCCCCGGGACCGGTGGAAGTCTGACGGACGGTCAAGAACCGCTATGAGCCCCAAATCCCTTATGGAGAAATGCTCCTGGCATCTTGACGCCGAACGCCGCCCTTGTCATTCTTCCCCGCCCCCCGCCCCCCGCCCCCCGCCCCCCGCCCCCCGCCCCCCGCCCCTCCCGGGTGCCTGTCGGGGTGGTGCAGAACGGGGTGGGTGTGACTATGTGGGGTTGGTTGATGTCGGGGGGCGACGGGGGCGGGGGCCCTTCAGGAAGCAGTAGGCGCAGGCCTTGGGACAGCCCTGGGCGGGGTCGGGGGTGCTGCGCGGAGAAGCCCGGAGCGAAGTCGCACCAGGCGACGGTGTGGGGGCAGCCGGTGGGTCAGACCAGCAGCAGCAGTCCGTCCCAGTGCACTTGCCGGGTCGCGTCGAGGGGGTGGTGGTGGGTGGCCAGGGCGAGGGCCGTGCCGGTGCGGCCGGCGAGAAAGCCGATCGCCGGACGGCTCTGGCGCGCGGAGGCGATCGTGTGTCCGGCTGCTGCTGCGGCGAGCGGCAAGTTGCCTAGACGAGTGGCTACTTGGAGGACTCCAGCGCTGCCGTGGCAGAGCCCCGGACCGCTCGTGTCCCAGGTGGTCGGCGGACGGCGGGCGAGGGTGTCGAGGGCTTGGCGGGCCAAGGTGAGGACGGTGGGCTCGTTGAGTGCCCGGCCGGCGTGGTGAAGGGCGGCCGCTATGCCGGGGGTGCCGTAGCACCAGGCGTCGCGGCGGCCTGCGGCGGCGGCCAGGCGCCCAGTGTCCGGCGGTTGGGCGAGGTCGTCGCCGCTGACGTACGGGGGCCAGGAGGGGCCGGGCACGGCCCAGTTGAGGAGCCAGTGAGCTGCGGTGGCGATGGCCCGTTCCTGTCCGGGCACGGAGCTGCCGGCCTGGTGCGCGAGGGAGAGCAGGGCGAGAGGTCCGGCGATGCCGTGCGCGGCCCCGGTGCTCGCGGTGCCGGAGGGCGGCAGGGTCCCGGGTACGGCGAGGGCGTGGTCTTGTGCCGGAACCCACCAGCCGGGTCGGCCCGCGGTGTCGGTGGTGGTGATCAGCCTGGTGAGGGTGGTGAGGGCGGCGGTCAGCCCTGGCTCGGCGTCCGTGAGGCCGAGCTGTTTGGCGGCGAGGAGCGTGCGGCCGATCCCGGCGAGGCCCTTGATGGTGTCGTAAACGCCCCACAGGGTTCCGCTGCCGCCCGCGACCGACCGGGTGGCTTGGTGCTGGGCCAGGCCCTGGGCGCGGGCAGTCAGCCAGGAGGCAGCACGGCAGAGGGCGTCGTGCCGGCGCCGGTCGGCGGGCAGGTAGGCGCTGCCGAAGATGAGGGAGGCAGCCAGCGCGCCGGGGCCGGAGTAGATGCCGTCCGGGCGGGAGTTGGCGACGAGACGTGCGGCGGCGTTCCAGTGCTGGTCGGCCGCGTCGATCAGCGTGGAGTCGAGGTCGGCCAGGACTGCGAGTAACAGCGCGGTGCCGGGCAGACCGTCGGCAAGGGTGGCGGCGGCGCCGGGGGTCAGGGTGGCGGCGGTCTGCTCCGGGGCGAGGGCGGCGGCCACGGTCTCCTCCACCAGCAGGAGGGGGTCAGGCATGGCGGAGGAGGTCGGTGGCGAGGGAGCGTGCCAGCTGCTCGCGCGAGCGGTCGGTACCGAGGAGGCGGTTGCAGTGCATGTGGATGAGGTCGCAGGCGCACAGCGGTGCCACCTCGTCGGAGAGGAGTGGCCGGTAGGCGGTCAGGGTGTCCAGCAGGGTGTTCCACGGGCCGGTGAGCGCGGCGGGGACGGTGGCGGTCCGGCACCTGGCCCGTAGGGCCTCCCGGTGGCGGCGCAGGTCGGCCGGGAGAGGGCATGGTCGGGCGGCGGTGGGGGTGTTGAGGGCACGGGTGATCGCGGCGGCGGTCTGGGCAGCGAGGATGAGCCGCTGGTCGTCGCCTTGGCCGGGAAGGGCGGCGAGGACGAGGGCGGAGTCGGCGGCGAACACCGCCTCGGCCGTACCGACCGCCTCGGGCCCACCGTAGCGCTGGGTCTCGCGCTGGTACGGCACGGCGATCAGGTGGCCGTTGGCCAGGCGCTGTTCGGCCAGCCGCGCGGCGAGGCCGGCGAGTTCCTGCTGTACGGCGGCCAGCACCTCTGGGGCGGCCTGGTAGCGCAGACGCAGGTGGGGGCCGAGGTCGGGGGAGGTGTAGCGCAGCCAGTACGACAGCGCGCCGTGCTGCTGGGGGAGTTGGGCGAGGACGGCGTCCTGGTGCCGGACGGGGACGGGCAGGGCGAGGGAGAGCCAGATGCCGCCCGGGGAGATGGTGTCGGCGTGCCGGAGCCGAGCAGCGGCGCGCGGGTCGAGGGGCACCGGGCGCTCGCCGTCGTGCTGCTGGCGCAGGGTGACGACGAGTTCGAGGTGGTGGCGGCCGTCTGGACCGTGCACCGGCGGCTGACCCGGCAGCACCTCGCTGACCGTGCGGCAGCCGCGGCGGACACTGCGGCGCAGCAACTCGCGGTGGTCCGTATCGCGCAGGTCGATGGGCAGGTGCCGGTCGCTCTCCTCGATCACCACCTGCTGCGACACGGGCAGGGTGGGGCGGGCCAGCCAGTCGTCCAGGTGGGCGTGCCAGCGGTCGTGATGGTCGACCAGCTCGGCCAGGCCCTGGGGGAGGAGCCAGCGCTGCGGGGCGAGGACGGTGGAGCGGTAGGTGACGCGCGGGGTATAGGGGGCGAGGCCGGCGGGACCCCACGACCAGGGGTGCCAGGGCCTCTCGTCCGCGTGCCCCAGGAGGTGGAGGAGCTGGGCGGCCGGGGGCAGGAGCGCGCGGGTGATCCGGCTGAGCAGCACCGGCCGGACCAGGCGGCCAAGTCGGGGGGAGTAGAGGGCGAGGTGCCCGGCCTGGGCGGTGGTGACGAGCAGGGTGCGCGGGTCGAGGTCCCGGGAGTCGGTGAGGGGCAGGCCCACGGGGATGCGGTACGCCGTCCGCCCGCTCTCCACCGCAAGGGCCCCCGTACCGGTGGTGAGGGGGCGGCAGACGATCTCGGCGAGCACGGGGTCAGCGCCGGCCGGCTGCTGGGGGGCGAGGTCGGGCAGGTAGCGGGCGAGGCGTCCGGCGGCCGACCCGGCATCCTGCGCGGCGTGGGTGCCGATGGCCAGGGCGAGGCGGCCGCCGTGGTCTTCCCGGACGCGGACGTGGGCCTCGGCCGTGCGCGGCGGCCGCCCGTCGCCGTGGTGGGCCAGCGCAGCCACCATCTCCTCGGTCAGCTCCACCTCGTGCTCGCCGCGCGCTATCGCCGTGGTGAGCAGCGAGAGGAGGAGTTGGGTGCGGCGCTCGTCCAGGTCGCAGCGGGCACCGATCGCATCCTCCGGCGCGGGTGGGCCGATCCCAGCGGCCGGGTCGACGGCATCGAGGAGCGGGACGAGGCGGTGCGGCCCGTACGCCTCCCGGAACTTCGCTGTCCAGGACAGCAGCGGGGCCGTGCGGTGACCAATGCGCCAGAGGGTGTCGACGGCCCGCGCCGTCTCCCTCCCCACCATGGCCGGGAGACGCAGTTCGGTCTCGGCCACGGTGTCGCAGGTGAGCGGGCGGGCGGCGGCGTGGATCGCGTCGGCCACGCGGCGGGCGGTGCGCAGGAGGGGCAGGCGTTCGGGGGCGCCGGGCCGGTGCCGGTCCGCGTCGGCCAGCCGCGCGCGCAGGTCGAGGACGTCGGCGCGAAGGCCGCAGGCCGCAGGGAGCTTCGTGGCGAGGTGGCCGAGCGGGTCGCGGGCGAGGTCGGCGGGCAGGTGGTCGGTCAGGAGCAGGCCGGTGCGGACCAGCGAGGTGATCGCGGCCCGGACGGCGGTGGAGCCGGCACCGGGCCAGCGCTTGAGGGCCGCGCGGACGACCCGCCCGGCCGGGGCCCCGCCGGCGCGGCCGCACTCGCGCATCAGCCAACTGGACACCTCGGTCACCCGGGCCGTACCCAGCTGCGCCGTGCCGTCCGGCCCCGGGTGCTCGACCTCCAGCACCGCGCCGCGCTGCAGCGCGGTCGGGTTGGCGAAGAGGCGCAGGTGGTCGAGCCCGTCCGGCAGATCCAGGGCGAGGTCGGCGACGGCCGCGAGCCAGGCCGGGTTGGGGTGGGTCGCGCAGCGGTGCTTCTCGCCGAGCAGCAGGACCGGTTCCCCGGCCACCAGGTGCGCGGTGGTGGTGGCGGCCCAGACGCCGTTGGGGGTGGTGCGGGTACGGGCGCGC
Organism: Kitasatospora sp. NPDC094028; assembly: GCF_049543595.1. NCBI lineage: Bacteria > Bacillati > Actinomycetota > Actinomycetes > Kitasatosporales > Streptomycetaceae > Kitasatospora > Kitasatospora sp. NPDC094028. Next base: position 127,127 of record NZ_JBMVFA010000021.1, on the reverse strand, counting down.
AGGTCGTAGGCGGCCCTGGCCAGTGCGCTGCCAGGGGCGCCGTCGAGATCGCGGGAGGCGAGGAACAGCCCCTCGGCGATCAGCCCGCCGGCCTTCGTGCAGTCGGCCGCCAGGAGCGGGAGGCGGGCGAGTACCACCGCGTCGGGCACGAGACGACTACGCACTGGCGATCTCCCCTGGTCGAATGGGCGGGTGGGCGACACCGGAGCCGCCGGTGACGCCCGCCCGCGTGCTGCTACAGCTGGCCCGGGATCAGGCAGCCGCTGGTCGGCCCGGCCGGGGGCGATTCCCCGCAGCCGTCACCGGTGGTGTCGCCCTCGGTGTCGGCGTAGTCCTCACGCACACCGGTCAGCGGCGTGTTCACCGCGTCGAGCGCGAAGGCGTCCAGCAGTGCGGTGGTCATGTGCATCCTCCTTCCATCGTCCGGGTGGGGATGGTGCGCCCGGACCGCGCGGGTCCGGGAGTGTGGGTGGCCGTCAGTCCTTCGGCCAGGTGAGAACCATCGGCGCTCCGGGCCTGTCCAGCGCTCGGCCGGGGGCCATGGCGGCGGGGTCGGTGCCCTCGTCGTAGACGTGGAGGACGGGGCCGGGGCGTCCGCGGTGGTCCCGGTCCCACTCCCGCAGGCTCTCCACCAGAGCCTCGGCCAGGGCGTGGTCCTCGCCGTGGAGGACCACGCCGTACTCGTACCGGCCGCCGTGTCCCTGAGCCGGACGCATCGTCACGTAGGCCGCGGCGCTGGCGTCGGCGTTCCAGGTGAGAGGGGTGCCGCCCGGCAGCGCCCGCAAGGCGGACGTCTGCGGGTCCGTCAGCAGGGTGCCGTAGGTGTCGAGGACGGTGGCGAACCACATGTCGATGACGGGCCTGGTGCCTTCACTCCCGCCGACCTCGACCCCGGACCAGTACGGGCTGCCGGTGCAGCCGAGGACCTTGGCCAGGGATTCGGGGGCGAGCGGTTGGGTGCCGTCCACCCGCACGCGGGTGCCGGGGGTCAGCGCGTACATCCGGGTGGAGCTCGCCGCCTCTCCCCTCATCGCCACGAAGCCGCAGGGCAGCCAGCCGCCGCCGCTGTAGCGGCCCTTGCCGTCCGGGGTGAGGGCGACAAGGCGGCCGAGGCCGCGCACGCGCAGCGGGACGACGAGCACGCCGTGGGGGGCGAGTTGGTCGAGCCAGGTCTGCTCGATCGCCGCCGCCTGCACGGTGACCTCGATCCTGTCGTACGGCGCCGCGTCGGCAACGCCGTGCGCGCCGTCGCCGGTGAGGATGCGGACAGCGCTCTCCAGGCCGGCGGCCCGCAGGCAGCGGCGGGCACGCTCGGTCACCGCCGGGTCGATGTCGAGACTGGTCACCGAGCCGGCGTCGCCGACGAGTTGGTGGAGCAGGGCGGCGTTGTAGCCGCCGGAGCCGATCTCCAGCACCTTGTTCCCAGTGCGCGGGCGCAGGTACTCCAGCATCTGCGCGACCAGCCAGGGCGCGCTGACCGAGCTGAGGAGCCGGCCGTCGCCGTCGCGGTCGGTGGGCTGGTAGTCGTCCTTGTACGCCTCGCTCAACTCGACGTCGGGGACGAAGAGGTGGCGGGGCGTGGCTCGGAACGCCGCTGCGATCTCCGGGGTCCTGATCCTGCCCGCTCGTTCGAGGTCGCAGACGAGGTGTTCGTTCAGCTCGCGCGCCTCGGCAACCAGATGTTCGGTGACAGGTCCACCACTGACAGTGTTCATGGAGGGGAGCTTAGGCACTGGCGATTTCCCCGGTGGCAATGTCGCGAGCGGTCGGCGCGGTTGCGCCAACGGCTCCCCGCGCGGGGGTGCGGAGGACGCGAAGAGGCACGGGAGCTCTCCCAGGGCGGTCGGTAGCTGCGAGGACACTCACCGTAAGCAGTGGTGTGTTCCCGATCTCCAGGGTTTCCGGCCAAACCGCAGCGGCGGTGTCGCACAGCTCACCCCATCCGACGACGTGCGGGCGATCCGACGCTGGCCCGCGCCGAGTCGGTAAGGCTTCCGTGAGCTGTGCTGGGCTGTTGCGACGGCGACCCGCAACCCGGTCCCGAACAACGGCCGAATCCCGCCGTCCCCCAACGCGCGGTCGCAGCCGTACAGCTGGCCGAGCAGCGGTGGGAGGGGTGCACACATGCGCACAGGCTCGATAGCTCCGTGCAGCGCGATCACGGACCTGCGCGCCGATCCTCGACCCCTTGACGAGATGCCCGGAGACCAGCGGCTAGCCGGCGTCGGGGGTCTGCTGCTCCACCTCGTCGAACTCCCCATCGGCGGCTCCGAGCTGGAACTTCGCCCACTCGCTGGGGGTGTAGACGAGGAACGGAACGCCGTGGTCCGCGCCGTGGCGCATCAACACATAGCCGTCACGGAGGACAGCGATCTGGGGCCCCTCCGTGTCGCCGGGCGCGCCGTACCAGATGAGGCCGGCCAACTCCTCCTCGGTGACCGCCCGCTTCACCGCCGCTGGGCTCTCGGGCCGGTCGGTCTCGCTCATCTCGTCCTCCATCGGTACCAGGCACAGTCCCACCCGGCCGGTTGCCTGCTTGGCGGCGCTGCAGAGGCGCCAGGTCGGCACCTCTGCTTCGGCCTGCGGCCAACCGGGCTGACCGGTTGGCCGCAGGCCGCGCCCTGTGCCGCCCGCGCCGCGGTGACGTAGCTGGTCGAGGTCGGCGAGGTGTTCTACCTGCTGCATCTTCGCAGAGGGGCGCAACCGTCTTGGTGGGGCGGCCCGTCAGCGGCCGTCCCGGGTGGAGCGGACGGCGGACGGGGTGTCGAACGCCTCCGCCACCGACAGCCACCGCCGCTGGGGCAGGTGCTGGAGGAACCCGGCGGTGCGATGGGCGACCGTGCGCGGGTTGGGCCTCCTGAGCACCGGACCCTGGGGGAGGAACGCCCCGGACGGGCGCTCGGGCGGTTCCTGCCAATGGGTACCGGGCTTGCGGCGCGGCAGGCCGGGATCAGTCGTCATGTTGTCCTCGTCTCGTTCAGGGGCGGGCGGCGCCAAGGGCGCTGGTCCAGAGGAATGGAGGTGCGAACCGGTCGGGGGACGGCGGAGGCTGCCCGACAATGGCCGGGCGTCTGTCCGCTATCCCCCTCCATGCCCTCGGCCGCCACTCGCGCCCCGCCCTCTGCTCCTCGGTCACGACGCCGCCGCCCGCTCCAGGCCGGGGGCTCTCTAGGCGGCCGTGCCGGGTCTGCCGCGGCCGTGCAGTATGCGGCGGGCGGCACGGAGGGCGGCAGCGAGGTTGCGGGGGTGTGAGAGGGTGCCGGTGCCGTCCGGTTCCACCAGCCAGCGGCGCCCCTGCACCGGGCCCTTGCCCGGCGGCGGGCAGCGCAGGACTGGGCGGCGCTTGGCGTCCGGGCCACCGCGCAGGAACTCGGTCTCGCGCATGTCCCACAAGGCGGTGGGGGAGTAGGGAACCAGGAACTCCACGCAGCGCAGGACATCGTTGAAGATGACGGGGCCGACCGGCCCGACCGCGTCCGCGACCTGCTGCAGCTGGCCGAGGGCGGCGGTGCCGAGGCGGTGGTTGGTGACGCGTACCGCGTTGAACCGCACCCCCAGCCGGATGTCCACCAGCTCGTTGCGGGTCCAGCCGAGCAACACCGCCCGGGGATCGGAGTTCGCGCGGGCGAGCCAGTGGGCACCGAGGAGGTACGGCGGAGGGGCACCGCGCCTGACGAGCCTGTGCGTCATGCTGCTCGTGCTCGCAGTTCTGGCCTGGGCCATCTTCCCCGCTCCTCCCGTCCGTACGTCCCCGGTGCCGTCCCCTGTGGGGTGGGTGGCCGCACCGGTTCGGCCACCCGCCCCGGCGCCTGCGCCGCCCCCGGGAAAGGGGGCGCTGATGGAGGCGCCTGGGTGCCGCCGGTCTCGCGTTCGCGGTCCTTCCCGGCCGCGAGGCCGGCGGGTTTGGTGCTCGGGCCGCTCGCCGTTGTGCGGCCCGCCGGCATCCCACCCCCTCCATCGGCCCGTCTCGCGGTTGGGCCGGATCTTGCCGGGGTGAGGTACCGGGCCCGCCCTCGGGACGCCGGTCTCAGGGCGGGGGACTGGTTCCGGCGACCCCGGTTCCGTAGCTGCCGGGGGTCGCCGGAGGTCTATGCGGCGGCGCTGATCGGTTTCGGGCCGATCGCGCCGACGACCATGGCCGGGCGTGCGTGGCGGATACGGGAGCTGAGGGCGGTGGTGTTCGCTCCCGGGGTGGGCGCGGCCTCGGTCGAGCTGACAGCCGCGGCGGTCGCCCCCTCGCTCTCGGTCGGGAGGAGCGCGGCGACTTCCATCTCGAACCACGAGGTTCGCGTGCCGGCCTTCCGGTCCCGCTTGTTCCCGCAGTCCTTCGCGAGCTTGTCGATGATGATCAGGCCCCGGCCGCCCTCGGCCGTGTTCCGCCTCTGGTGTCCTCGCACGGCTGGGACGGCCGGGTCCGTCACCTCCACCCGCACCCGGCCTCCGCCAACCGCGTCCGCCTTGATCCCGAGCTTCGTCCCCTCCTTGCCGCGGCAGCCGTGGAGGTAGGCGTTGGTGACCAGCTCGGAGACCATCAGCTCCAGGTCCCCCGCCTCGCCCGGCGTCAGCCTCAGGGCGGCGGAGAGCAGCGGGATGACGGTCCGGCGGATCACCCCAACTACCTGGGGAGAAGCGAGGGTTGTGAACTCAACCAGGGGCATGACAGTTCCTCCGGGGCGTGCCGCGAACGACGGCAGGGGGGATGGTTCCGGGGAAGCGGCCGTTGCGGTCGCGCTGGTGTCAAGGCGCGGCCGAGAGTGGCGCGGCGCGCGCTGATATGACGATGAATCAAGATCATTTCGAGCGAGCAGCTCTGACGAACTGCTGCCGCAACTGCCAACGCAGCGCATGCAGTTCGTTACGCACAGCATGGACCCCAGCGCAGATCTGCGCAACCATTTCTGGCAATGTGCAAGCTTGCACAGTCACACGCAACGTCGAGTCATATGCCTCCCAAGGCGGGTAGCGTGCACCACCTACGGAGAGGCACACTGTGCTGACGATCGACACAGAAGGGGCAAGGGGTGGCATTCCAGCAGACCGTGAGGCGCATCCAGCTCGGAAGGGAGCTGCGCCGCCTCCGCGAGCAGCGCGACCTTCTGCCCGAGGACGTGGCCAAGGCGCTACCGGCCTGGAGCGTCTTCAAGATCAGTCGAACGGAGAACGCGAAGGGCGCGGTCAAGGCCGACGACGTCGCAGAGCTCCTCGACTTCCTGGAGGCGGACGCCGATCTCAAGGCCGGCCTGATCGACATCGCCAAGAACGCCAGCAAGCAGGGCTGGTGGGTCAGCTACACCGGTGTCGTCAATGAACAGACCGTCAACCTGGCCTCCCTGGAGGCTGAGGCGTCAGCGGTCAAGACGTACCAACCCGCCTTTATTCCGGGACTGTTTCAGACTCCGGACTATGCGCGGGCCATCTTCGCGGAACTGGGCGGGTTCTCGGAGGATGAGGCAGAGGCGAAGGTCAACGTCAGGACAGCCCGGCAAGCCGTATTGACCCGCCCGAAGCCGCCGCAGATCTGGGCCGTCATTCACGAGGCGGCCCTGAGTGTCAAGGCCGGAGGCCCGGAAGTCATGCGGGCCCAGCTGGAACGGCTGATACAGCTGACCCGTCTCTCCAACGTCAACATCCAGATCATGCCAGCGGACTGCGCGCTGAACCCCGGAATGAACGGCGCGCTGACCATCCTCGGTTTCCCCTACCGCCCCGCGCTCGACATCGCCCTCGTCGCGGCACAGATGACCGAACTGTGGATTGAAGACAGGGAATCGGTGGGGGAGTTCCACGCGACCTTCCAGAAAATCACGGCCGAGGCCCTTCAACTGGACAAGTCGCTCGCATTCATCACTGAAAAGAGAGACGCGATCAAGTGAGCAACTACTACCCCAACATCTCCGCGCTCGGCATCGCTATGCGGAAGTCGTCCTACAGCAACCAGAGCGCCGACTGCGTCATCACCGGAGGCCTGGCCGGTGAGGTCGTCGTAGGTGACAGCAAGGACCCGAACGGCCCCGGGCACCGGCACCAGCCGCAGGCGTGGGCGTCGTTCGCTCGGGCAGTCGGCTCCGGCACTCTGGCCCCCGTTTCGGCCTGACCCAGTTCCGGCACTTCCGTAGCGTGCCGGACTGCCAGGCCCAGCGGCCCGTCTCCGTCCGCAGGGTGGGCGGGCCGGCCCCGTATCCCCACCGCACGCCTGTGGCCCCGATGCCTCCGTAGGGTTTCGGGGCCACAGGCGTGCGGTTGCGACCGCCCTCCGATAGCCCTTCCGGGGAGCTCTTCGGGCCGGACTCCCGTCGAGTGGAGGGGAGTTGAGGCCACCCCGGGGGCACCCGCGCCCCCGCGGACGGTTTGACAGCGCCGTCCACGCTCTGCCTATACATCACCATGACAGACCAGGAAGCCGCCGACACCACCACCACCGCCGACACCGCCGCCGCCGCCGCCACCGCTGCCGAAAGCCCCCGGGAACTCCTCCGGACCCACCCGGCCTTCCGCCGGTTCTGGATCTCCCGCGCCGTGTCCGAACTCGGCTCCGCCGTCACCACCGTCGCCCTGCCCGTCCTCACCTACCAGCAGACCCGCTCCGCCGTCCTGGTCTCCCTGGTCTGCGCCGCGGCCACCCTGCCCTACGTCGCCTTCGGCCTGCTCGCCGGCGCCCTCGCCGACCGCGTCGACCGCCGCCGCCTCATGGCCGCCACCGACTGGCTCAACGCCCTCGTCCTCGCCAGCCTCCCGGCCGCCCACGCCATCGCGACCCTCACCACCGCCCACATCCTCCTGGCCGCCTTCGCCAGCGCCGCCCTCACCCTCTTCTACGAGGCCGCCGTCTACGGCCTCGTCCCCGACACCGTCGGAAGACACGCCCTCGCCCAGGCCAACAGCGCCCTCTACGGCGTCGAGACCCTCATGCGCATCACCGGCACCGCCACCGCCGGCACCCTCATCGCCTGGCTGCACCCCACCGCCACCCTGGCCGGCGACGCCCTCAGCTTCGCCGCCTCCGCCCTGCTGGTACGCGCCATCGCCCGCCCCGCGCCCCGCCCCGCACCCGCCGAACGCCCCGGCCTGCGCCGCTCCATCACCGAAGGCCTGCACTTCCTGTGGCACCACCGGGCCCTGCGCGTGCTCACCGCCGCCGGCACCCTGCAGTCCTTCGCCGGCGGCGCCGTCCTGGGCCAGCTCGTCGTCTTCGCCGACCGCGGACTGGGCCTGCACGGCACCGATCCGCGCACCGGCTTCCTGTACGCCGCCTGGAGCGCCGGCGGCATCGGCGGCTCCCTCCTGCTGCCCCGCCTGCTGCGCCGCCTGGACGCCTTCCAGGTCCTGCTCGCCGCCCTGCCCGCCGGCGCCGCGCTGGGCGCCCTGGTCGTCCTCACCCGCGACTGGCGCCCGGCCCTGCCCGCCCTCACCGCCTGGGGCTGCGCCTACCTCGTGGTCCTGGTCAACACCATGACCTACTGCCAGGGCGTCACCCCGCCCCACCTGCAGGGCCGCGTCAACACCACCCGCCGCATGCTCTCCTCGGGCCTGGGCGTGCCGCTGGGCGCCCTGGTCGCCGGCGCCGTCACCGCCCGTCTGGGCATCCGCGCGGGGATGGCCTGCGCCGTCGCCTCGCTCACCCTCGCGGCCCTGCTCGTGTGGACGGCCCGCCTGCGCGGCACGCTCCTGCCCGCCGCGTCCTGAGGCGCGCCGGCGCCCGCCGCCCGCCGCCCGCCGCCCGCCGCCGCCGGGAGGGCCGGGGATGGGTCGGGTGGGGTGGACTCCGGCCGGAGGGAGGGGAGTTGGGTGCACCCGGGCCTGTCCCGCGCGCGGTGGTGCTGCTTGAATGCGGCTCGTGAACGCATTCGAGGAGTACCCGGTGGACGGGATGGCGGACGAGCGGGGGGCGCGGTGCGCCGAGCAGTGGCCGGCGGCCGCCCCGGTGGCGCAGGACCTGTGGCTGTGGGATCCGCCGGAGCGGCTGCGGGGCCTGCCGGTGGGGGCCGATCCCGGGTGGGGGCCGCAGGGCGGCGGGCGGACGCCGGGCGGGCGCGGCGACGGGGCGGGACTGCGGCGCGGCCGGCTGGAGCGCCAGCGCTGCGGATCGGCGCAGGGGTCCGGGGAGTTCGGGGGCTTCGCCGATGCCTTCCCCGACTGGCCCGCGCGCGACGCGGACGACGCGGACGGGGCGGACGGCGTCCTGCGCGTGCCGGTCCGCGACATGCCCTGCTGAGAACGTGAACTGACGCGACGTCAGCCAGTGACGGGTGCGCCGTGGCGGGCGGCGTACTCGGCCGGGCCGTGCGCGCTGTGCCCGGCCCGGCCGACGCGGCCGTCCGGGCGGATGAGGAACACGCCCGTGCCGTACGCCCGGTAGGCGGGGATGCGCGGCACGGGGCAGGCGGCGGGCGTACGGCACGGTGCCGGCGCCGACGGCGGGCAGGGTCCGGTGCGGGCCGCGGAAGGCGTCGAACCGGCGCACGCCACCGCGGTGCCCGTCCGGGGCGCGCGGTCGCCGGCCCGCAGGGCCTCCTCGGGCAGGTCGACGTTCTCGCCCCCCCCGCGGCCCGTCAGCGCACCGCCACCGCCGAATCGGCGACCAGCGCGAACACCACGTCCCGGTCGCCGCTCACCACCGTGCCCGCCTCCAGGCGCCGCGCGACCTCCCGCAGCGCCCCCGCCTCCAGCAGACCCGCCTCCAGCAGCGGCGACCCCTCCCTGAGCAGCCGCCGGATGCGCCGCGCACCATGACGGCGCGCCGCCAGCTCCATCACCGCCCCGAAGTGCTCCACCACCGGCGGCCGCGCGACCTCCGGCGCCAGCGCCAGAGCCTCCACCCGCTCCCGCAGCAACCGCCGCCCCGCCCGCCACCCCACCGGCAACGACGCGCACCACCCCACCAGCGCCGGATCCGTCAACGGATGCACCGGCCACAGACCACGCCGCAGCAACGGCGGCGCCATCCCCGCCTTCACCATCAACGCCCGCGCCGCCACCACCGACACCGGCGCCAACCCCGCACCCGCCCCGCCCAACGCCTCCCGGCCCACCGGCCCCAACCACCCCGGCACCCGCACCCCACCCCCACCCGCACCACCGGCGCCCGTGCCCATCAGCTCCGCGCCGCCCACCCCCGTGAACAACGCCCGCACCCCGCGCCCCTCCAAAGCCGCATGCAACGCATCCGCCGCGTCCAGATACAGATCCTCGTACGGCGACACCGCCGCCCCCCGCTCGAACAACGACCCCGGCGCATACGGCAGATGCTCCACCGCCGCCACCGTCACATCCACCCACCCCCGCCCCACCCACCCCAGCAACGCCCGCCGCCGCCGCACCTGCTGCGCCCCCCGTTCGCCGTCCAGGACGAGCGCGCCCGCCACCAGGGCGTGGCCGCGCGCGTCGGCGGCCAGCGAGAGCGCGGTGTTCGCGGAGGCGAGGTCGCCGGACAGCTGCACGGCCGTGGCGCCCGCCCGCCACGGCACCCGCCGTACGGCCTCGTCCAGCAGGCGGCCGAACGCCTCGACGGGGCCGGCCTCCTCGCCGGTCCCCGGGGCCGGCCGCGCGGGTTCGGCGGGCCGCGCGGGTTCGGCGGGTTCGGGGAAGCGCACGGACAGCCGGCCGGACTCGTAGGTGGCGCAGGCCCGTTCGGTCAGCAGGTGCACCCCCGCCCAGAACGTGGCGTCGGTGTAGCGGCCGGCGAGCGCCAGGCGCCGCGCGATCTCCACCACGTCCAGGCCGGCGGCGTGGCCGCGCAGTTCCAGCAGGTCCCAGGAGCCGTGCAGCGCCGTGCGGGCGGCGGCGAGGTAGACGGGCGCGGTGCCGGCGGTGCCGGTGCGCACCCGTACCCGCCGGCCCTGGGGGTCCAGTTCCACCAGGACCCAGTCCTCACTGTCGCCGATCGCGGTGGCCAGGGCCTGCTCGTAGCGGGCCGGGCCGTGCCCGGGCCCAGCCGGACTCCCTTCGGTGCGGGCGGTGTTGAGGAACGCGGTGCGCCTCCCGTCGCTCAGCAGGTGCCAGGCGGTCAGCGGGTGGCGCAGCGGTTCGACCCAGGAGCGGCCGCGGTGCCACCGGGTGCCGTCCCACTGCCACGGGCCGTCGGTGTCCGCCGCCTCGATGCGCAACCTGAACATGCCTCAGCCTCGCACGGCCCCGCGCCCGGGGCGGGCGCGGGGCCGTGCGAGGCCGGGCGGGGCGGGGTGCTCAGGCGCGGTGGTACTGCACCGGTCCGGTGAGGTCGGCGCCGAGCTCGGCGGCGGCGCGGCGCGCCCAGGAGGGGTCGCGCAGCAGCTCGCGGCCGACCAGGACGGCGTCGGCGCGCCCGGCGGTGAGGATGTCCTCGGCCTGGCGCGGTTCGGTGATCAGGCCGACCGCGGCGACGGGCATGCCGGCCTGGCCGCGCACCGCCTCGGCGAAGGGGACCTGGAAGCCGGGGGCGGCGTCGATGCGGGCGTCGGGGACGAGGCCGCCGGTGGACACGTCCATCAGGTCGACGCCGCGGGCCAGCAGTTCCTTGGCCAGGCGCACGGTGTCCTGGGAGGTCCAGCCCTCGCGCCGGTCGGAGCCGTCCTCGCTGAGCCAGTCGGTGGCGGAGATGCGGAAGAACAGCGGCAGGTGCTCGGGCCACACGGCGCGCACGGCGTCGACGACGTCGAGCGCGAAGCGGGTGCGGCCCTCGAAGGAGCCGCCGTAGGCGTCGGTGCGGTGGTTGGTGTGGGGGGAGAGGAACTCGTGGACGAGGTAGCCGTGGGCGCCGTGGATCTCGACGGCCTGGTAGCCGGCGGCGAGGGCGCGCTTGGCGGCGTCGGCGAACTGCCGCACGATCACGTCGATCTGCTCGGTGGTGAGCTCGTCGGGGGTGGTGTGCTCGGCGGAGAAGGCGTGGGCGCTGGGGGCGAGCGGGCGCCAGCCGTACGGCTCGTCGGCGGCCAGCGGGCGGCCGCGGTCTACCCAGGTGCGCTCGGTGGAGGCCTTGCGGCCGGCGTGGCCGAGCTGGATGGCGGGGACGGTGCCCTGGTCCTTGAGGAAGGCGGTGATGCGGCGCAGGGACTCGGTCTGGGTGTCGTTCCACAGGCCGAGGTCGTAGGGGGTGATGCGGCCCTCGGGGCTGATGGCGGTGGCCTCGGTGATGATCAGCCCGGTGCCGCCGGCGGCGCGGGCGGCCTGGTGGGTGAAGTGCCAGTCGGTGGCCGCGCCGACCGCCTCCCCCTGCGGCGCCGCGCTGTACTGGCACATCGGCGGCATCCAGACCCGGTTGCGGACGGTGAGGTCGCGCAGGGTGTAGGGGGTGAAGAGGGCGGGGGTGCTCATGGCGGACTCCTGGTGGGACCGGGACGGGCAAACGTCGAACGTCATTGCGTCAGCACTTTGTACGCTCAAACAATAGTTGCATGTGAAGATAAATCGCAAGGGGGACGACTACGACCCGCCGCCGGTGACGCCGGCGGTGGCCCCGGCGGTCGCGGCGGTGCGGCGTTCCAGGGCGGCGGACACCAGGGCCAGGCCCAGGGCGGCCGCGGCGAGCAGGGCGCCGACCCCGTTGGGGGCGGTGTAGCCGAGGCCGGCGGCGATGACGGCGCCGCCGAGCCAGGCGGCGAGCGCGTTGCCGAGGTTGAAGGCGCCGATGTTGACGGCCGAGGCCAGGGTGGGGGCGCCGTGCGCCTGGTCGAGGACGCGCTTTTGCAGCGGCGCGACGGTGGCGAAGCCGAGCGCGCCGACCAGCAGGACGGTGACGGCGGCGAGCACCTTGTCGTGCGCGGTGACGGTGAACAGGGCGAGCACGACGGCGAGGGCGCCGAGGGTGGTGCAGAGCATCGGCATCAGCTGGCGGTCGGCGTACCGGCCGCCGAGCAGGTTGCCGAGGAACATCCCCACGCCGAAGAGGACCAGCAGCCAGGTGACGGAGCCGTCCGCGTAACCGGCGGTGTCGGTCATCATCGGGGCGATGTAAGTGATGGCGGCGAAGACCCCGCCGAAGCCGAGGACGGTCATCGCCATGGCGAGCAGCACCTGCGGGTTGCGCAAGGCGGTCAGTTCCCGGCGCAGGTGGGCGCCCTGGGGGCGGGGCAGTTCGGGCACCAGCTTGGCGATGCCGAGCAGGCCCGCCACGCCGAGCGCGGCGACCAGGGCGAAGGTGGTGCGCCAGCCGACCGCCTGGCCGATGAAGGTGCCCAGCGGCACGCCGACGATGTTGGCGACGGTGAGCCCGGTGAACATGGTGGCGATGGCGCCGGCGCTCCGGTCGGGGGCGACGAGGCCGGCGGCGACGACCGAGCCGATGCCGAAGAACGCGCCGTGGGTCAGGGAGGCGACGATGCGCCCGGCGAGCATCACCTCGAAGCTCGGCGCGACGGCGGACAGCAGGTTCCCGGCGACGAACAGGCCCATCAGCAGCATGAGCATCGTCTTGCGGCCGAGCCTGGTGCCGAGCGCGGTCATCAGCGGCGCGCCGACGACGACGCCGAGCGCGTAGCCGGTGACCAGCAGCCCGGCGCCGGGGATGGAGACGCCGTAGTCGCCGGCGATGTCGGGCAGCAGGCCCATGGCCACGAACTCGGTGGTGCCGATCCCGAAGGCGCCGATGGCCAGGGCGAGGAGAGCGAGGGGCACGAGAGCGACCCTTCCGTGATTGCTTGAACGAGCACTTTGCGCGCTTAAACAATAGTTGCACACGCTCGATAAGTGCAATCGGGAACAGGGCGCGTCCGTCGCGGAGCCGGGGCGGGGGCCGGAAAACGCGACACCGCCACCGCCCGGACGGGCGATGACGGTGTCGGTGTCGGTGTCGGCGCTGGCGTGCCTGCGGCCGGGCCGGGCTAGCGGGCGGCGGTCGCGTCCACGTCCTCGACGGCCTTGACCAGCGGCGCCAGCTCCGGGCGCTTCGCGGCCTCGTCCAGCGCCTCGCGCAGCGCCGCGTCGTTGGTCGGCCGGGCCCGGGCCAGCAGCTGAAGGCCGGCCTCGGTCACGTCGGTGTAGATGCCGCGCCGGTCGGTCGGGCACAGGTAGCGCGACAGCAGCCCGCGGTCCTCCAGCCGGGTCACCAGCCGGGTGGTGGCGCTCTGGCTGAGCACGACGGCGTCGGCGACCTGCTTCATCTGCAGGTGCCCGCCCTCCCCGTCGTGCTGGCGGCTGAGCACGTCGAGCAGCGAGTACTCCCGCACGCTCAGGTCGTGCCCGCCCTGCAGCGCGCGTTCGATGTGCGCCTCGATCCTGCCGTGCAGCAGCGACAGGGCCCCCCAGCCGTTGGCGAGGGCGGTGAGCGCGGGATCCGTGGCGGGCATGGGGCCGGTCTCCTTCCGGGACGTCCTGGCCTCCAGGGTAAGTCATGCGCTGAAATATCCGCCAGGATCAATAATGCGCATGCGCAAGTATCCGCCCCGGCCCACCCCCGGACACGGGCCCCCGGACACGGCCCGAACCCGGCCGGACACGCACCGCGCACCCGACCCCACCCCGACCCCACCCCGACCCCACCCCGGCCACCGCCGGCCCGGGGTTGGCCGAAAACCGCCAGCCCCCGGCGCGGGCGCACCCCGCCCCCGCGCCCCACCACGCCGCGGGCGCAGCCCGGCGGCGGCCGCGCACCGACCGGGGCCACACCCACGAACGGATCCCGTGACCAGCCGGTTCAGCGCGATCCGGCCGATCCCCGCGGCGGGCAAACCGGGCGAACCACCGTACGGGCAACGGCATTTAACACGCCGTCCATGAAATGGCAACGCCTTGATCGGTTTCCCGCGGCGTGGATAGTTGTGACTCCCGCCGAGCCCGAACGCCCGGTCGGGAGCCCGGACACGGCCACCACCCGCGCCGTCCCCGGTCCCACACGCTCACCCGGCACGCTCGTCCGCCGCGGTCATGCGCCGGGGTCACCCGGCACGGTTGAGGGGAACACCCGAAGTGCGTCCATCCGACTACGAGCCGTACTGCCACGCCGACCCGGTCTTCTACGACGACCCGGCGGTACGCGACGACTCCGGCGAGCTCTACCCGCCGGCGCTCGCACCGGTGCCCCCCGGCTTCAGCCGCAGCCGCGACGGCGTGTGGGTCTACCTCCACCCGGACGGCACCACCCTGCCCGACCAGGGCTGGAAGGTGCACGTCTCGGCCGCCCTCGACGAGGCCGAGCAGGTCATCGACACCGTCCTCGCCCACTGCCGCGACCGGCGGATCAGCGTGAAGTTCCTCGGCGGACGCGACATCGTCCTCAAGGCCAACGCCAAGTACGCCCCACGCGGCGCCAGCGGCAAACTCCTCACCCTCTACCCCCGCGACGAGGCCGAACTCCACCGCGTCCTCACCGACCTCGAACCCCTCCTCAAGGACCACCGCGGCCCCTACATCCTCAGCGACCTGCGCTGGCGGCAAAGCGTCCTCTACGTGCGCTACGGCGCCTTCCGCCAGCTCTACTGCCTCGACGAACAGGGCCGCACCGTCTCCGCCCTGCGCGACGCCGACGGCACCCTGGTGCCCGACCGCCGCCGCCCCGTCTTCTCCGTCCCCTCCTGGGTGACCATCCCGCCCTTCCTCGCCGAACAGGTCCGCTCCCGCGCCGCCCAGCACAGCGCCCCCGACGACTTCCCCTACACCATCGAACGCGCCCTGCACTTCTCCAACGGCGGCGGCGTCTACAAGGCCCGCGACCGCCGCGACGCGACCACCGTCGTCCTGCGCGAAGCCCGCCCCATGGCCGGCCTCGACCAGCACGGCACCGACGCCGTCCAACGCCTGCACCGCGAACGCGACATGCTCCAGCGCCTGGCCGGCCTCGACTTCGTCCCCCGCCTCCACGCCCACCTCACCGTCTGGGAACACGAGTACCTCGTCGAGGAGTTCATCGAAGGCGAGAAACTCGAACGCTTCCTGTTCACCGGCCGCCACCCCCTGCTCACCGCCGACGCCGACGCCACCGCGATCGCCGAACACACCGCCCTCGCCCTCGACTTCGCCGACCAGCTCGCCACCATGCTGCGCACCCTGCACGAACGCGGCATCGCCTTCGGCGACCTGCACCCCGGCAACATCATGGTCCGCCCGGACGGGCGCCTGGCCCTGGTGGACTTCGAGCTCGCCTTCGACCTCGACGGCGGACAGCCGCCCGCCTTCGGCGCCCCCGGCTTCATCTCGCCCGCCGCCCGCACCGGCCGCGACGTCGACACCTACGCGCTCGCCTGCCTGCGCCTGTTCCTCTTCCTGCCGCTGACCTTCCTCATCGAACTCGACTCCGGCAAGGCCGCCGACCTCGCCCACACCGCCGCCCGCCGCTTCGACCTGCCCGCCGGCTGGGCCGAGCAGCTGCTCGCCGACCTCGCCGCCGCCACCGGCGGCACCCTGCCCCCCGGCCGCCTCGAAACCGCCCCCACCCAGGCCGGCCCCACCGACCTGCCCGACCCCGCCACCCCGGACGGCCTGCGCCACCTCCTCACCGACCTCGCCGACGGCATCCTCGCCGCCGCCACCCCCCACCGCACCGACCGCCTCTACCCCGGCGACCCCGAACAGTTCACCCGCCAGGGCGTCGACCTCGCCCACGGCGCCGCCGGCGTCGTCTACGCCCTCGCCACCACCGGCCACACCGTCCCCGACGACCACCTCGACTGGCTGCTGCGCGCCACCCGCGACCCCAAGGCCGTACGCCCCGGCCTCTTCGACGGCCTGCACGGCGCCGCCCTGGCCCTCGACGCCGCCGGGCGCAGCGCCGACGCCCGCGACGTCCTGGAACGCGCCCACCACCTCACCGACGCCCGCGACGACCTCGGCGTCCTGGGCCCCGACCTCGCCTCCGGCCTCGCCGGCATCGGCCTGGGCCTGCTCCACTTCGCCCACCGCCACGACGACCCCGACCTCACCCGCCGCGCCCGCACCCTCGCCGAACGCCTCACCCGCCCCGACGCACCCGCCCCCGGCCGCACCGGACTCCTGCACGGCACCACCGGCACCGCCCTCTTCCTCACCCGCCTGTACGAACACACCGGCGAACCCCACTGGCTCACCGCCGCCGCCCACGCCCTCGCCCACGACCTCGCCACCGCCCGCCTCGACGCCCTGGGCCTGCTGCTCACCGAGGACGACCGTGCCAGCGCCTACCTCGCGGGCGGCTCCGCCGGCGCCGCCCTGGCCGCCCGCGCGCTGGCGCGCCACCGCCCCGAGGACGCCGAACTCGCGGACACCGTCGTGCAGTTGGAGAAGGCCTGCGGGGCGGAGTTCGTCCTGATGCCCGGCCTGTTCGAGGGCCGCGCGGGCCTGATCACCGCGCTGGCCTCCTCCGACTCGCCCCGCTCCCGCGCCCAGGCCGGGCGCCAGATCGCCCGGCTGGCCTGGCACCTGGTGCGCCACCAGGGCCGCGCGGCCGTCCCCGGCCACCAGCTCTTCCGCCTCTCCACCGACCTGGCCACCGGCTCGGCCGGCCTCCTGCTGACGCTGCACGCGGCGTCGCACGGGACGGGCACCGCCCTTCCCCTCCTGGACCACCGGGGCGCCGCCGCGCACCGGTGAACGAGAAGGACCCGCCGACGCCTCGGCCGACGCGGCATCAGTTCGCACGACCCACCCGATCCGAACCCGGATCCGAACCCGAAACAGAGGTGTGACATGGCTTTCATCCTGGACCTGCAGGGCCTGCACGAGGAGTCCGAGTCCTACGTCGAGTCCCTGTGGTGCAGCCACTGGTCCTCGCGCGCCTGCATGTGAGGCGCCGCGGTGGCCCCCGCCCCCCCGGGGGGGGGGGCCCCCCCCGTGCCCCCCCCCCGTGCCGCCGCCGCCCCCACGGGGCCGCGCGCGCCGCCTGGTGCGGCGCCGCGGTGCCCGCCTCCCCGCGGGGAGGCGGGCACCGCCCGTTCCCGCCGCCCGTTCCCGCCGCCCGCGCCGCGGCGCCGCGGCGCGGGCGGGGGTGACTTCCCGCGCCGTACTGGTGAGTTGGCTAGACTGCCGCGGACCTGGTGTGATCACGAAGGGACAGGGCATGAGCATGGGGGAGAGCTGGATGACGGCGAACGAGCCCGGGCCCGAGGAACCGGCCGGCCTGCGGATACGCCAGGACATCCCGCACAGCGCCCGGATGTACGACTACTTCCTCGGCGGCAAGGACAACTTCGCCGTCGACCGCGAGGCGGCCGAACGCGTCCTGACGGTGTTTCCGACCATGCGCACCGCCGTGCGGGCCAACCGCACCTTCATGCACCGCGCCACCCGCGCCCTGGCCCGGCGCGGCCTGCGCCAGTGGCTGGACATCGGCACCGGCATCCCCACCTCGCCGAACCTGCACGAGGTCGCCCAGTCCGTGGAGCCGCGCGCCCGCGTCGTCTACGCCGACAACGACCCCGTCGTCCTGGCCCACTCCCGCGCGCTGATGACCAGCACCCCCCAGGGCCGCACCGCCTACGTCCACGGCGACGTGCGCGAGCCCGCCGCGATCCTGAGCGCCCCCCAGGTCCTGGAGACCCTCGACCTCGACCAGCCGGTCGTGCTGTCCATGGTGGCGCTCATCCACTTCGTCCCCCGCCTCGACGACGCGCACGCCATCCTCAAGCAGTTCCTGGACCCGCTGCCCTCCGGCTCCGCCCTCGTCCTCTCCCACGCCACCGCCGAACTCGACCCGGTCGGCGCCAACAAGGTCGAGGAGATCTACAACCAGGCCGGCACCACCCTGCGCCTGCGCCCCCGGGCCGAGTTCGCGACGTTCTTCGAGGGCCTGGACCTCCTGGAGCCCGGCATCACCCCCGCCCACCGCTGGCTCGCCCCCGGCGAGGACAGCCCCGCCGACGACCTGCTGCCCCCCACCGTCACCGACGCCCAGGTCTCCTTCTACGCCGCCGTGGCCGTCAAGCCCTGACCGCCGCGCCCGGCTGCCGCGTGCCAGGCCGCCGCTCACCCGATCGGGTGAGCGGCGGTTGGGCACGGGCCGCGGGTGGCACAACGGCGGGCATGACGACCTCCTCCGCACGGCGCCCGCGCCGCCGCCCGGCCCTCGACCCCACCAGCGCCCCCGTGCCCGCCCCGCCGCCCCGCCCGCGCCGCGGCGCCCCCCGCTGCTGCCGCACCTGGAACAGCGAGCACCGCCTGCCGAGCGGCCAGGTCGTGCGCACCACCTGGCACCAGGTCGCCTGCCCGGCCCGCTGAGCGCCTCAGGCGTCGGCGCGGGGGCGGTCGGCGAGCTTGAGCCAGACCACCCCGGCGATGATGACGGCCAGCCACAGGGCGCGCGCCGCGGTGAGGGTCTCGTCGAAGACGGCGGGCCCCAGCAGGGCGGCGCCCACCGAGCCGATGCCGGCCCAGACGGCGTAGCCGGTGCCGACGTCGATGCCGCGCAGCGCGGCGCTGAGCGCCCACAGGGTCAGGAGGAAGAACACGACGGCGGCCAGCGACCAGGCGAGCCGGGTGAAGCCGTGGCTGCCGCCGACGCAGAGCGCGTAGCCGACCTCGAAGCCGCCGGCGAGCAGCAGCATGAGCCAGGGGCGGGCCGGGCGGCGGGCGGTGTCGCTCATCAGGGACCTCCGTGGATACCCCCGGCTTGAGCCGGGGGAGGGAACGGGACTCCTGCGGGGCAGGGCAAGGGGCTGCGATTCGCCACATGGTGAACCTCAGTGCTCTGACCCGCAGGTTTGGTTCTTGCATCAGGTGTCGCTAGTTTGTGAGCGTGGCGGCCACTCAGGTGAAGCGGGCTTTCAAGTTCCGCTTCTATCCGACTGATGCGCAGGCGGCTGAGCTGTCGCGCACGTTCGGGTGTGTGAGGCTTGTGTACAACAAGGCTTTGGCGGCCCGGTCCGAGGCGTGGACGATGCGTCAGGAGCGGGTGAACTACAACGCCACGTCGGCGATGCTGACCGAGTGGAAGAAGACCGAGGAGCTGGCGTTCCTCTCGGAGGTTTCCTCCGTGCCGTTGCAGCAGGCCTTGCGGCATCTGCAGGGGGCGTTCTCCAACTTCTGGCTCAGGCGGGCGAAGTACCCGACGTTCAAGTCGAGGAAGAAGTCCCGAAAGTGCGCCGAGTACACCACCAGCGCGTTCCGGTACCGGGACGGGCGGCTCACGCTGGCCAAGATGACGGAGCCGCTGGCGATCGTGTGGTCGAGGGCGCTGCCCGAAGGAGAGTCGCCGTCGACGGTGACCGTGTCGCGGGATGCGGCCGGTCGGTGGTTCGTCTCCCTGCTGTGCGATGACCGGCCGTCGATGCCCGCACCGGTCAATATGGCGGTGGGCATCGACGCCGGGATCACCAGCCTGGTGACACTCTCCACCGGGGAGAAGGTCACGAACCCGAAGCACGAGCGCGCCGACCGGGAACGCCTGGCCAGGGCCCAACGGGAACTCGCCCGCAAGGCCAAGGGCTCGAAGAACCGGGAGAAGGCCCGGGTCAAGGTCGCCCGCGTCCATGCGAAGATCGCCGACCGGCGCAGGGACTTCCTGCACAAGCTCACCACTCGACTCGTCCGTGAAAACCAAACGGTCGTGATCGAGGATCTGACGGTCCGCAACATGCTCAAGAACCACAAGCTCGCCCGAGCCGTCTCGGACGCCTCGTGGACCGAGCTGCGGGCCATGCTGGAGTACAAGGCCCAGTGGTACGGCCGCGAGCTGATCACCGTCGACCGGTGGTTTCCCAGCTCCAAGCTGTGCTCGGCCTGCGGAACCATCCGCGACAAGATGCCCCTCAACGTCCGCGAATGGGCGTGCGGCTGCGGCGTGACCCATGACCGGGACGTGAACGCAGCCAGAATCATCCTGGCCGCCGGGCTGGCGGCAGCAGCCTGTGGAGACGGTGTAAGACCTCAACGGAGCACTCCGGGCGGGCGGTCGTCGGTGAAGCAGGAAGTCGTCCCACCGCCGCGCTCACGCGCAGCGGCTCAGCCGCGAGGCTGAGGGGAATCCCCCTTCTTCAGGAGGGGGAGGAAGTCAAGGGACACGGTCCTTTCGTGGGACGGGAATCGGGAGAAGGGCGCAGTGGCGGGTGCTCAGGCGGCGCCGCTGAGCTGGAGGCCGACGACGCCGGCGATGACGGTGGCGATGCCGAGCGCCTTGCGCCGGTCGAGGCGCTGGCCGAACAGCGGCACGCCGAGCAGGGTGATGCCCACGCCCGCGGCGGAGGTCCAGATCGCGTAGCCGACACCGACGTCGAAGGTCAGCAGCGCCTTGCTGAGGAAGTAGGTGCCGACGGCGCCGCTGGCCAGGGTGGCGGCGGTCCAGCGCCGGTTCGTGAAGCCCTCGGCCTTGCCGGCCGCGAGGGCGACGGCGATCTCGAAGACGTCGGCGATGGCGAGGTAGAGCCACTGCATGGGCGGTCCCCAATCCACTAGTTGCTTGTACGTGCAAGCTTTTTGTGTCCGCAAAGCCCCGCAGGCGAGGCGAGCGGGAGCAGCAGAAGATTGCATGAGCAAGCATTTCGCTGTCAAGCACCCGGTAGAAGGCCCGCACGCGCGGCGCGTACGAGGCCTTCGGGTCTTCCGGGCCTTCGGGGCTTCTGGGTCCTCGGGGCGGTGGTGGTGGCGGGAGCCGGCGGGCCGTCAGTCCCGGGCCGTCGCGCGCAGGGCCCGCACGGTGGGGCCCAGCTCGGGGTCGGCGGTGAAGGTGTTCAGCGCCGAGGACAGTACCTCCGCGTAGGTGGCGCGGGCGGCCTCGTAGCGCAGGCGCCCCTGCTCGGTGATGACGGCGTAGACGCCGCGCTTGTCGGACGGGCACAGGTCCTTGACCGCGAAGCCCGCCGCCTCCAGGCGGCCCACCAGGCGGGTGACCGAGGACTGCCCCAGCCCGACCCGCTCCGCCAGGTCCTGCATCCGCAGCTCGCTCGTCCGCGAGCGGTGCAGGTGCTCCAGCGAGCGGTACTCCGACAGGCCGATCCCGTGCCGGCGCTGCAGCGCCGCCGCCAGCTCGCGCTCCACCCGCGCGTGGAGCGCGAGCACGCGGCTCCACGCGGCCTGGTCGGAGGCGGGCAGGGGTGCGTGGGGGGTGCGGGGCGCGCGCGGTGACGCCGTCATGGGCGCCTCCTTCCGGAGTCGTCGGTCACCTGCAGAATACATGCACATGCAAGCTTCTGGGGTGGTGGGCCGCGGGCCCGCGCGGCCATTCCCGCCGACCCGCGGAAAACGGCGCCGGGGCCACCCGGTCGCCCGCCGAAAAGCCCTCGGCGAAACTCCCGGCCGCGCCCTCACGGCCGAATTCCCGCCGCCCGGGAAAACCCCGGAAAACCCCGGAGAACCCCGGAAACGGACCACCGCGCCGCCGGCCGACGAAAAACCGCCCCGCACGACCGCCCGCGCGCCCCGCCACCCCATCGCCCCCCCCGCATCGCGGGCGCGGCGAACCGCGGCCGCGCACGGCCGGGGAATCACCGGGAAAAGGCGGCGGAGGAAAGCGCGCCTACACCGCCGCGCGCACCGGGCCCGCCGCGCCCGCCGTCCGCACGTACTCGGCCAGGCACGCCACCGAGATCAGCGCCAGGCCGTGCCGGTCGGCGAACGCGCGCAGCTGCGGCAGCCGGGCCATGGAGCCGTCCGCGTTGGCGATCTCGCACACCGCCGCCGCCGGCCGCAGCCCGGCCAGCCGGCACAGGTCCACCCCCGCCTCGGTGTGGCCGCCCCGCGCCAGCACCCCGCCGTCGACGGCGCGCAGCGGGAACACGTGCCCCGGGCGCACCAGGTCGCCCGCCCCGGTGGCCGGATCGGCCAGCAGGCGCAGCGTCAGCGCCCGGTCGGCCGCCGAGACGCCGGTGCTGATCCCGGCGGCCGCGTCCACCGAGACGGTGAACGCGGTGCGGTGCTGCTCGGTGTTGCGGGCGACCATCTGCTCCAGCTCCAGACGGTCCAGGTCGGCGCCGGCCATCGGCGCGCACAGCAGCCCGCGGCACTCCCGCATCGCGAAGGCGACCAGCTCGCAGGTGGCGAGTTCGGCGGCGAACACGATGTCGCCCTCGTTCTCCCGGCTCGCGTCGTCGACGACCACGACCGCGCGCCCGGCCGCGATCCGGGCGATCGCCACCTCCACCGGGTCGAACGCCCGCTCGTGGTCCACCCCGTCCACCCCGTCCACCTCGTCCGCCCCGAGGGTCCGGTCGAGCGGGCCGAGGCCGAAGGAGCCCCGGTCGGGCGAGCCCTGGACGGCGGAGACGGCTGAGACGGCGGAGACGGCGGAGACGGCTGAGCCGGTGGAGACAGCGGAGTCGGCGGAAGGGTACGGCAGAGCATCGGTGCTGGTCATGCCCGTGGGTCCTAACCTCGGTGGGATTCGGGGGTGCGGAGCGCGAAGCGCGGACCCCGCACACCCGGACCCGGACCGGGCAGCCAGCCGGCCGGACGGGGCGTCGAAGGTGCGGCCCATCGGAACTCTCCTCGCGCTCGGGGGCGCGGACGTCCGGGGCATCAGGCAACGGGCGTGCAGGGGCCACCCACCGCACCGAAAACGGAGCACCCCACGGCCAGGGGAGGCCGACGGGACACCCCGGCGAAGGGGGAAGGACCCTGCCCGCCGCGCACTGCCTCCCTTCCGGACTTTCACCGTCGGTCCAGGAGTTCCACCTGGTCAACCGGCCGCTGGAGGCGACCGGGTCGCGGACTGTAACCGCCGGCTCGGAATTTCACCGACCCCGGAGTGCGCAAACGTGTTGAACGTCCGCCAACCTGACACACCCGAAGCCGTCTTGACAAGCCGTCACCATTCACGCCCGGAAGTGGGATGCGTCACGTACCCGCCGGCCCCGGGCACCGCCGACCCTTCCGACCGGCCCGTATTGCCGATGCTCTCCACCCGCGCCTAAGATCCCAGCCGCCGCCGAACATCCCCAGGTTGACGAAACATCATCCGAAAAACCGGCCGACGACGAACGGGCGAACGGTTCCACGAGGACGCGACGCGGCATTCCGGCCACCGGGGAACCGGAAATCACCAAACGGGGGAGAACAACGTTCATGCACGAACTCACCACGGGCCCGACGCCGACCCCCACCCGCAGGCAG
The DNA here is from genome assembly GCF_049543595.1 of Kitasatospora sp. NPDC094028. Taxonomy (NCBI): domain Bacteria; kingdom Bacillati; phylum Actinomycetota; class Actinomycetes; order Kitasatosporales; family Streptomycetaceae; genus Kitasatospora; species Kitasatospora sp. NPDC094028. The sequence goes on along the minus strand of NZ_JBMVFA010000021.1, from coordinate 104,207 downwards.
ACGACCAGGGAGCAGCCGTGCCACCGCTGAAGACCGCCGACCCCACCCCCCGCACACCCCCCACCCCACCACCCGCCACCACCCCCACCCGCCGCCCCGCACCCACCCCCGCCCGCACCCGCCTGGCCGCCGTCCTGCCACCCCTGGCCTTCGGCCTGCTCCTGCTCGGCACCTGGGAGAGCGCCACCCGCACCAAAGCCGTCTCGGCGTTCTTCCTGCCCGCCCCCGCCACCGTCGCCCACGCCTTCGCCGACGCCCTCACCCACGGCTCCCTGCTCGACTACACCCGCCAGACCGTCGTCGAGAGCGCCGCCGGCACCGCCATCGGCATCGCCGCCGCCCTCCCGCTCGGCTACCTGATGGCCCGCAGCACCCTGGCCGCCCGCGCCCTGCAGCCCTACCTCGCCGCCACCCAGGCCGTCCCCGCCGTGGCCCTGGCCCCCCTGCTCGCCCTGTGGATCGGCTACGGCCTGCTGCCCATCGCCATCCTGTGCGCCCTGCTCGTCTTCTTCCCGATGCTCGTCAACACGATGCTCGGCCTGCGCGAACTGGACCCCGACGTCCTGGCCGCCGCCCGCGTCGACGGCGTCGGCCCCTGGGGCATGCTGCGCCACATCGAGTTCCCGCTGGCCCTGCCCAGCATCCTCGCCGGGGTGCGCACCGGCGCCACGCTGTCCATCACCGGCGCGGTCGTCGGCGAGTTCGTGATGGGCGGCGAGGGCCTGGGCGAACTCCTGGCCGTCCAGCGCGGCCAGGCCGACTCCACCGGCCTGTTCGTCACCCTGCTCACCCTCACCCTGCTGGCCGCCGCCACCTACGGAGCCGTCCGGCTCCTGGAACGCGCCGTCGACCGCTGAGCACCACCACCACCGACGCCCCACGCCCGACGCCCGAAGCCCCACGCCCGACGCCCGACGCCCGACGCCGAAGACAGGACAAGGACTCCCGCATGCGCACCACCGCCGCCGCCCGCCCGGCCCGCTCGCTCGCCCTCCTGCTCGCCACCGCCGCCGCACTGTCGGCCTGCGCCTCCGACCCCACCGCCGCCAAGTCCACCGACGGCAAGGGCGGCGCCCTCACCATCGGCCTCACCTACATCCCCAACATCCAGTTCGCCCCCTTCTACGTCGCCCAGAGCAAGGGCTTCTACCAGGACGCCGGCCTCAAGGTGACCCTGCGCCACCACAGCTTCACCGACGACCTCTTCGGCGGCCTGACCGCCGGCAAGGAGGACGTCGTCTTCGCCGGCGGCGACGAAATCCTCCAGGCCCGCGCCAAGGACCTGCCCGTCGTCGACGTCGCCACCCTCTACCACACCTACCCGGTGGCGATGCTCGTCCCGCAGGACTCCCCGATCCACACCGTCGCCGACCTGCGCGGGCACACCATCGGCACCCCCGGCCCCTTCGGCGAGACCTACTTCGGGCTGCTCGCCCAGCTCAAGGCCGGCGGACTGACCACCAAGGACGTCACCGTCCAGCACATCGGCTTCACCCAGCAGGCCGCCCTGGTCGGCAAGAAGGTCGACGCCGTCATGGGCTACCTCAACAACGACGCCGTCAACTTCCAGCAGGCCGGCCTCGCCGTCCGCCCCGTCGAGGGCACCGACACCGCCACGCCGCCCCTGGTCGCGGCCGGCCTCGGCGCCACCAGGACCACCCTCGACCAACACGGCGACGACCTGCGCAAGTTCATCGCCGCCACCCTGCGCGGCGTCCAGTACACCATCGACCACCCCGACGAGGCGGTCACCATCAGCAAGACCTTCATCCCCGGCATGAACGACCAGAAGCAGCAGGACTCCGCCCTGGCCGTCCTCAAGGCCACCGTCCCGCTGCTCACCCCGCCGCCCACCGGCAAGCCCGGCCAGAACGACGCCGCCACCTGGGAGAAGATGGCCGCCTTCATGAAGGACCAGGGCCTCATCGACAAGCCCGTCACCGCCGCCGACGCCTTCAGCAACGACTACCTGCCGTAAGGCCGCCCCCACCCCCGGGCAAGCCCGTGGCACGGCTGTCACGGGCAACGCCTAGGGTGTGACGGTCCACCACAAGACCTACACCGGGGATCCTCGACCGATGCCTTCGCCCGCCGTGTACAGCCCGCCGCGAACCACCGCCACCGTCGCCACGGTCGCGCTCGCCACGGGCTGCGCCGCGCAGTTGTTCACGCTCGTCGCCGACTTCCGCATCCTCGCGGCGGCGGACGACCGCTCCGCGATCCAGGACGCGGGCGGGCTCTACGACGCCGCGCTCGTGCTGCAGGACCTGGTCCTGACGGCCGTGGCGGTCTCCTTCATCACCTGGTTCTACCGGATGCGGGTCAACGCCGAGGCGATCAACCCGCAGGCGCAGCACCAGCTCCAGCGCGGGTGGTCGATCGGCGGCTGGCTCGTCCCGGTCGTCAGCCTCTGGTTCCCCCGGCGGATAGCGATCGACACCTGGCTGGCCAGCACCCGGCCGGACCCCTCGGGGGACCGGGTGCTGGTGCCGCCGGCGCTGCTCAACTTCGGATGGGCGGTGTACCTGGCGGGCGGCGTGATCGGTCTGTTCGGCTCCATGGAGTACGACCAGGCGGACTACCCGGACTCCTACCGGACGGCCGCCCAGTGGATGATCACCGGCGAGACGCTGACGCTGGCCGCCCTGGTCTGCGCGATCCTGCTGGTCCACAAGCTGACGGCCCTGCAGGAGGACTACGTCGCCCACAGCGCCGCCCAGGCCTACGGCGTCCACGTCTCGGACGTCGAGGGCTGAGCGGCCCGCCGTGAGCCGCGGTGCGTCGGCGCGAGCGCCCGCGCACCGGGCTCCGGCTCGTCGGCCCGGCCTCACCCCGCCGGGGCGACGCGGAACATCGCGGCGCCGTGGGCCGGGACCTCGGCGCTGATGGTGCCGGAGGTCTCGCCCGTGGTGTGCTCCCACAGGTCGCGCACCACGTAGGAGCCGGCCGCCGGCAGGCCGACGGCGGAGGCGGTCGTGGAGACGACGGCGCGTTCGGCGCCCTCGTTGAAGAGCGTGACGGCCACGGAGCCGTCGCCCAGGGGCTTGGCCAGGACGTCCAGGCCGCCGAGCGGGCCGACCGGACGGCCCTGCCTGCCCAGCGGGTCCTGGTCCACGGCGATGACCTCGGTGTTCCCCAGGACCGCCAGGGTGTGGGGCGTGGCCGTGCGCAGGTCGGTGCCGGCGAGCAGCGGCGCGGCCATGGCGGCCCAGAGGGAGAAGTGGGCGCGCTCCTCGTCGGCCGTCATGCCGTTGCCGACCTCCAGCGCGTCGGGGTCGTTCCACGCGCCCGGCCGGGCGTGGTCCGCGAGCTGAGCGTTGACGTGGAAGATGTCCAGCATCCGCTGGAAGCTGGGGTCGATGTCCGGGGTGGTCCGCCACAGCTGGCCGACCTCGCCGCCCCAGGACGCGACGTCCTGGTCGCCCCAGTTGCACAAGCTGTAGACGATCGGACGGCCGGTACGGGCCAGGGCCTCGCCCATCGCCTCGTAGCGCTGGCGGGCCGGCATCGGCTGGTTCCCGGGGCAGCTGTCGTACTTCAGGTAGTCGACGCCCCAGGAGGCGAAGGAGTCGGCGTCCTGGCGCTCGTGGCCCAGGCTCCCGGGGAAGTGCGCGCAGGTCTCCGTGCCGGCGCTCTCGTAGATGCCGAGCTTGAGGCCCCTGGCGTGGACGTAGTCGGCCACGGCCGCGATGCCGTGCGGGAACTTCACCGGGTCCGGCACCAGGCTCCCGTCGGCGCCGCGCTCCCCGCTCATCCAGCAGTCGTCGATGTTGACGTACTGGTAGCCGGCCGCCTTCAGGCCGGTGTCGACGATCGCGTCGGCGCTCTGCTCGACCAACTGCTCGTCGACCTTGCAGCCGAAGGCGTTCCAGTCGTTCCAGCCCATCGGCGGGGTGGGCGCCAGGGCGGCGCCGGCCGAAGCGGCGACCGGCGCCCCGGCCGCCGGGGCGACGGCGAAGGGGGCCACGCTCAGCACGGCCGCGAGCGCCGCGACCCAGGGTTTGCGCATCGTGTTCTCCAGGAGGGCAGGCAGGGCGAGGGGAATCGCCGAGGACGGAACCGATGCTTCGTAATCTGGTGGCGCCGCAGGCCCGTCAACCGAGCACCCCATGACGATCACTCGAACGTGTCCGGCCACAGGTCTGGGCGGGCGTGCCGCTCCCACCCACCGGGCCCACGGGCCGACGTGCCCCGCCGCCGAAGGCCCGTGCCCGCACGGGGCGTCAACCGCCCGCACGGGCAAGGGCCTTCGGGCCGCCAATGGCCGCATTCGCCCGACCGCGCCCGCCCGGGGGACTACGCTGCGAACGTGCCGCGTCACCGACCGCAAGCGGCCGTTCGCGAAGGAGTCCCGTGTCCTCGTCCTGCGACCCCCAGTACGCTCCCGTCGGCGACGTGAGCACCGCGCTGATGCTGATCGACTCCCGCCTCCAGGCCGTCTACGACGGCAAGAGCGGGACGGACCCCGAACAGCGGCGCATGATCAACGAGTTCGCCGCGTCACTGGGGGAGGACGGGCTCGACGATCTGCTGGAAGGCACCTGCACGCTCATCTACATGTACATGAACTGGCTGCGCCAGGCCTGCACGGACCAGGGCGAGGAGGTCGTCGGCTACTCGGTGCCCGCGCTGGTCGCCACCATGCGGATGATGCCCCGCACCTTCAAGCCCGAGGTCGTGCCCATGATGGCCGGCCTGCTGATCGCCGCCGGGACCGGACTGAGCCCCAACCTGTGGCGCGCCCAGTACGGGCCGTGGACGGACGCGGAGATGAACCCGCTGGAGGCCACCGCCGTGCTGCTCGCCGAACACATCAACCGGATTGCCGGTGACGACCACAGCTTCGCCACCCGCCTGATCGCCGATGCCCTGGGTCGACTCGACGACGAGGAGTGAGGGAGTGAGGTGAGGGCGGCGGATCCGCCGCCCTCACCCCAAGGATCAGACGTCGCCGAACTCCCCGGAGCGGACAGCCGAAACGAACGACTGCCAGGTGTCGGCCGGGAAGGCCAGGGTGGGGCCATCGGGGTCCTTGGAATCGCGGACGGGGACGATGCCGGGCATGCTGTTGGATACCTCGATGCACTGTCCGCCGTTGCTGCTGTAGCTGGACTTGAACCAATCGAGGGTCATAGTTGCCTCCGTAGCTCGCGGATCATCGCCACCGAGTCCGCCTGTGAAAGGGCATGCGTTTGTAGCTGATAGTAGGCCGCCAACTCGGCCGTCACCGCGCCGGTATCCCGCTCCAAGCGCCCCTGGTGCGCACTCTCGGCGTAGGAGGTCAGAGATCGGTCCGGCAACGTCAGAATGGACACCGGAAGATCGAAGGCCCTGTCCTCGCCGAGCAAGTACGGGGCAAGCTGGAGCCTTGCGGTGGGCTCGCTGGCGAAGTCGATGAGATGGTCAAGCTGGGCAGCCATCACAGCCTCCCCACCTACAATCCGACGAATGCAACTCTCATCCATGACCACGTGGACCAAGGGCGGCGGTTCCCGGCGCACGCGGATTTGGCGGTTTATGAGGACGTGCACCCGTTCGTCTGCCTGGTCCTGCGTGATGGTCCTCCGGCGTACGGCGCCTGCCGCAATGGCGGTTGCGTAATCCCTCGTCTGCAGCAAGCCCGGCACGATGCCGAGTTCAAAGAGCCGGAGCTCAACGGCCCGGCCCTCTTGGGTGACGAACTCCGCGAATCCATCAAGTAGGGCACTGTACTTGACATCGCTTGCCTTGTGCTTGAACGTGCCCGCCTGCGATGTACCAAATGCTCTGTCAAGTGCCGCAGCGATCCGTTGAGTTGGCCTCCTGCGGCCATTTTCAAGAGCCGAGATGTGGGACGAGGTGCAGCCGATCAGCCCTGCAAGGTGTTCCTGCGTCCACCCCCGCCGCTCACGTGACGTGCGGAGGAATGCCCCGAACTCGGCGGCAGGGGAGGCCTGAGGGTCAAGTTCCCGCTTGTTCAAGGCGATTCGCCCTACCAATCAAACAGCACGGATACGTTGAACTGCTCTGAAGCCTAGAGGACAGTGGGGCACCCCGGGTAGTCGCTGCGCTACGGATCGGAGTGACGCTGTGTATAGCGCTATTTGCGCACTACCCTCGCGCTCCCCAATACGCCCCCTGAGGAACTTCGCCATGCTCGCTTCCCACCGGCCCCGCACGTTCGCCGCGCGGCTCGACTCCTGCGTCGAATCCACGCCCCTCGCGCGGCACTTGCTCCGGGCGTACCTCGCCGCCCTCCCCGCCGGCGACCGCTACGCCGACGTCGCCGAGCTCCTCCTCGGCGAGCTCTTCGCCAACGCCGTCCAGCACTGCGACGCGCCCGACGACCGGCACATCGAGATCCGCTTCGCCCTCACCAACGGGCTCCTGCGCGTCGAGGTCCACGACGCGGGCGGCGGCCGCCCGTCGCTGCGCACCATCTCCCTCTCCGACGAGCGTGGGCGCGGGCTGTTCCTCGTCAACGAGCTTGCCTCGCGCTGGGGTTGCTGCCCCCGGGCCGGCGGGATCGGCAAGTTCGTCTGGGCCCTGATCGCCCCCGCCCCCGCCCTCGCCGCCTGAACAGGAACCGCCACCCATGCGACTCGCCCTCACCGCCCGGCACCTGTTCGACACCGGCGCCACGCCCGCCGAGGCCTACGCCACCCTCGCCCGTCGCAGCCGCGAGCCCCTGCGCTCGGCCCGCGCGGTCTGCACCGCCCTCGGCATCCCCGCCACCGAGACCGACCGCCGCCTCGACGACTGCTACGACGCCCTGCTCGCCGACCCCCGCCCGGGCTCCGAGGCCGACACCGGCGAACTCCTCGAAGCCCTCGGGGTCTTCGACGTCCCCAAGCAGCTCGACGCCCACGAACTCGCCGTCATCGACCTCTTCCTCACCGCCATCGACGCCCTCGGCGGCATCCGCGCCGGCCACCAGCACGGGCTGGCCCGCTGGTTCACCACCGGCAACCTCACCGCCGCCTACCTCTCCCTCGCCGCCACCCGCCCCCGCCCCGCCACCGGCGACCCCGACCGCTACTGGACCACCCTCATCCAGGCCGGCGAACTCCTCACCACCACTCCCAACCCCGACGTGCGCCTGCGCAACGCCCTCGCCCGCTGCCGCACCCACGCAACCAGGGCCTGAGCGCGGGAAGTCGACCCCATCGACTTCCTGCGCTCAGGGGACCCCCGAGCCTCGGCCGCACACGCGAGGTGCGCGGCGGGCCGTGGGCCCTGCCGCGCACCCCGGATCGCGCCGGTCAGCCGGTCAGCTGGTCTTGAAGGTGCCGGAGTTGATGGTGTTCCAGTTGCTCCACGGGCCGGCGTTGGCGCTGTACGAGTGGTACATCTTCCCGTCGGTGCCGACCGCGAAGACCTCCTCGGTCTTGGTGTCGGGGTTGCAGACGACCGCCGGCTTGGACGTGAAGTTGCCGCCCATCGAGTTCCACGAGCTGTTTCCCTGGCGGCGACCACCGGCTTCGCCGCCTGCCGACCCCGCCGGAAGGGTTTCCGGTTGTCGCCAATCGGCCCGTCTGCATCCGAATGTGCCGCCATGTGCACGTCAGGAAAATCCTCGGACAACGCCTGCGCGACAACGCCTTCGCGCGGATGGCGCGGCGGGTTTTTCCCGCGCGCCCGCGCCCCCCTGACGCTCTGGCCGAAATACTCCACCCCCGTTGCCCCGCGGGTACGTTCACCGCGGACGAACAAAGCGCCCGCCGAACGTCCGGTCCCCGTGGCGGGTCCGGTGTTCGGCGGGCGCTTTCCGTGTCAGGCGCGGGTGTTCACGCCTTTTCGAGTCGGTCGGCCAGGCCCGCGGCGGCGAAGGCGGCCTCCAATTCCGCGCGGCCCTCGGTGAAGTGGGCCCAGCTGTCGTGGTGGACGGCCACCACGCGGCGCGCGCCCAGCAGGGCCGCGGCCTCGGCGGCCTGCGCGCTGTCCAGGACGAGCGGCGCGCCGTCGAACAGGACGGGGAAGCGCGGCGCCCCGGCGAACAGGACGGCCGTGTCGACGGGCGCGTAGCGGGCGGCGATCTCGCCCACCGCCTCCAGCGAGGCGTTGTCGCCGCTGACGTAGACGGTGGGCAGGCCCTCGCCGGTCAGGACGAAGCCGACGACCTCGCCGGTGACGGCCTCGACGTCCGCACGCGCGCCGGGCCCGTGCAGGGCGGGCACGCCGGTGACGGTGACGGTGCCGCCGCCGGGGCGCTCCAGCTCGACCGCCTCCCAGTCGGCCAGTGCCCGGGCGGTGCCGCCCAGGCGCTTCGCGCCGCCGGGGGTGGTGAGGGTGAGCGGGACGTCGGCCAGCAGCGCCCGCCCGGCGTTGTCGAGGTTGTCGGCGTGCTCGTCGTGGGAGAGCAGGACCACGTCGAGGCGGCCGACCTCGGCGAGGGCCCCGGCGGGCGGGGCGGTCTTGACGAGCAGCGGGCGGCCCTCGCGCCCGTACTCGCCGGGTCCGTCGAAGGTCGGGTCGGTGAGGAAGCGCAGGCCGCCGTACTCGAACAGGGCGGTCGGGCCACCGAAGACGCGGACGGGGAAGGAAGCGGACGAAGCCATGACGACGACACCTCTCACGGATGGGGATGGAGTATCCGTGAGAAAAACTAGGGGATCATCACGGATGAGCGCAACCGATACCATGAGAAACATGACGGACCCCGACCTCGCCGGCGGCGAACCCGGCACCGTGCCCCCCGCGCCCGGCGAGGAGCAGCACCCCGGCCTCGCCCTCGCCAACAGCGCGATCACCCTGCCCGGCGGCCACCTCCTCGACCGCCTCGCCGCCCCCGAGGCCGCGGACCGCTGGCTCCTGGAACACGGCCTGACCCCCGGCCCGGCCGGCCTGCAGGAGATGTGCGCCGCCCAGCTGCGCGCGATGCGCGAGCACGTCCGCTCCCTGCTGGCCGCCCGCACCGCCGGCCTGCCCGCGCTGCCCGCCGCGCTGGCCGCCGTCAACGACGCCCTCACCCGGGTGCCCACCGCCCGGCTCCTGCAGTGGGACGAGCGCGGCCCCTTCCGCGCGGCCCCCCACCCCACCACCGCGATGCTCGACCACGCGCTGGCCGCGCTCGCGGCGGACACGGCCGACCTGCTCACCGGTCCCGACGCCGAGCGCCTGACCGCCTGCGGCTCCGCCCCGTGCAACCGGTACCTGCTGCGGCAGGGCCGGCGCCAGTGGTGCTCGACCCGCTGCGGCGACCGCGCCCGGGCCGCCCGCGCCTACGCCCGCCGCACCCAGGCCGCCCCGGCCCGCTGAGCCCCGAGCCCCGTTTCCCCCCACCGCGATGGCATAAACCGTGCAACTGGCCCAAGTCCACGGTTGCACGCAGACCCTGACTGCAGGAAAGTCATGGGGTTTGAAGCAACTGCAGAGGTTCGTACGCTCGCATGGAGCTAAAACAATCAATTGCAGGGGGAATCGCGAAGATGGTTTTCAGCAACCTGCACCAACAACGGCCGGAGTTGCCCGAGGACGGCGTCACCAACCTGTGGGGAGTTTCCAGACTGTCCGAGGTGCACCGGGTTCCGGTCGCCTCGCTTCGCCCGGCCGACTCTCCCCGTCACCAGTCGGAACAGGCCGAGCACACGCATCTTCTGGCCAATAGCGCGCAGGAGTTACCCCCGATTGTCGTGCACCGGCAGTCCATGCAAGTGGTCGACGGCATGCACCGGGTCCGGGCCGCGGAACTGCGCGGGCAATCGGAGATCACGGCCCGGTTCTTCGACGGGGCACCCGAGGACGCCTTCGCCCTCGCGGTGCGGGCCAACACCAGCCACGGCCTGCCGCTGTCGCTGTCCGAACGCACCGCGGCGGCGGTGCGCATCCTCACCACCCACCCCCACTGGTCGAACCGCGCCATCGCCGCCGTCGCGGGGCTGTCCGCGAAGACGGTGGCCGCCCAGCGCCGCAGGCTCGGCCCGGCCACCCAGACCACCGCCCGGATCGGCCGCGACGGCCGGGTACGCCCGGCCAACAGCGCCGAAGGGCGCCGGCTGGCCGGCCGGCTCATCCTGGAATCGCCCGGCGCCTCGCTGCGGACCATCGCGCAGAAGGCCGGCATCTCCCCGGGCACCGTGCGCGACGTGCGGGCCCGGCTGCTGCGCGGCGAGGACATCGTGCCGCTGCGGCACCGGTTGGACGAGAGCGACCGGGGCGGGCGGCGCCCGGCCCCCGTGGCCCGGCTGGTCGCCGCCCCGCCCTCACCGCCCGACTCCGGCCGGGACGACTCCGGCCGGGACGACCCCGGCGTCAGCGGCCTCTTCCCCAGCCTGTGTCGCGACCCGTCGCTGCGGCTGACCGAGAACGGCCGCCGGCTCCTGCGGATGCTGGAACTGCACATGCTGGACCCGCAGGGCTGGGAGAACGTCGCGCGGTCGGTGCCCGCGCACCGTGTGCAGATCGTCTCCGAGCTGGCCCTGGAGTGCGCCCGGCAGTGGCAGCGCTTCGCCTCCCAAGTGCGTGATGCGGCCGTGGCCCCGGTCGCCTGAGCAACTGCCGCCCCCCGCCTGCCAGTCGAGGCGGATTTCCCCACTTGACCATCCTTGACGCCGAGTTCGCGGCGCTGCTTACCTGACGCACCGCACCCGGAAGTGTTCGTCCACCGACCTGTCCCGCTGGTATACCGCCGGAGAAAGGCTGTATCGACAATGAGCGAGCCCAGGAATGCACCCGTAGCCGAAGAGCCGGCCGGCGCCGGGCAACTGCCCTTCAACCCGGCCGATCCGGCGCTCCAGGCCAACCCGTACCCCGCCTACCGCCTCCTGCGCGACGCGTTCCCGGCCCTGCAGGGGCCGCACAACGTCTGGCTGATCAGCCGCTACGAGGACGTCGAGGCGCTGCTGCGGGACCGCCGTCTGGGCAAGGACTTCAGCAACTCGACGTTCTTCGAGCAGATCACCGGCGCGGAAGGCGACGACCCGCTGCCCTTCCTGGGCGTGGACGACCTGGACGCCAAGCTGTTCATGCTGACCGACCCGCCGGAGCACACCCGGCTGCGCGGCCTGGTCTCGCAGGCCTTCACCCCCGCCACGATCACGGCCCTGCGCGAGTCCGTCGCCGCGATCGTGGACGAGCTGCTCGGCGACCTGCCCGAGCGCTTCGACATCATGGACCGCCTCGCCACCCCGCTGCCGATCCGGGTCCTGGGCACCATGCTCGGCATCCCGGAGGAGGACCGCGAGCGGTTCACCCTGTGGACCCGCGAGATCGCCGCGCTGCTCGACTTCGACACCGTGCTGACGCCCGAGCAGTCCAAGGCCCGCCGGGTCGCGGTCGCCGAGTGCACCGGCTACTTCGTCGAGCTGGCCACCCGGCGCGACGGCACCGAGGGCGACGACATCGTCTCCCAGCTGGTGCGCGCCCGCGACGAGGGCAGCGCCCTGACCACCCACGAGATCGCGGCCTCCTGCCTGCTGATCGTCGTCGCCGCCCAGGAGACCTTCTCCAACCTGATCGGCAACGCCGCCCTGGTCTTCGCCCGCCACCCCGAGGCCCTGGCGCACCTGGCCGACGACCCGAAGACGACCGACGCGACGATCAACGAGATCCTGCGCCTGGAGCCGCCGGCCCACCAGGTCGGCCGGATCGCGCTGGAGGAGGTCGAACTGCACGGGCAGACCATCAAGCCCGGCGAGGCCGTCATCCTCATGGTGGGCTCCGCCAACCGCGACGAGCGGGTCTTCACCGACCCCGACGACTTCGTCCTCCACCGCGAGGGCCCCGGCCACCTCAGCTACAGCCGGGGCATCCACTACTGCCTGGGCGGCCCGCTGGCCACCATGATGGCCCGCGAGGCCCTGCTCGGGCTCGCCACCCGCATCACCACCCTGGAACTGGCCGACAAGGACGTCACCTTCAAGCCCGGCTCCACCGGCCTGCGCGGCCCGGCCCAGCTGCCGCTGGTGGTCACCAAGCGCTGACCCGAACACCGCCGCACCGCCGCACCGACGTGCCCTGTCCCCGCCCCCGTGGGACAGGGCACGTCCGCGCGCGCGGCCGGGCCCTCGGGCCGGCACGTCGCAGCCCGGGCGCGCCGGCCGGCCCGCCGCCCCGCCCCACCGCCGCCCCGCCCCACCGCCGCGCCCCGCCCCACCGCCGCGCCCCGCCTCACGGCGCGCAGCAGCCGTCGCGCCGCAGCGCCAGGCCGACCTCGTACCAGTCCACACCCCCCGCCGGCACCCGCCCCGCCGCCGCCGCACCCGCAGCCCGGCCCGCGCCCGCGCCCGCCGTCCCGACGACGTCCTCGCGCCGGAACACCACCCCGCCGCGCATCACCCACACCGTGCGCACCAGGTCCGCGAAATCCCGCAGCGGATCCCCCTCCACCACCGTCAGATCCGCCAACTTCCCCTCCTCCACCGTCCCCAAGTCGTCCGCCAGCCCGAACAGCCGCGCCGGCGCCACCGTCGCCGTACGCAACGCCTGCGCCGGCGACAGCCCCGCGAACCGGTGCAGCGCCCGCAGCCCCAGATGCAGGTGCAGCCCCACCGGCACCAGCGGCGCGTCCGTCCCCAGCGCCAGCGCCCCGCCGTCCTCCACGATCCGCCGGTACACCGCCATCTCCCGCCGCAGCGCCCGCAGTTGCTCCGGCGTCGGCGCCACCTGGGCCGACCGCTCCACCTGCGCCGCGTCCCACGGCGGCATCAGCACCCCCACCCGCGGATCCCGCGCCAGCGCCGGATCCTCACCCAGCAGGCACAGCGCCGAGAACGGCGTGACCACGATCGCGAACTCCCCGCCCCGGTACACCTCGTGGACGTCCTGGTAGCTGCGCCCGGTCGGCGAGGCCGCCCGCCCGAACTCCTGACGCTGGGTCGCCGACAGGTGCGTCGTCAGGTCCTGCCCCACCTGCACCCCCGGCGTCAGCAGATGACCGCCCGCCACCACCCCCAGCCGCTCGTGCGCCACCCGCGCCGCCCGCCCCATCACCGAAGCCGGCGCCCGCACATACGTCTTCAGCAGGTCGTAGTCCAGCGCCACCGCCCGCTCCAGGCTGCGCCGCACCCCCTCCTCGGTGCGGTGCGCCCGCCCCATGCTGTACGCGACCCTGGCCCCGTCGATCAGCTCGCCCGTCGTCAGGAACCGCGGCCCGTCCAGCACCCCGGCGTCCACGTCCTCACGGATGCGCGCCTGCTCGTACGCCGCCCCGCCCAGCGACGCCGTCCCGCTGATCCCGTACGCCAGCATCAGCCGCAACTCGCGCCCGCCGTAGGTGTTCAGATACGGATGGGTGTGCGCGTCCCACAACCCCGGCAGCACCGTGCACCCGGACGCGTCGACCAGCCGCTCCCCGGAGCGCCGCGCACCCGAACGGTGCGGCTCGACGGCGGTGATCCGCCCACCGCTGACCACGATGTCCACGTCCTCGCGCACCCCCTCCCCGGTGCCGTCCCACAGCCGCGCAGCGTGGATACGGGTGACGTCGGAGCGCGGCGGCACACTGCGCGCCGTGCGCAGCCCCACCGCCACCTCGCGCGCCCCGCCCCCGTCACGCCCGATCAACCGCAGCCGCCCGCCCGACAGGTACAGCAACTGCCGCGAATCGCCCGACCAGGACGGATGGTCGGCCGCCTCCTCGGTCAGCCGCACCGCCTCGCCCGCCGGCGCACCGTCCGCCCCCACCGGCAGCACCCACAGCGCCGACTCCACCACCAGCGCCAGCCACGCCCCGTCCGGCGACCACACCGGCCCGCTGTCGACCCGGTCGGCCACCGAGGTGTGCGCCAGCGGCAGGAACGCCCGCGCACCGCCGTCACCCGTGTCCACCACCCGCACCACGTTGTAGCCCTCACGGAAACGGTGGTTGAGCCGGTTGCGGTCGCAGAACGCCACGTACCGGCCGTCCGGCGACCAACTCGGCCGACCCGGAAGGCCGTTGCCGCCCAACGGCGCCACCAGCACCCGCTCCGCACCGCTCGCCAGGTCGACCACCAGCAGACGGCCCAGCACGTCCTGGCACGCCAGCCGCGCGCCGTCCGGCGACAGCACGGGATTGAACCGGCCCCCCTTCGCCACCACCTCGTCCGCCCCGCTCTCCAGGGTCAGCCGGTGCACCGCCCCCAGGCCGTCCCCGCCCTCGTCCCCGTCGTACACGTACACCACGCTGCGCCCGTCCCGGCTCCACGAGGGCATCTGCAGGTAGTGCGCGGGCGGGGCCTGCACCAGCACGCGCGGCGCCCGGCCGATCGGCAGCAGCCACAGCGCGCCCCGCGCGCAGAACACCACGCTGCGCCCGTCCGGGGACAGCTGGGGCAGGTGGACGCCGCGCACCTCGCGTTCGGCGGTGGAGGTGAAGTCGCGTTCCTTGCGCCGGTATTGGGGCCGGGGGACCTGCAGGCGGGCGGTGAACGGGATCGGCGTGGGCGCGTCCAGGGCGGGGGAGCGCTCGGTGATGTGCCCGTCGGCGAAGTAGACGATGCCGCCCTGCGCCGTCCAGGACGGCGGCAGCGGGGAGACGTCCTCCTCGCCCGAGACCACCGTGCCGTCGACGACCAGCGACGACTTCGCCGCCTGGTAGGCGGTGGCGGCGGAGGACTCGCCGATCCACACGTACGCCAGCCGCCCCTGCGGGGACAGCGCGGGGCACACCAGCGTGCCGCTGTCCACCGTGCGCACCGTGCTCACCGCCCCGCCCGCGGCCGGCACCGAGGCGATCGTGCGCCCGAGCCCGCCGCGGGCGCGCACGAACAGCACCCGGTCCCCGTCCGGGTGCCAGCACGGGTCGTAGTCCTCCACCCCGGCCTGGTCGGTCAGCCGGGTCAGGCGCCCGCTCGCCACCTCCAGCGTCCAGATGTCGTACGAGGAACCCGCCACCGCGTCCCCCGCCCGCTCCGAGGAGAACGCCAGCAGCCGCCCGTCCGGCGACCACGACACCCCGCGCTCGTCCCACGGCCCCTCGGTCAACTGCCGCAGCCCCGAACCGTCCGCGGCCATCGCCCACAGGTGGAAGCCCCCGCCCCGGTAGGCGCAGAACGCGAGCGTCGACCCGTCCGGCGACCACACCGGCCGGGTCGGCTCCAGCCCCGGATCCGTCAGCGCCCGCGCCCGCCCGCCACCGCGCCCCAGCGCCCACAGCACCCCCTGCACCTCCACGACCAGCCGGGCACCGTCCGGCGACACCGCCACCGCCGCGTTGGTGCCCGCCGTGAACTCCAGCTCGCGCAGCCGCCCGCCGGCCTCCTGCGCACCCTCCTCGGCCACGGCCCGGCCCCCGCTCGCCCCGAGCGCGGCGCCGGCCCCCGCCAGTGCCGCCGCCCCCAGGAACCCCCGCCGCCCCAACCCCGGGCCCGGCCCGCTTCCGACCCGCCCGTTCCCCAAAGCCGACACACCCGACTCCTTCCCGACCCGGCCCGCGGCCCGCCCGCAGCCCGCCCTCCCCAACCGTGTCCACCACCGTGCGCACCCACACCACCCGCAGGACCCGACGCCCCCACCCGGACGAACCCCCGGCCCCGGCACACACCACCCATCGCCTGATCAACCGTCACCACCACACGGCCCCGGCGACCCTGGCGCACCGTCGGGTATCGTCACACGCCACCGAAGCCCGGCCACCCGTTCGACGAGCCCTGCGAGGAACCATGGAAATCCGACCCACGGCCGAGCGGCCCCGTCCGGTCCTGCTCACCGGCGCCGCCGGCCGCATCGGCACCAGCCTGCGCGAGCTGCTGCCCGCCTACGGCTACCGGCTGCGCTGCTTCGACCGCCTGCCCGTGCCCGGCGACCCCGACGCGATCACCGCCGAACTGCAGGACACCAAGGCCCTGACCGCGGCGGTGCAGGGCGTCGACGCCGTCATCCACCTGGCCGGCATCGCCGGCGAGGCACCGTTCGACGACATCCTCGCCGCCAACATCGAGGGCACCTACCGGCTCTACGCCGCCGCCCGGACCGCCGGAGTGCGCCGGATCGTCTACGCCAGCAGCAACCACGCGACGGGCTTCACCGAGCGGCCCGCCGACGGTGCCGCCGTTCCGGTGGACGCCCCGCCACGGCCCGACACCTACTACGGGCTCTCCAAGTGCTTCGGCGAGAGCCTCGCCTCCCTGTACGCCGACCGCCACGGCACCGAGACCGTCTCGCTGCGCATCGGCTCCTTCGCCGCCGAACCCCGCACCGTCCGGATGCTCGCCACCTGGCTCAGCCCCGGCGACTGCGCCCGCCTCGTGCACGCCGCGCTCACCGCCCCGGTGACCGGCCACACCGTCGCCTACGGCATCTCCGCCAACACCCGCGCCTGGTGGGACCTCACCTCGGCCCGGGCGCTCGGCTACCGGCCGCTGGACGACGCCGAGGCCTACGCCGCCGAACTGACCGCGAGGCTGGGCGAGTTGCCCGCCGACGACCCGGACCACCGCTACCTCGGCGGCCGCTTCACCCAGACCGGCCACTGACCCGGGCCCGCCCCCGGGCCCGGGCCCGCCCGGTCACCGCGCGCCCATGTCCCCGGTGGCGGGCGTGCCGCCGGCGAGCCCGTAGCGCAGGTACACGGTGCCCTTGGGGCCGGCCGCCGGCGGCTCCAGCAGGGTCAGGCTGGTGGGCACCGCGCCGGCGTCGAACACCTTCTTGCCGACGCCGAGCACGATCGGGTGCACCCACAGGTCGAGGCGGTCGAACAGCCGCTCTCGCAGCAGGGTCTGCACCAGGTCCAGGCTGCCGACGACCCGCACCTGCCCGTGCCGCTCCCGGATCTCGCGCACGGCGCCGGCCAGGTCCGGGCCCAGCCGCACCGACCCGGCCCACGGCAGGTCGGGCGTGCCGCGCGAGGCCACGTACTTGGGGACGCGGTTGAACAGCTCGGCGATCTCCCCGTCCTTCTGCTGCGGCCAGTACGCGGCGAAGATGTCGTAGGTGCGCCGCCCCAGCAGCAGCGCGTCCGTGCCCTCGTACGCGGCCAGGATCTGCGCCCCGGAGATCTCGTCCACCAGCGGCGCCTGCCAGCCCCCGAACGGGAACCCCTCCGGGTCCTCGTCCGGCCCGCCGGGCGCCTGCCCGACGAGGTCGAGGGTCGCGAACAGCTCGATCTGAATGAGGCCCATGCCCTGCTCCCGGTGAGTCGACTGCCCCCGTCATGATGCAGACCCGCCGGGGCCGGAAAACTCATCGCCGCGCCGACACTCGATTCCGGGCCCGTCCGCCCGCCCAGCGCAGCCCTCAAATGCCGCCTTTGATGATGCCTAAGATTTACTATTCAATCTTAACATCGATGCTGTGCTTGCGATTTGATCTGCGAATCACAGGTGTGGAAGGCTGCCATTGGCGCGCCGTTACCGACAGGTAACTCGGTGTGCCGTCAGCGCGCGGGCGCCCCGGGGGAGTGGACGGCGTCGCGCGCGAGAAGCCGGAGGACCGCGCCCGGGGGGCATCGTGCGCGCGGATCGTCCTTCGGCCCGAACAGCCTGGACATCCTGGAAAGCGGGGAACCCCATGGGCAGCGGTATCGATATGACGAGCTTGCGCAGCGAACTCGAAGACCTCTGGCAGCGGCGCGACGACACCGCGCTGCACAGCGCCGAGGCGGTGGCCGCCGTCGACGCGGCGATCGGCCTGCTGGACACCGGCCGCGCCCGGGTCGCCGAACCGACCCCCGGCGGCGGGGTCGTCGTCCACGAGTGGCTGAAGAACGCGATCCTGCTGCTCTACAAGCAGGCCTCGCCGCAGCCCTCGCAGTTCGGCCCGTTCCGGTGCGCCGACAAGATCCCGCTGAAGAGCGCGATCGACGGCGTCCAGGTCTCCCCGGGAGCGGTCATCCGCCGGGGCAGCCACCAGGAACCCGGCGTCGTGGTGATGCCCAGTCACATCGGCATCGGCTCCTACGTCGGCGAGGGCACCCTGGTCGACTCCTGGGTCGGCATCGGCTCCTGCGCCCAGATCGGCCGCAACGTCCACCTGTCCGGGGGAGTGGGACTGGGCGGCATGATCGAACCCCCCATGGCCAAACCGGTCGTGATCGAGGACGACGCCTTCATCGGCGCCCGCTCGATGATCTACAGCGGCGCCCGGGTCGGCGAGGGCGCCCTGCTGGGCGCCGGCGCCCTGCTCACCGACACCATCCCGGTGATCGACGCCGCCACCGGCGAGGAACTCGCCCGCGGCGAGGTGCCGCCGTGGACGGTCGCCGTCCCCGCCAGCCGACCGCGCGACTTCGCCGGCGGCACCTTCGGCCTGCCCTGCCTGCTGGTCATCAAGCACCTGAAGAAGGGCGAGCGTCACGACAAGGCCAGGCTCAACGACGCCGTGCGCACCCAGCCGCCCGCCGAGCTCACCCTCTGACACCCCCCCCGAGGAACACCCATGCCCGCCACCGGCATCCGCCCGCTCCTGGTCCGCCACCCCGAACTCGCCGCCCTCGAAACCAAGTTGACGGCCTTCCTGGACACCCATCTGCCCGCACCGGTCAGCGAGGGCGACCCCCGCCCCGACTGGCTCGCCCTGCGCGCACATGCCGCCGCCGCCGGACTCACCGGCATCGACATCACCACCCCCGACGCACCCGACACCCCCGACACCCCCGACGAGCCGCACGGCCCGCGCGGCCGCGTCGCCCAGGGCATGGCCATGTTCCTCGCCGGCCGGCGCGACTGCGACGCCCGCGAGGTCTTCAGCACCGGACACGCCGCGATGGCGCTGCGCCACGGCTCGCCCGCACTCGCCCGCCACACCCGCGAACAGGCCATCGACGCGGGCAGGCTGGCAGGGGTCGCGGCCAGCGAACCGCACTCCGGCTCGGACCTGCGGGGCTTTCGCACCGTCCTGGTCGACCACGGCGACCACTACACGCTCGCCGGCTCCAAGGGACTGATCAGCCGGGTCGAGGAGGCCTACGGCTTCGTCGTCTTCTGCAGGCTCGTCGACCGCGCCGACGCCGGCCGCACCGACCTGCGCGAGGTCCCGCTGTCCGCGGTGTGGGTGCCCACCGGCACCGCCGACGTCCTCACCGAGACCACCGACCCGCTCGGCATGCGCGGCTGGAGCTTCGGCCACCTGCACTTCGTCGACACCCGCCTGGACAAGGACCTCCTGCTCGGCGCCCCCGGCGACGGCCGCCGCATCTTCGACGCCCACTTCTCCGCCTGGCGCCTGATGATGTCCCTGGTCTGCCTCGGCGCCGCCGCCGCGGCGATCGAGGAGTCCGCGGCCCGCACCCGCGCCCGCACCCTCGCCCGCACCCCGCTCGCCGCCATCCCCTCCGTCGTCGCCCGCCTGGGCACCGCCGCCGCCGAGGTCGAAGCCGCCACCGCCTGGTGCTTCGCCCTGCTGGAACGCATCGACCAGGGCGAGACCGACACCGCCGCCTGCTCCGCGGCCAAGGCCCTGGCCACCGACACCGCCTACCGCGCCGTCGACCTTGCCCTCCAACTCCACGGCAGCGAGGGCTACACCCGGCACACCCCGATGGAAAAGCGCCTGCGCGACATCCGCGGACTGCGCATCGCGGACGGCCCCAACGACACCCTCTACAGCGTGCTCGCCCACGCCCTGCTCACCGAGGACACCCCGCGCCACCCGGCCGAGAACACCAGGCTCCTCGCCCACCACTGACCGAAAGCGCACCGGGAGCCACCCATGCCGACGCCACCCGCACCGCCCTTCCGCACCGAAGTCGTCGCCATCCTCGACGAGTTGGGCACCCGCCCCGACAGCCCCGCACTCACCCACCGGGGCACCGCCACCACCGCCGGGGCCCTGCGCGACCTCACCCACCGACTCGCCCACGCCCTGTACGAGCGCGGCGTCGACCGCCACCACACCCTCACCCTGCTCACCGGCAACCGGCCCGAGGCCATCGCCGCCCGCTACGCCGCCAACCTGCTCGGCTGCCGCACCAACCAGCTCTACACCCGGCTGCCGGCCGACACCCAGGCCGCCATGGTCCGCGACGTCGACACCCACACCCTGATCACCGACCCCGAACACGCCCACCGCGCCGCCGAGATCACCGCACACACCCCCGTCCGGTCCCTCCTCTGCCTCGGCCCGGCCCCGGCCGCCACCGACCTGCTCGCCCTCGCCGCCACCCACGGCCCCGACCCGTTCACCAGCCGCGCCCGCCCCGGCGACATCCGCACCATCCGCCACTCCGGCGGCACCACCGGCCACTCCAAGGGCATCGGCATCAGCTACGGCCAGATCCGCCGCTTCGGCCTCGACCTGCCCGCCGACGACCCGGCCGGCCCACCGCGCCTGCTCGTGTGCACCACCATCGCCCACGCCGCCGGCCAGCTGACCGACAAAGTGCTGCGGGCCGGCGGCAGCGCCGTCCTCCTCGACGACTTCGACCCGGCCACCGTCCTCGCCGCCATCGAACAGCACCGCATCACCGACGTCTTCCTGATGCCCCCGCTGCTCTACCAGCTCCTGGACCACCCGCACTGCGCACACACCGACACCACCAGCCTGCGCCGCCTCACCTACGGCGGCTGCCAGGCCTCACCCGCCCGCCTCACCGACGCGCTGCGCCGCTTCGGCCCGGTCCTCGTCCAGCTCTACGGACAGCACGAGGCCGGCATCGTCAGCGTCCTGGACACCACCGACCACGACGCGGCCCGCCCGCACCTGCTGCACTCGGTCGGGCGCCCCGCCCCCGGCTACCGGGTCGCCATCCGCGACGAACAGGGCCGCGACCTGCCCGCCGGCCGGCCCGGCGAGGTGTGCATCGCCTCCGACAGCCCGATGCAGGGCTACTGGAAACAGCCCGAACTGACCGCCGCCACCCTCAGGGACGGCTGGCTGCACAGCGGCGACGTCGGCTACCTCGACGACGAGGGCTACCTCTACATCGTCGACCGCCTGAAGGACCTGATCAACACCGGCGCCGGCCACGTCTACACCTCCGAGGTCGAAGACCTGCTCAACTCCCACCCCCACGTGCACCAGAGCGCCGTCTTCGGCGCCCCCGACGCCAACCGCGTCGAACGCGTCCACGCCGCCGTCGTCCCCGTCCCCGGCACCCACCCCGACCCCGAGGACCTGCGCACCCTGGTCCGCACCCGCCGCGGCCCCCTGCACGAGCCCGCCCACATCACCTTCCTGACCGAACTGCCCCTCACCGACGCCGGAAAGCCCGACAAGAAACTCCTGCGCCACCGGGCCGCCGCCACCCGCTAGCGGGCACCGGGCGGTTCCGTCGCGGGTGGTCCGGCCGCCGGCGGGGACCCAGGCCGAGGGGACGGCTTGGGGCCCCTCGACGTCACATCTCGTGGTGGAACAGATTCCCGGGTTCCAGCCGCGACATCCTCGGCGAAAGCGCGCCCGGCTCGATCCCGCTCGTCCCCCCGGAGGATGGGCGGCGGACCACCCCTCCGCCTAGCGTCGTGGACACGCCAACGAGCTTGAAGGGGGATCAACCGACATGTCGAAACGCACCGCCGCCTCGATCGGGTCGCTCGCGCTGGCCCTGGGCGCACTGGTCGCCGGCACCGGCACCGCCACGGCGCAGCCGGTCAGGACCTCGTGCTACGCCGCGAGCTGCAACCACCTGAACCCGTACAACACCTACTGCTCCTCGGACGGGCGCGCGGTCTACAGCGCGCACAACGAGCAGCAGCACGTCGTGTACCTCTACTACAGCCCGTCCTGCCGCGCTGTGTGGGCCGAGGCCTGGGGGCCGGCCGGCGACACGATCAGGGTCGAGCGCGCGGGCGACCCGTCGCTCTACAGCCGGGACGTCACGGACGGCTCGCATTCGTGGACCGGGATGATCAATGACGCCGGGTACACCGCGCACGCCATGATCGACGAGCAGGGCACGAACATCTGGGGCCAGACCGCGGACTACTGACAGCCCGCGGGCACCGGCGCCCGCCGCCGGTGCCCGCCCGCGGTCCGCGGGTGTCCGGGCGGGCCGCTGCCGGACCCCTCCCGCTCGCCCCGCGCAGCGTTCGATTCGTCCTTGTTCAACGGCAGTTGAAACACGGCGACGCCTCCCGGTGCCGGGCCCGATGCTGGTGCGGGAAGGGCGGGCCGGTCTGCCGGAGCACTCCCGCGTGGGACGCCGCCCGCACCACAGCGCACACCCACGCCCCGAAAGGCAGGACACCCATGAACCTGTCCCCGCGCAGCGCCGGCCGGGCCGGCGCGGCCCTGGCCACCCTCGCCTGTACCAGCGCCCTGCTGCTCGCGGCCCCTGCCGTGGCCCAGGCCGACGCCGCTTCGCAGCACGGGCGGGTCAACAAGAGCTGCGGACCGGAGAAGTTCAACGTCAACGACCTCATCGACCACCAGCTCCGTGACCAGCGCCCCACCGGCAAAGGCGCCTCGGTCGACCTGAGCCGCGGCTACCACCTGGACTACGGCTGGGTCTACTGGGCACACGTGGCGAACGCGCCGAGGAACAGCACGGTGTGGCTCAACTGGTCCGACAACCACGGCCGCACCTGGCACGAGTGCGGCCGGCCCAGGGTCGACGGCAGCCAGGGCCCGCACGACCGCTGGACGTGGGGCGTGAACTGGGTCCACGGGCGCACGTTCCAGGCCTGCGCCCAGGTCCCCGGACGCGCCCACACCTGCACGCCGTTCGAGAGCTGACCCGACCGCGGGCCTGCCGGGGCGCCGGCGGCCCCGGCCGACCTGTCCGGCGAAGCGTCGGCGGCCCGGGCCGTCCGGTGCCCGGTCACGGCGGGCCGCCGCCCGGGGAGCGGGCTCAGAGGTCGACCCGGGGCCGGAGCCCGGTCCAGATCTGGTTGGCGCCGCCGTTGGCGCCCCAGGTGACGACCGGGGTGCCGTCGGCGGGATCGGAGCCCGGCACGTCGAGGACCAGCCCGAGGCCGCTGATCAGGGGGCCGACCCAGCCCGAAGACATGAATCGACAACGTCAGCGTCGACAGCGCCCCGGCTGTCGCCCCGCCTCCTCGCCCCGCCTCCTTGCTCCGCCTCCTCGCCCCACCGACGACACCGACCCGAGCCCATGGAGGACCCATGAAGCGCACCCCACGTCTGCTGGCGACCCTGATCGGCACGCTCGTGCTGGGCGCCGCGTCAGCCAGCGCGACGGCGACCGTCGCGACCGCGGCCACCACCACCGCCACCGCGTCGACCTGCGCGTCCAGCAGGCCCCTGCTGTCGCAGGGCGACGAGGGCGGCTGCGTGCCCTACCTGCAGCGGGCGCTGACCAACAACGGCTTCCCCACCACGGTCGACGGCATCTTCGGCCCCAGGACGGAGGCCGCGGTCGAGGACTTCCAGTACGCCTGCGGCTTCCGGGGATCGGACGTCGACGGCATCGTCGGCCCGCACACCTGGGCCGGCCTGCTGGACCACGCCTGCGCGTGACGCCGCCGCACTCCGAGCCCCGCACCCCGAGCCCCGCACCCCGAGCCCCGCACCCCGACACGAACCCACGTCCCGAAAGGCAGGACAGCCATGAACCTGTCCCCGCGCAGCGCCGGCCGGGCCGGCGCGGCCCTCGCCGCACTCGCCTGCACCACCGCCCTGCTGCTCGCGGCCCCGGCCCAGGCCCAGGCCGCCGAAGCCGTGTCGCCGCACGGCGTGATCAACAAGAGCTGCGGACCGGCCCTCAACGTCAACGACACCGGCGACAACCACCTGCGCGACAAGCGCGCCACCGGCGGAGGCGGCTCGATCCACCTGAGCTACGGCTTCCACCTGAACTACGGCACGGTCTTCTGGGCACGCCTGACGCACGCGCCGAGGAACAGCACGGTGTGGCTCAACTGGTCCGACGACGGCGGCCACAGGTGGCACCAGTGCGGCGCGTACCGGGTCGACGGCAGCCAGGGCCCGCACGACCGCTGGACGTGGGCCGTGAACTGGGTCGACGGACGCACCTTCCAGGCCTGCGCCAAGGTCCCCGGATTCACCTCCACCTGCACGCCGTTCGAGAGCTGAGCCGGCCGCCGGCCTGCCCGGGGGTGACCGCCACCCCCGGGCAGGCCTCGGCTGCGCGTGCTAGCCGCGCAGGCGGGTGGTCTCCAGCGCCGGCGAGGCCTTGATCTCGGCCTCGGTGAAGCGCTCCGTCACCCACTGCTTGCGCGAGAACAGCGCGGTCTGGTCGGTGTAGTGCGGCGACGCCGGGTTCGCGGACTCGCCGTAGGTGAGCACCGTGCGGGTGCGTGGGCCCTGCGGGGTCAGCTCGGTGGCCATGACGAAGCTGGAGCCGCGCGCGCCGGTGCCGGCCTGCGGCACGCTGCCGCCGGTGCTGCCCGAATCCGGGCCCGCGGTCACGACGTTGAAGCAGCCCGCGCCGTCGTCGCAGCCGTGCAGTGCGATGCCCGCCCAGCGGTCGACGTCGCCGATGGTGGCGTCCAGCGCGGTGCCGGCCTTGTCGAGCCTTTGCACCGCGTCGGCCAGGGCGCGCCGCACGTCGGGGCTGTCGCCGTTGAGCCCGCGCGGGGTGGTGAGCGGCTGGGCCGGGTCGTACGGCACCCGCCAGACGGGGTTACGGGTGTGCAGTCCGTAGCCGAACGCCTGCCACAGCACGGCGCCGTGGCCGGTGTCGTCGGCGCGGGTGTTCCAGGCCGCCAGGACGTCGCAGGCCGCCTTCACGTCCACCCGGCTGCCGTCGCTGGCGGTCAGCACCGGGTTGGCCCGGCACATCGCGACGGCGTCGTCCCGGCCGAGCTCGGCGTTCTGCTCGCGGTCGCCGAACATCGCGGCCTGCAGGGTGGGCAGGGTGAAGCCCGGCGCGCCGAGCCCGTCGGTGCCGTCCCGGCGTTCGGCGATCATCCGCAGGCTGAGCTGGGCGCGCGGGCCCAGGCGGGGCTGCGTGCCGTAGATGCCGGGGTAACCGGCCAGCGGGGACGCGGGGTTGGTCAGGTACGGGTTGTTGTTGGAGTTGGCGACGTAGTCCGTCCGGTCCAGCCTGGGGTGGTCGGCCGGGCCGAACAGGCCGGGGACGACGGCGTGCGGGTCGGTGCCCCAGTCGCAGGAGGTGGTCGAGCCGTCCAGGACGGCCGGCAGGTCGTGGGAGGGCACCAGCGTGCACCGCGCCAGCTGCTCGTCGCTCAGGTGCGGGACGGCGGAGGAGTCGGTGAAGTACGTCGCGCCGCTGACGTCGGTGGCGAAGGTGTAGTTCCACGGCACGCCCTGGTAGGTGTCCTGCGCCCGCTTCAGCTCGGCCAGGCTCTGCGAACGGTCCAGTGCCAGCCACTCGCTCATAGAGCGCAGGTTGTCGGCGTTGGCGTCGCGGAAGGCGTAGGCGTAGGTGTCCGTCCAGGGGATGCCCGCGTCCTGGTCGGCCAGCACCGGGCCGTAGCGGGAGGTGTGGATCGTGCGGGTGACGGTGGACAGCGTCCCGTCCGCGCCCCGGACGGTGACCGGCACCTCCTGGCTCCCCATCTTCTCGGCCCTGCCGTCGACCAGGTAGGAGGTCGGGTCGCCGGGCACGAGGGTGAGCCGGTAGACGGACGCGTGGTCGGCGAAGCTGGTCGTCGCCGTGAAGGCCAGGTCGCGGGTGTGGCCGATCTCCACGACCGGCGTGCCGTAGAGCGCCGCGCCGGAGACGTCCAGCACGCCCGGGATGGTCAGCTGGACCTGGTAGAAGCGGTGGCCGCCGACCCAGGGCAGGTGCGGGTTGGCCAGCAGCATGCCGTGCCCGTCGCGGGTGGCGTCGCGGCCCAGCGCCCAGGCGTTGCTGCCCAGGTCGCGGCCGTTCTCGCTCCCGTCGGACGGGCGCCGCACGGCACTCGCCCGCGCCGCCGGCGCGGAAGCGCCCCCGGAGGCGGCGGCGCCGGGCGTGGCGCCCGGCGGGGCGGCGGTGGCGATGGCGCCCTGCGCGTCGGCGATACCGGCGTTCCCGTTCACCTCGTAGACGAGGTTCCAGATGTCCTCGGCGGTGATCGGGCCCACCCACTTCTGGCCCCGGCAGCCCGCGTCGGGCAGGCCGTCCACGCCGGTGTCGCGCAGGTAGCGGTCGTAGCCGGCCGCGTAGCCCTCGACCATCCGGCGCACGTCCTCGGTGGGGCCGACCGGCGCGGGCTGGTCCAGCAGCCTGCGCACGGTGCCGGAGCGCAGCAGGCCCTGGTGGTAGGTGTCGCCGGCGAGGTTCGCGCCGTCGCCCG
This sequence comes from Kitasatospora sp. NPDC094028, assembly GCF_049543595.1. Taxonomy (NCBI): domain Bacteria; kingdom Bacillati; phylum Actinomycetota; class Actinomycetes; order Kitasatosporales; family Streptomycetaceae; genus Kitasatospora; species Kitasatospora sp. NPDC094028. The sequence continues at coordinate 78,210 of NZ_JBMVFA010000021.1, read as the reverse complement.
GGGTCCGCGCGTCCGGGCCGAACCAGCGGGACCGCTCACCGCGCAACGTCACGACCTGGTTGGCGAGTTCGCACAGGTTGTCCTGCGCGAACGCGTACCCGTACCCGTAGCCGAGACCGCGGAAGTCGTGCGCGAGGACGTGCGGGATCCCGTACTCGGTGCGCCGGATCTGCGCCGAGTAGCCGTCCCGGCCGCCGAGTTCGCGATCGTCGCCGGCGGCGACGGCCGTGCCCGGGAGCAGCGTCGCGGTGACCGAGGCCAACGCGAGCGCCGCCAGCGCGGGGGCGAACCGCCGCGGAAGAAGATTGAACTGACGTCGAGTCATGCCATCACCCTGGCGCGCCGCCGCCCGCGAGACATCGGCCCGGCGATGTGTCCCCCCGCCGGACCATGGGCCCACGGATGTACACCCCCGGGCCCTCCCGGAATACGCCCACCGCGGGGCCGGTTGAGCCGGACCATGAACCAAGATCCGCAACGGCCCGGCGGCATCCACCCCCTGCTCGCCGCACGCTCCAGCCCCTCCGCGTTCGACCCGTCCGCCGCCGTCGACGACCACGCCCTCGGCCTGCTCCTCGAAGCCGCCCGCTGGGCACCCTCCGCCGGCAACTCCCAGCCCTGGGGCTTCCACACCAGCCGGCCCGGCGAACCGGACCACGAGCGCGTCCTGCGCCACCTCGCCCCCAGCTCGGCCCGCTGGGCGACCGACGCGGGCCTGCTCGTCGTCACCCTCACCCGCCGCACCGTCGACGACAGCGGGATGACGTACTCGGAGTTCGCCGACTACGACCTCGGCCAGGCCGTCGCCCACCTCACCCTCCAGGCCCAGGCCCTGGGACTGGCCGCCCGCCAGTTCCGCGCCTTCGACCTGGACGCCCTCACCGACGAGCTGCGCCCCGGCCCGGGTTGGGCGATCGTCTCCATGGTCGCGCTCGGCACACCCGCCGCCGCATCATCCGCCCCCCGCACCCGCCGCACCGTCGCCGACCTGCGCTCCGCCCCCTGGTCCCTCCCGCGGTGACCACCCCCGCGAACGCCGGGAGGGGAGGCGCCGTCGTCGGCACCTCCCCTCCCGGACCCCTCGGCACCTTCCCGGTGCCGGGTGGTCAGCACGCGTGCTGCTTGGCGAGGCGGCGCTGGAAGAGCGCGGCCACCGGACGGCGGCGAAGGCGGCTCGCCTGCTTGGCCTCGCGGACCAGGCGCTCGTGCTCGGCGTGGCCGGCGAGCTCGTGGGCGTGCTGCTGGAAGGTCTGGTACTCGATCATGTCGGTTCCCCTCTTCGCGGGTTCGGGTTCCGTTCCCCCGTTTCCCTGACATGTAAGAGCTTCCTCTCCCAGTGGGGGCCGGGGCATCGGGAGCCCGCCCGATCCTGCGGCCCCCGGATGCCTTAGCCCGCGGCCCGAATACCCCGCTTACCTCGATCCTGAGGCAAAACCCGGCCCCTGTCCTTACTTAGAGGGACTTAGAAGCCTTAGATGCCTACGACAGGCCGGGTTGACGAACCTTAGGTGCCATAGGGCGGGGCCCCGGCGGAACCATGCGCTCCGCACACTCGTCCACGGCTCCGGACCCGTGCGGCGCCCACCCGCGCCCACCCGCGGCCGCACGCACGACAACCGAACGGCGAAGGACCGACCGACTTGACTTCCTGCGGGTCAGAGCACTGCAATCCGCCTTACGGCGAATCGCAGCCCCTTGCCCTGCTCCGCAGGAGTTCCGTTTCTCCCCCGCAAGCGGGAGGTACCCCCACCCCCGGCTGAAGCCGGGGGTATCCACGGAGGTTTCAGATGACCACCCGCACCACCGCCCCCGAACCGCAGCAGCCCCCGGCAGACCCCGCCACCCCCACCGTCCCCGCCACCCCCACCGCCCCCACGCCGTCACGCCGACGCCTGCTGCGCATCGCCGCCGGCGCGGCGGGCGGCGCCGCCCTGCTCGGCGCCGCGGCCGCGGGCGCCATGCTCGCCGGCTGGCTGCCCGGGACGGTGCCGCTGAAGCGGACGCTGGGCATGACCGGCCCGGACGGCACGATCCCGCAGACGACGCCGGGAGCGGTGCACGTCGAGCAGGTGCGCTCGGCGGCCCGGGGCCGCGAGGTCACCCTGGTCACCATGCTCCCGCCCGGCGCCACGGCGGGAGCGAACCTGCCGGTGTGCGTGCTGCTGCACGGGCGCGGCAACGACGCGCAGGGCATGGTGACGCTCGGGGTGCCGCAGTTCCTGGCCGCCGCGGTCCAGGGCGGCGTGCCGCCGTTCGCCGTCGTCGCCGTGGACGGCGGGGACGCCACCTACTGGCACCAGCACGCCGGCGGCGGCGACGACCCGCAGGCAATGCTCCGCGAGGAACTCCCCGGCTGGCTGCACGCCCGCCAACTGCCCACACCACGCGCCGCGTTGGGCATCTCCATGGGCGGCTCCGGCGCCCTGCAGTACGCCGTCGGCCGCACCCGGGCCGGCCGCAACCTGGACGCCGTCGCCCTCCTGAGCCCCGCACTCTTCCGCACCTGGGCCGACGCCCGCACCACCGGCGGGTACACCGACGAGGCCGACTGGCAGGCCCACGAGCCGACCCTGCGCCTGGACCAGGCCCAGGTCGGCGCCCTCGGCGTGTGGTGCGGCCAGGAGGACCCGTTCTGCCCCGCCGCCCGCCAGGCCGCCCAGCAGGCCCGGGCCCGGGAAGCCCACTTCCCGGACGGCGAGCACACCGACGGCTTCTGGCGCCGGGTGCTGCCCGACGCCCTGTCACTCCTGGGCCACACCCTCACCACCACCAGCACCTGAGACCGGGGGGAGCGGGCCGGCCCGGGCCGGCCCGGGCCGGCCCGGGTGACGCTTCCTCAGGTCCGCCGGTGCTGCCAGAATCCGCAGGTGACACACACGACCCACCGTCTCACCCCCGCACAGCAGCGCCGCCAGTGGATCAGCGGCCCGCTCTTCCTGGCCGGTTCGGCCTACTTCCTCTACCTCGCCCTCAGCCGGCCCCCGACCGAGCGGACCGCCGTGGTGGCCGTGTTCGTCTCCCTGGCGGCCGTGACCGGCGTCGCCCAGCTGCGCGCCCTGCGCACCAGCGTGAGCTTCGACGAGCGCGAGCTGTGGTGGACCCCGCTGTGGGGCTCCCGCAAGCGCGTCGCCTGGTCGGACGTCACGAACGTCGAGGTGGTGCGCAAGAACGGGCGCGCCAACGCCCCGGAGATCGTGCGGATCGCGCACCGGGACCGCGGCACGCTCGACCTGCCGGTGCTGGTGGGCCTGCCGGGCAGCTGGCGCGACCCCGGTTTCGAGGCCAAGACCGCCGGCCTGGTCGCCGCCTGGCGCGCGGCCGCGGCGCCCGTCCGGTAGCGCCGCCGAGCGGTCCTGCCGGTCCCGCAGGACCGGCAGGACCTGCGATCAGGAGGAGTGCCCCGGGGCGCGGCGCCCGGCCGAGGCCTGCTCCTGGAGCAGCGCGGCGATCTGGTTGACGTCGTCGAAGATGCGGATGACGTCGTTGATGTCGGTGGCCGAAGCGCCGTTCACCCCGACGAAGAACAGGTGCAGGCAGCCGTCGTCCGTCTCCAGGTAGCCGGCGAGGTTCTGGGCGTTGTAGGCGATCCGCTGGTTGAGGTCGTCGGCGCCGACGACGGTGCCGGGCTTGGCGAAGACCTTGCCCTTGGCCGGGCAGTCGGTGGTGCAGGAGATCGCGAGCGAGCCGTCGACGCCCAGGATCGGCAGCGCGTGGCGGAAGGCGTCCGCGTCGGGGGTGCGCAGCCAGTAGGCGAGGAGCCGGTCGAGGCCGCGGGGGGTGGCGCGGTCCTCGAAGACGCCGCCGCGGCCGTCGGCGAGCTGGAACTGGGCCGGGTCGACGTGCGCCACGTCGGTGAGGAAGTCGTGCTCGACGCCGAAGCCGTCGAAGCAGTTGCGGCTCCCGCGCGTGACGGCCATGTTGCACAGGGCGAGGTTGGCGCCGAGGTTGTGGCTGACCTTCAGGATCAGCTTGGCGTACTGGCTGTACGGCGGGGAGACGTACGCGGCCACCCGCGGGTCGCCGTCGTAGGAGGCCGGCAGCTTGCCGTCCGGGTTCGGGCCGGTCGCCTCGGCGGTGACGGTGACCCCGGCGCGGGCGAGCGCCTCGATCAGCGCGGTGCGGCCGAAGGCGTTGGGGTCCTGGACGTGCGAGATGCGCAGGACGGGCTGCGCGTCGGCGGCGATGGTGCCGCTGAGGGTGATCCGGGTGCCGTCCGGGGAGGCGGAGACCTGGATGTCCGTCGCGCCGCCGGCCGCCACCGTCTCCACGGTGGAGGTGACCTGGTACGGGGCGACCTGGGGGCGCCAGGTGAGCTGGGCGCCGCTGCCGGGGGAGGTGGGGGTGGTGAGCAGGTCGATCACGTTGTCGTTGACGATGAGCGGGGTGGGCTGCGGGTCCAGCGCCGGGAGCGCGAACAGCCGCGGGTCGACGACGACGTCGCCGTCGACCCGGGTGATGCCCGCCTCCCGGACCTGGTGGGCGATCATGTCCAGGCCGGCCAGCGGGTCCTCGGGGGTGAGGGTGGCGCCGGGCAGGTCGTTGGCGCTGGTGTGGTCGATCGGGGTGTAGTCGACCGTCCCGTCGGGCCGGGTGCGCCCGCCCATGGTGAGGTCGCCCTGGGCGACGAGCGCGAGGTTGCCGTCCAGGGTCGAGCCGGTGCGCGTGCCGGTGGCGAACAGCGGGGTGGTGAAGCGGTGGTCGGGGCCCAGGGCGTGCCAGGCCCCCGAGATGGTGACGAGCTTGGCGGTCGAGCCGGGGACGAAGAACTGGTCCGCGAACCGGGAGTGGAACACCTCGCCGGTCGCCGGGTCGCTCTCCAGCACGCCCCACTGCGCGTGCTCGTAGCCGGGCTTGTGCATGATCGCCTCGATGGCGGGGCCGAGGTCGTCGTCCGCCGCCGCCGGGGGCGCGGCGGCCGTGCCCGCCAGGACGGCCAGCGTCGCTGCGGTGGCGGCCCAGGCCGGCAGGCGGCCGCGGATCGTTCGTCTCATGGTGTGAGTCCCGTCGTCTCTGGGGTCTGCGGCGGGCCGGTCGCGGGCTGGTGCGCACCGGCCGCTCATGGGCGGATCGTAGGAACCCGGTCGGCGTACGTCCGGGAACCCGTCGACGTGCTGACGGTGTGTGGCCGCAAATCCCACCGGTCGGCCGAGCCCCGCCTCCGCCCGCTGGCGGGATCTTGACGACCGCGGGCGTTCACGCCACTCGTCGGGGCCGGGCCGGGAATCGGAGGATGGAGCCATCGCCGACCGGGAAGACCCGGCCCGGCCCACCGGATCCCGTCCCGACCAGCAGGAACACGAGGCACCCCATGTCCGCCGCCCCCGCCAGCGCCGTCCTGAACGTCCCCGCCGCCACCCCCGCCGAGGCCGCCGCCCACTACGCCGCCCGCCTCGCCTTCGAGGCGGACGTCTCCGACGTCCACGCCGACCTGACCGCCGGCGTCCCCGGCGTCGTCGTGGTCGACACCCGCAGCCAGGCCGCCTGGGACCAGGGCCACATCCCCGGCGCCCTCCACCTGCCCACCGGCCGGATCGCCGACCTCGCACCGCGCTCGATCGACCCGGCCCACACCGTGGTCACCTACTGCTGGGGCCCCGGCTGCAACGGCGCCACCCGCGCCGCACTGGCCTTCGCCCGCCTCGGCTACCAGGTCAAGGAGATGCTCGGCGGCTTCGAGTACTGGGTCCGCGAGGGCTTCGCCTACGACACCGCCACCGGCACCGAGCAGCGCCCCGTCGACGACCTGACCGCCCCGCGCTCGGGCATCTCCTGCGCATGCTGACCGACCCCGCCCGGCCGGGCGCCACCATCCGCCCGGCCACCCCGGCCGACCTGCCGGCGATCGCCCACCTGTGCGCCGCCCACGCCGCCTTCGAACGCGCCGACCCCGTGCCCGCCGACCTCGCCGCCCGCCTGGAACCCGCCCTCTTCTCCCCGCACCCGCAGGCCTGGTGCCTGGTCCTGGACCGCGGCGGCGAACTCACCGGCTACGCCACCTTCTCCCGGGAGTTCTCCACCTGGCAGGCGGCCGACTACATCCACCTGGACTGCCTGTTCGTCACCGAGGCGCACCGCGGCGCCGGCTGGGGCCGCGCCCTGCTCGACGCCGTCCGCCACGCCGCCACGGCCCTGGGCGCCACCCACCTGCAGTGGCAGACCCCCGACTGGAACACCGACGCGATCCGCTTCTACCACCGCACCGGCGCCCGCTCCCGCCCCAAGGTCCGCTTCTCCCTACCGACCCCGCCGGTCGGTGCCCGACTGTCAAATGACTGATGCCGCACCCGCCTTGGACGGGAAACAGTGGAGTCGACGGCCGCAGGGCGCACCCGCTCCGGCCTCGTCGTCCCCCTGCGTTTCTCATTCCAAGGAATCCCGATGAACTCCATCCGCGCCAAGTGGCGCCTGGCCGCCGTCACCGCGGCGACCGCGCTCGCCGTCCTGATCTCCTCCGGTGCCCCGGCGTCCGCCGCGGTGTTCGGCGAGAGCACCACCTGGGCCAACGAGATCGAGGACGACAGGCCCGTCCGGGCGAACGGCTTCATGGACGAGGCACGCTCCGCCAACAGCGACCTCATCCAGGTGTGGCGCAGGTACGGCACCACCGAGATGTACCTGGCGCTCGACCACGGCCGGCAGATCCGGCTCGCCGGCAACACCAACGCCAGCCCGCAGATCGTCTACATGGGCGGGGTCCAGTTCGTGCTGTTCCACACCGGCACCAACGGGTTCATCTTCTACAGTGTCCTGACCGTGAACCAGGCCAACAACGGCCAGCGCTACCTGCGCTTCAGCGACTGGCACCAGGTCCCCAACGGCGCCCGGACCAACGACGGCCGCCCCGTGGCCGTCGCCGCCCTGCCCCACAACAACATCGCCCTGGCCTTCCACGGCGCCAACAGCAACGAGATCTGGAGCATGACCTTCAGCGTCCCCAACAGCCTGTGGGGCGACCCGGTCCGCGTCCCCGGCGCCACCAGCGACTCCTCCCCGGCGCTGGCCTTCAGCCCCGCCAACAACCTGCTCATGATGGCCTACCGGGGCCTGGACAACCGGGTCAACGTCATCCGGACCAACTACCAGACCAGCGGCTGGTACGGGCGCTCGATCCTCGACGGCGTCGAGACCGACGCGGAGCCGGCCATCGCCATGGCGCCCGCCGGCTGGGGCCAGGTCGCCATCCGGCAGCGGGGGACGGGAGTGCTGTACCTGGAGGACGTCCAGGACACGGGCCAGCACGGCGGCTGGACCCGCGAGGCCCTCGGCTTCGCCTCGGCGGGCGGCCCGCGCCTGATCATGGACGCCTTCCGCGCCTACCTGGTCGCCACCAACCTCGCCGGCTACGTGCAGTGGAAGCAGTCCCGCCAGTACTGAACAGCCCCCTCCGGGGCCCGGGCACCGGTGCCCGGGCCCCGCGCACCGACGACCACCACCCGCCCCACCTCGGGGGAGACCCATGCCAGCAACCGCCCGCCCGGCCACCGACGAGACGGCGAGCCACCGCGCCGTCGAGAACCTGATCGCCCGCTACGCCGAACTCGTCGACGACGGCGACTTCGCGGGCCTGGGCGCCTTGCTCGCCGACGCCGACTTCACCGGCGGCGCCGGGACCGTGCACGGGAGCGAGGCGATCGAGCGGATGTTCCGCGACACCGTGATCGTCCACGCGGACGGCACCCCGGGCACCCACCACGTCACCACCAACCTCGCCGTCGAGGTCGACGAACGCGCGGGCACGGCGACCGCACGCTCCTACGTCACCGTCCTGCAGGCCCTGCCCGGCTTCCCCCTGCAGACCATCGCCGCCGGCCGCTACCGTGACGGCTTCGAACGCCGGGACGGCCGATGGCACTTCACCCGGCGCCGGGTGCGCATCACCCTGCTCGGCGACGTCGGCCGCCACCTGCGCCAAGGCGGGCCGCACCCGGGTCAGGGCGCGGCGGGCTGACGGTCCAGCCTGGTCAGCGCGTCGCGCAGGGCCGCCCGGGTGGTGACGCCCAACTTCGGGAAGACACGGTAGAGATGGGCGCCCACCGTCCGGGGGGACAGCCGGATCCGCTCGCCGATCTCCTTGTTCGTCAGACCGCCGGCGGCCAGCTCGGCGACCCGCCGCTCCTGCCACGTCAGCGCCACCGCGGCACCCACCGGAGCCCGGGGCGCGACCCCGGCGGCCCGCAGCTCGGCCCGGGCCCGCACCGCCCACGCGGTGGCGCCGAGCCGCTCCAGCGCCTCGGCCGCCGGGGCGAGGAACCCCCGGGCCGCCGCCGCGCCGTGCGTGCGGCGCACCCGGATCCCGTGCGCCAGGGCGATCCGGGCCAGCTCGAACGGGAACCGTTCGGCCGCCGGATGGGACCGGGCACGGGCGAACATGTCCGCGGCCTCCCGCCCGTCCTCGGCCGTGATCGCCAGCGCCCCGTAGGTGACCACGGCCAGCCGCGGCGACAGGTCGGCCAGGCCGGCGTCGCGGGCGGCGAGCGCGTGGGCCCGGGCCTGCTCGGCGCGCCCGGTGTGCATGGCCGCCTCGACCAGGTCCAACAGCGTGCGCGACGCCTGGTGGGCGTAGGGCCGCAGCACCCCCGGCGCGGTGATGCCGGCGGCGTGCCGGAACGCGCCCTCGTAGTCGCCGGCGCCCAGGGCGGCGCTCGCACCGCAGGCGTCCGCGAGCTCGGTCAGGAACCCGACACCGCGCGGCCGCGCCCACGCCTCGACCGCGGCCCGCAGCTCACGCGCCTCCTCGGCCCGGCCGCGCACGGCCGCCAGCTGGGCCAGGTAGGCCCGGCTCTGGTGCGCGAACAGCTGGTTGCCCGCCGCGGCCGCCAGCGCGAGGGCACGGCGCCCGGTGCGCTCCGCGGCGTCCCACTGGCCCAGCGCCGTCTGGTCGAGCGTGATCAGGTGCAGCATGACGATGCCGCTGGACGTGGCGCCGGTGTCCAACTCCCGGTCCACGACCCGCTCCAGGTGCGGACGCAGCGGGCCCAGGACGTCCAGGTGGTAGGCCGACACGGCCAGGCGCGTGACGTCCCACGGGTCCTGCTCCGCCAGGTCCGCCGCGGCCCGCTCCACCCGCCCCGACCAGCCGGCGCCGTGCCGCACCACGTCGCTCCAGGTGTCGGCGTACATCCGGGCCCGCTCGGTCGCCAGCGCGCCGAGGCAGGCGAGGACCTCGTGCGTGCGCCGCCACAGTGCGGGGCTGGCGGCGTACTGGCTGACGGCGAGCAGCAGGCTCACCAGCCGGTCGAGCACCTCCCCGCCCCCGCCACCCTTGCCCGGAGCGCCGCCGGCCGGGCCGCACCACCGCTCCAGCGCCGCCACGACCCACCGGTGCGCACCCCGCACGTCACCGTCGCGGTACAGCGCCAGGTACGCCCCGGCCAGGACCGCGGCGGGGCCGTCGTCCCCACCGGGCCCGGTGGCCGCCAGCGCGAGGCTGCGGGCCTGCCCGAGCCGGTCCGTCTGCCCGGCCACGAACGCCGCGTCCCCCAGCCGCCTCGACCGCTGGGCCCGGTCCTCGCTCAACTCGGCGGCCCGGGTCAGCCAGACCACGGCCGTGCGCGCCGCGCCGCGCCGCGTCGCCGACCGGGCCGCGGCCTCCAGCGCCGCGGCCACCTCCTCGTCCGGATCCACGGTGGCCGCCGCCAGATGGGCCGCCCGCCGCTGCGGATCCTCCCGGTGGACGTGCGCCAGCACCCGGTGCGCCGCCCGGCGCTGATCGGGCGTGGCCAGCTGGACGACACTGGAACGCGCCAGCGGATGCCGGAACACCAGGTCACCGGTGGCCGGCTCGACGACCAGCAGACCGCAGGCCAGCGCCTCGTCCACCCCGCGCATCCGGTACCGCGCGGCCCCGGCCGGCCCCTCGCCCGGCCGGGCCGCCGCACCGTCGAGCGCGGCCCCGAGCAGCTGCGCCCGCACGGCGGGGTCGAGGCGGGCCAGGCGCCCCGCGTAGATCTCCTGGATCCGCCGGGGCAGCGGCACGGTGTCCGGTCCGGGCAGGTCCTGCGGCGCCCGCTCGCCGAGGCGGGCGGCGAGGTGGGCGGGCAGCTCCAGCAGGGCCAGCGGGTTGCCGCGGGCGGTGTCCAGCACGAGCGCTCGCAACTGCCCGTCCAGGCCCGGATGGTGACGGTCCAGCAGGAGTGTGGCGTCCGCGTCCGCGAGCGCGCCGACCGCCACCTCGGGCAGCGCCGCCGCGTCGAACCGCGAGGAGATGTCGCTGCGCACGGCCAGCAGGAGCTTGACGCCGGGGCTGCCGGCCAGCCGGCGGCCGACGAACCCGCAGACCTCGGCACTGGCGCCGTCCAGCCACTGGCCGTCGTCGAGGACGACCAGCAGGGGCCGCCGCGTGGCCGCCGCGGACAGCAGGTCGAGCACGGCGATGCCGAGCGCCATCACGGACGGCGCCGGGCCGTCCGCGCGGCCGAACGCGGCCTCGAACACCGCGCGGTGAGCGGCGCTCGGCCGCCCCCGGTCGGGCTGGCCCCGGTCGGGCCGCCCGCCGTCCGGGAGCAGCTGGTGGAGCAGCTGGTGCAGCCCCGCGTAGGGCAGGTCGCTCTCCGCCTCGACGCCGCTCGCGCGCACGACCAGGTGGCCGTCCCCGGCCGCGAGGTGCGCCGCGAGGTCGAGCAGGGTGCTCTTGCCGACGCCCGCCTCCCCGCGCAGCAGCAGGGCCTGTCCGGCGGGGGCCCGTACGAACGCGGACAGCCGCGCCCGCTCGCCGTCCCGGCCGACCGTCACCATGCCCGGTTCCAAGCCCGGTTCCCTCCCCTTGCCCCGAGGCTCACCCATCGGTGTTCAACGTTCAACTTGATGGTGAGTCGATTAGATTGTGTCGAGGTCAACCTGTCAAGTAACCGGTTAGTTAGGAGCGGTGCATGGAGCGCGACGCCGAGGCCACCAGACGCAGACTCATCACGGCCGGCCGGGCCGAGTTCGCCGCCCACGGGCTGGGCGGCGCCCGTGTCGACCGCATCGCCCTCGCCGCGCGCAGCAACAAGGCGCAGATCTACCACTACTTCGGGAGCAAGGCCGGGCTGTTCGACGCGGTCTGGAACGAGCTGGTCGAGCAGATCGTCACGGGCGTGCCGCTCGACCCGCACGACCTGCCCGAGTTCGCGGCGGGCCTGAGCGACTTCTACGCCGAGCACCCGGACGCCCCCCGGCTCGTCACCTGGCAGCGGCTGGAGCGCGACGGCGCGCTCAACGAGCTCGGCGTCGCCGAGGTGCGCGGCCGCAGCGCCGCCGTCGCCGGGGCGCAGGCCCGGGGCCTGGTCTCGACCCGGTTCGAGCCCGAGGTCCTGTTCGCCCTGCTCGTCCACGTCGCGATGCTGTGGGCCGCGGCCAACCCCGAGGTGCTGGCCGTCGTCGGCCTCGCCGACCGCGCCCGGCGCCGTGACACCGTCCGCCGCATCGCCGCCGCCCTGGTGGAGTGACCGCCGCCCGCACCCGGACACGGCGGCGGCCCCGACTCGTCTCCGGCGACGGCTGTCCTGCGGGAACAGCCGGCCCGGGGAGGCCGGGACGTGCGGGTGGGGCGAAGGGCGGCGGGTCGGCGCCGAGGGGCCGTCGCCACTGGTGGCAGCGGCGGGTCGAATCGGCTCGGACGTACCGTGGTTGACGCTTCGTCAGGCTTGCCGTCCGGTCGGTTTCCCCGGCGGCGATCACCGGCTTCGTCGCCAGTCGCCCCCGGCGGAAGGGCTTCCGGTCGTCGCCCGTCGGACTGGCGGCCTCCGGCAGGTGGTCATGTGCACGTCAGAAATCGGGTCGTGCCGGGGATGCGCGGTGTGATCCGTCCGGCGATCCTGGAACTGCCAGGCACTCCGAAGGAGGACGGCCATGTCCATGCTCGACAAGCTCAAGAGTCTCCTGCACGGCCACGAGGACCAGGCCACGCGGGGCGTCGACAAGGCGGGCGACGCCTTCAACGAGCGGACCGGCAGCACGTACGAGAGCCAGGTCGACACGGCGAAGCAGAAGATCGACGAACGGCTCGGCACGCAGCAGCCCCCGACCGACCAGCCGTAGCCGGCCCGACCGGCTCCCGCGCACCGCACTCCTGCCTCTGCCCCTGCCCCCGGCCTCACCCGAGGCCGGGGGCAGGGGCAGGGGCGTGCCGTCGCCGGGGCGGTGTGTTCGGAATGTGAACGCACGCGTGCCCCCCTGGGGGATCCGACCGTTGTGTCACCCGGCCGCCGGCGAGGCGCGGGCGTCGCGGTCGGGTCGCGCGGAGCCTCGTGTTCCGGCCAAGTCGGGGCCTTCACAAGCCAAACATCGGTTGGTCGCATGATCTTCGCACTAGGGTGAGGCCCGATCCACCGCTCGGCCCTTTCCCCCGACCCGGGGGGCATCAAGCATGCCCGCCGCCAGGACTGGAGTGAACCGATCATGCATCCTCGTCACCTGTGGAAGCGCTTTACCGGCGCGGTCGTCCGCCGCGGCACAGGCGCCACCATCGGCGCGCTCGCGCTCATCGCCTCGTTCGTCCTCGCGGGCACCGCCGCCGGCACGTCGAGCGCGGCCGCCGCGCCGGCCGGCGCCACGAGCGTCGGCCAGTGGGCCTGCTCCGGCGCCGCCATCCCGAACGGCTATGTCCTCACCGCCTTCAACAAGGACGGCTGCAGCGGCTGGGGCTCGTGGTTCCAGCAGCCGGAGGCGGACGGGCTCTACAGCTGCGGCGGCTCCCCGATCATCCAGGGGTACGTCCTCACCGACTACGTGAGCTTCGGCTGCAACGGGATGGGCTCCTGGCGGCACAGCCTCGTCAAGGACGGGATCTGGACCTGCGGCGGCTCCCCGATCGTCCCGGGCTACGTCGTGACCGGCTACGTGGTCGCCGGCTGCCACGACGTCGGCGCCTGGTTCCACCAGATCGCCAAGCCCGGCCTGACCGTCTGTCCCAACTCGCCGATCCCGGCGGGCTTCAGCGCGGGCGCCTACTGGGCGGCCGGCTGCAGCGGCCACGGCGGCTACTGGCTCTCCCGCGCCTGACCCCGACACCCGGCGGGCCGTCCCTGGGCACCGGTGCTCAAGGACGGCCCGCCCGGGGCCACCGGAGCGCGGGGGCAAGCGTCCACCGGCATCACCGAGGACCGGCATCACCTCGGTCGGTCAGTGGCCCGGGTGCTCGTCCCGGCGCGCGATGGCCGCCGTCCACTGCCAGAACTGCGTCAGGGGTATCCCGGGCGATGCGGCGGGCAGGAACGCGACGCGGCAGCGCCGGCACAGCCAGGTCGTCCGCCACACCTCCCGCAGCTGCCGCCACTGCTCGTAGGTCTGCGGCCACCGGTCCGCCGTGTCACCGCGACTGTCCCGGTGCTCGGAACGGACGACGAGTCCGATGCTCAGCAGGATCGCGGCGATGATCAACGCGCCGTAGCGGTAGCCGAACTGGTACGCGGGGTCCGGGCTGGCGCCGTCGCTGCCGCCGGTGAGCAGTTTGCCCAGTCCCAGGAGGCCACAGGTGCCGGCCAGCGCGAACAGGGCGGTCGCGGCCCCGCTCGTGCCCTTGGGCTCGGGCGGCATCTCCAGCAGCTCCCGCGTCGGTGGGTCGAGGGGGCGGTCGGTGTCCAGCAGGGCTTTGGGTACGGCGACGGTGTCGTCGGCCGCGGCGCACGTCGGGCAGGTGGCGCTCATCGCGGGATGCCTCCGGAAGCGGTGCACGGTGTGCACGGAAGAACACGTAGGGCAGCACAGGGAACTGACTGATCATATGATCAGCAGGGCGGCCGGGGCGGGCGGGCCCGAAGCACGGTGGCCCGGCCCTGCCCGCCCTCCTACCCGAGCGCGAGCATCGCGGCGGCGACCTCGCCCGCCGCCGCGTCCGGGAGCGCGGTGGCGGCCTCGTCGAGGACGAGCAGCCGCGCCCCGGCGATCCCGTGCGCGATGGCCTCGCCGTCGCCGAGCGGGAAGAACCGGTTGCGACGGCCGTGGACGACGAGCGCGGGGACCGCGACCTCGGGCAGGCGTTCGCGCCAGCGGGGCGTGCAGTCGAGCCGGGTGAACACCAGGCCCAGGTGGTTGGCCGTCTGGACCGGGGCCGTGGTGCCGGGGGCGCGGTCCCAGACGCGGGCGGCGCGGGCGTGCGCGGCGGCGGGGTCGTCGCCGAGGATCCGCGCGCCTTCGGCGGCGAAGTCCGCGACCGCCTCGCGGTCGGCCCAGTCGGGCGCCGCCCGCGCGAACAGCGCGCCCATCACCGCCTCGTCGTGCCCGGGCAGGTCGTCGTCGCTCGGGCCGGGGGCGACCGGGCGGGTGTTGACCAGGGTGAGCGCCGAGAAGGCGCCCGGACGGTCGAGCGCGGCCACCTGGGCGACCATCCCGCCGATGCCGATCCCCGCGAGGTGCGCGGGCGCCCCGCCGAGTACGCCGGCCAGCGCCGCGGCGTCGGCGGCCAGGTCGCGCAGGGTGTAGGCGGGGGCCTGCGGATCCGCCGTCGTCGACTCCCCGCTGTCGCGCAGGTCGTAGCGCACCACCCGGCGCCCGCCGGCGGCCAGGCGCGCGCAGAGCGCGTCCGGCCAGGAGAGCATCGTCGGCCCGCCCGCGAGCAGGACCAGCGGCGCGCCGGCGTCGCCGAACGACTCGACGCCCAGGGCGAGCCCGTCGACATCGATCGTGGTCACCGGGATCACCGCCCGCCCTCGCGCCCGAGACCGCGGTCCGGCGCGCCCATGTCCCCGGTCCCGGGCACGCCCTCGACGCGCCCGTAGCGCAGGTACACGGTGCCCTGCGGACCGCCCGCCGGCGGCTCCAGCAGCGTCAGGCTGGTGGGCACCGCGCCGGCGTCGAGCACCTTCTTGCCGACGCCGAGCACGATCGGGTGCACCCACAGGTCGAGGCGGTCGAACAACCGCTCCCGCAGCAGGGTCTGCACCAGGTCCAGGCTGCCGACGACCCGCACCTGCCCGTGCCGCTCCCGGATCTCGCGCACGGCGCCGGCCAGGTCCGGGCCCAGCCGCACCGACCCGGCCCACGGCAGGTCGGGCGTGCCGCGCGAGGCCACGTACTTGGGGACGCGGTTGAACAGCTCGGCGATCTCCCCGTCCTTCTGCTGCGGCCAGTACGCGGCGAAGATGTCGTAGGTGCGCCGCCCCAGCAGCAGCGCGTCCGTGCCCTCGTACGCGGCCTGGATCTGCGCCCCGGTGACCTCGTTCAGCAGGGGCACCTGCCAGCCCCCGAACGGGAACCCTTCCGGGTCCTCGTCCGGCCCGCCGGGTGCCTGCCCGACGAGGTCGAGGGTCGTGAACAGCTCGATCCGAATGAGGCCCATGCCGTGCTCCCGATGAATGGATCCGTCCCCCGTCGAGAGGTAGACCCTGCGGGACCGGAAAACTCATCGCCGCGCCGGCACCCGGTTCCCCGCACCTTCGCGCAGGGCTCGCGGGCGCACCCCACCGAATCGACGAAGATCGTCCGGTTCTCCTGTCCTGCGCGGATGTCCGACAGCACAGCCCCCGACCCTGCTCTTCGGCCTCTGACCCACCGCGCCGCCGTGCGCCCGCGCTCAGACGACGGCGACGACGAGCAGGACGGCCGCGAGCAGCAGGACCAGGGTCAGCGCGGGCACCCCGGGGCGCCCGTCCGGCCGGGCGGAGCGTTGGCGCCGCCAACTCCCCGCAACGGCTAGCCTGCTGCGCATGCCGCCCACCCACCCCGCAAGCCCGGCCCGCACCACCCTCGACCGCCTGCTCGCGCTCGGCTCACTGCCCGCCGCGGCGGCCGTCCTCACCGGGACGAACGCGCTCTACCTGCTGCTCGTCGTCCTCGGGAACGTCACCGACTTCGCCACCAACCAGCACTTCGTCCAGCACGTCCTGGCCATGGACACCACCTTCCACGACAAGCACCTGATGTGGCGCGCCATCACCTCACCCGGCCTGCAGAACACGGCCTACGTCGCGATCATCGCCTGGGAGGCGCTCAGCGCCCTGGTGCTGACGGCGGGCACGCTCGCCTGGTGGCTGCGGCCGCAGCTGGCGCGCCGGCTCAGCAGCCTCGGACTGCTGCTGATGCTGCTGCTCTTCGGCGCCGGATTCATCGGGATCGGCGGCGAGTGGTTCGCCATGTGGCAGTCGAAGACGTGGAACGGCCTGGACGCGGCGATCCGCAACGTCACCCTGGCGGGACTGGCCCTGGTGGTGGTGAACCTGCCGCCCCGCGCCCCCGCCCCGCCGCAGTGAGACGCCCCGCACCGGCCCCGGCGCCGACTTCTCGCAAGCCGGCGCCCGAACGGCGCGGGGCGAACCGTCACGCGAAGCGCGAACTGCGCACCGGCCCCGAGGAGTTGACCCGGTCGCGCGGGC
This sequence comes from Kitasatospora sp. NPDC094028, assembly GCF_049543595.1. Taxonomy (NCBI): domain Bacteria; kingdom Bacillati; phylum Actinomycetota; class Actinomycetes; order Kitasatosporales; family Streptomycetaceae; genus Kitasatospora; species Kitasatospora sp. NPDC094028. Next base: position 61,921 of record NZ_JBMVFA010000021.1, on the reverse strand, counting down.
CCGCGGCCGGCCAGCCGACCGCGCCGGCCGCGCGGGCGGCGAACGCCGTCAGGACGCCGTCCGCATCGGGCGGGGCCTGGCCGTCGCCCTCCGGGGCCCTCGGCGCGGCGGCCAGGATCGCCTCGGCGAGCTCCTCGGCCGAACGCCGGTCCGGCTCGGCCTCCACCGCTTCGCCGTCCTCGCCGAACTGCAGCCCGGACTCCCACGGGGCGTTCACGATCTGCCCCAGCAGGGTGCAGACGTCGGCCGTCACGGCCGGCGGGTCGGTCCAGCATGTGGCGTGCTCGAAGAGCAACTGGCCCGGCGCCCGCTCGTGCAGCTGCGCCACCTCGCCGGGATCGCACTCGGTCAGGTCGTACGCGACCACCAGCACGTCCGCCGCACCCGGCCCGTCCGGCGCGCCCGGCCGGAACGGCGCCGCCGGTACGCCGAGCAGCCGCGCCGCCGCCAGCCCGAGCGCCCGGCTGCCGCGGTCGGCCAGCAGGGCGACCGAGGCGGGCTTGCGGCCGGTGGCGGCCAGCACGGCGAGCAGCCGCTCCAGACCGTGGCGGCAGTGCTCGAAGTCGTCCTGCAGGTAGGCCCAGCGGCCGGTCATGCCCTGGTCGAACCCGTGCGGCGACAAGGTGGTGAGCAGGCCGCCGGTGAGCACGTAGTGCCAGCCGCGCAGGTCCCGCTCGTCCGCCGGCGGCAGGGCCGCGGCCCGCTCCAGCATCCGCCCGATCCGCTGCCCCGGGCCCACCCAGATCCCCTCGGGGGCCGACATCGCCCCGTACACCTCCCGGGCCAGGGACAGCCGGCCGCTCATCAGGGCGTTGTAGACCGTCAGGTACCGCTCCGGCCAGTCGCCGAGCAGCGCGTCGTGCTCGCGCAGCACGGCCAGGGCCTCGGCGTGCCGCTCGCAGCCCTCCAGGGCGGAGACCAGCTCCAGCAGTACCTTGCGCAGGCCCGGCTGCTCGGCGGCCTGCGCCTTGGGCTTGCGGCGGAACAGACCGGTGCGCGCCGCGGCGGCGGGCGGCGCCTGGACCAGCCGCAGCGCCTCCCGCAGCGCCGGGACGGCCACCGCGTCGATGCCGCGCTCGACGCAGGCGTAGCCGTACGTGTAGAGCCGGCCGGCGTCCGCGGGCCCGGCCGCCAGCGCTGTCGAAGCCTGCGCCAGGTCCTCGAAACCGGCGCCCCTGGCCAACGCGGCCACCAGCGGCGCGACATCGGCGGGCGGGAGCCGGTCGGCGGCGGAGCGCAGCAGCCGCATCGCTGCCTGCGGGTCGCCGGACTCGAGGAGCTCCCGGGCTTCGGACAGTTCGGTGGCCATGTGTCTCCGGGGGTTCGGGGGTGTCAGGACCTCAGGATGATCGTCGACCGACCGCCGCCCGGGCAACCGCGTTTCCCCCTCGGCGGCCCCACCGCCCCGGGACGGGCCGCGAAAACCAGTTGCCCGCACCGCCGATCGCCCGGCACAGTGGGCCCAACGCACCACAGACCCCCAGGAAGGAGCGAGACCGTGCACACCACCACCCGTGTCCCGTCGTATCGGCGCTCCTCCAGTCCCCGGCCCACCGGGACGTCCTCGTAACGCGCTGACCGGCGTTCCGCCGGCCGCCCCGGGGACCACGTCCCGCCCGGGCGGCCCGTCTGCGCGCGTGCCGCCCCGAACCACAGCACCAGGAGAGTTGGCCGAGTGGTAAGGCAGCGGCTTGCTAAGCCGTCGTCGGGGTCACACCCGCGCGCGTTCGATCCGCGCACTCTCCGCCAAGGGCGAGCTGGGCACTGGAGAGCCCAAGGGTCTGTAACACCCCCGCTTCGGCTGTGGCGGTTCGAATCCGCCCTCGCCCACCGACCGCCCACCAACCCCCGCGCCCCCTCACCCCTTGGCGCGCGCCACCCGCGCCACGAGGAGCAGGAACAGCCCGCACCCGGCCACCAGGACCCACCCCGGACGCGAGGCCGACGCCAACTGCGCCGGCCCGGCATGCGCGACCAGCGCGCCGGCCAGGGCGATACCGAGCGCGGAGCCGACCTGCCGCGCGGTGGACGTGATCGCGCCCGCCACCCCCGCCCGGGCCGGCGGCAGCCCGCCGACCGCGGTGTCGGTGATCGGCGCGTTGGCGAAGCCGAAACCGACACCGATGAGCAGATAGGCACCCAGCAGCAGAACCACACTCGTGTCCCGGTCCAGCCCGACCAGGCACAGCCCGCCGGCCAGGAGGAAACCACCGGCCAGGGCCAGCGGCAGCCGCGGCCCGAGACGACCGACCAGACGGCCCGACCACGGAGCGCACACCGTCGCACCGACCGCCATCGGCAGCGTCGCCGCCCCGGCGGCCAACGGCGTGAACCCCCGAGCGTGCTGCAAATACAGCGTATTCAGCAGCAACGTCACGTTCAGGGCGACGAAGACCGCCACCGCCCCCAGCACCGCACCGCCGAACAACGGACCGCGAAACAGCCGCAGATCCATCAGCGGATCGGACCGACGCGACTCCACCCGCACGAACGCGACCACCGCCACGCACACGAGCGCGTACGCGGCCAGAGCGAGCGGCGACCCCCAGCCGATCCGCGGACCCTCGATCAGCGCACCCACACCGACCGCGATCGCCACCGTCAGCAACACCTGCCCCGGCACGTCGAGCCGCCGCGCCCGCACCCCCCGCGACTCCGGCACCAGCACCGCACTGAGCACCAGCGCGACCACGATCACCGGAACGTTCACCCAGAACAACGACCGCCAGCCCAGCCCCGCCAGCAGCGCGCCACCGGTGACCGGGCCCACCGCCATGCTCAGCCCGAAGACCGACGCCCACACACCGATCGCCCGCGCCCGCTCCCGCGGATCCGGCATCACGTTCACCACGATCGCCAGCGCCACCGGACCGAGCATCGACGCACCCACACCCTGAACGGCCCGGGCCGCCACCAGCCAGCCCACCGAAGGCGCCACCGCACACACCACCGACGCCGCACCGAACACCGCCAGCCCGCACCGGAACACCCGCCGCCGCCCGAACCGGTCCGCCACCGCACCCGAGGAGATCAACAGCCCGGCCAGCACGACGGTGTACGCATCCACCGTCCACTCCAGACCGCGCACCCCCACGCCCAGGCTGCGCCCGATCGCGGGCAGGCCCACATTCACGACGGTGGTGTCCAGACCCACCAGGAACATGCTCAGGCAGCACACCGCCAGCACCGTCCACCGCCTTCGCGCACTCAGAACAGGCCGAACGGGGTGGGTCATCGTCGCGGTCAAGGGTCCGCCTCTCGCCTCCGGGAGCACCAACCCGGCCAGGCTCCGGCAGACCGACCACCACCGACCAGCATTTTTGCGAAGACCGCAAACGAGTCCAGACTGAACGACGTGGACGCAGAACTGGAACAGATCCTCGACGGCATCGGCCCCCGGCTGCGCGCCCTGCGCCGCGACCGAGCACTCACCCTGGAAGCGCTGGCCACCACGACCGGAATCTCGATCAGCACGCTCTCCCGCCTCGAATCAGGCCACCGCCGCCCGACCCTGGACCTGCTCATCCCCCTCGCCCGCGCACACCGCGTCCCCCTCGACCAACTCGTGGCCGCCCCGGCCACCGGCGACCCCCGCGTCCACCTCACACCCCTGCGCAAGGACCACGGCAGCATCCTCGTCCCCCTGACCCCATACCCGGGCCGGGTCCAGGTGTTCAAACAGATCCTGGCGCCCCGCGAACCGAAACCCGTCACCCACCAGGGCTACGAGTGGCTCTACGTCCTCGCCGGCGAGCTGCGCCTGATCCTCGGCGACCACGAACACACGCTCCACCCCGGCGAAGCGGCCGAGTTCGACACCGGCGAGCCGCACTGGTTCGGCCCGGCAGGCAGCACCGCCGTCGAGATCCTCCACCTCTTCGCGCCCCACGGCGACCAGCCCGCCGTCCGCACCCACCCCGGGCGCCCGGCCTCGCCCTGACCCGCAGCACCCGGCCCGGTCACTCGCCGGCGTGCGCGAGGGTGTCCGTGACGAGGGTCGTCCGCGGGCGGCGTTGATCGGACGTCAACACGCGGCTGCTCTGCTGGGACCAGCACCGCGCGGGGCACGCTGCGCGCAACCACACACCAACTCGTCGGAGTTCGGACATGAATGACACCCCCATCCACGCACGCACGGCGCTGCCGGCGCTGGAGACCGCTCTCGTACGGCTGCGGGACCACCGCGCCGACGACCTCGCCGCCATGCGCTCGGTCTGGGGCGACGCGGACGGGATGCGCCACCTGTCGACCGGCGTGATGGACGACACCCGGATCCGGCGCAAGCTCGCCCAGGCCATCGCGACCGCCGCTGAAGTGCCGCGCCGCCACTACCAGTTGGCCGCCTGCCTGCGGGGCGACGACCAGCCGGTCGGGGGCATCCGCCTCGACGTCGAGGACGCGACCACCGGTTACGCCGGCGTCCTCACCATGGCCCGGCACCTGCGCGGCACCGGGTGCGCCACCGACATCGGCCGGCTCATGCTCGAACTCGCCTTCGCCGGGCTCGGTCTCACCCGGGTGTGGAGCATGACGTCCGTGGAGAACAGCGAGGCCGTCCGTGCGATCACGCGCTTCGGTTTCACGCCCATCGGCGAGACCGAGCGGTACTTCCCGGAGGCCGACGTCACCATGCGCCTGGTGGTCATGGAGGTGCTCGCGGACGCCTGGCGTGCCACGCCCGTTCCGGACGGCCCCCGCTCCGGCTGACCCCGACCGGTCAGACCGCGACGGCCGCACCGGTCCGCGCTCCGGACGATCCCTGGGCCTGAACTCGGGTCACTGGCCCTGGCCGGCGCTCCCCATCGGGCCGATCTTCACCGGCGCCCCGCTGCCGTCCGTGACGGGCAGCGAGCCGGCGCCCGGCCAGGGCAGGGTGACCGACTGGGTCTCGTCCGGCGGGGTCACCACCAGGCCGGTGATCCGCACGCCGGTGCCGCCCGAGGTGTTGGCCGGGTAACTGATGCCGAAGTAGGTCGACTTGCCGTTCGCCACGATGCCCGCGACGACCGGTTCGCCGGAGCGCTTCGCGGACACCGTGCCCGCGGAGGTCTTCAGGTCGACGCCCGCGTACCCGGAGAGCGCGCAGTCCTTGCCGCTGTGGTTCTTCAGCTCGACCACGACGGTGTTCTCGGCGTCGCCGGTGACGGTGCGCTCCGCGGCCGTGATGGTCAGGTCCGCGGTCCGGCACTTGGCGCTCTTCCCGGCCCCGGCGGAGCCGGCTGGCGCGGTGGTGGGCGCCGTGCTGCCCTTCCCCGTCCCGCCCGAAGCCGGAGTGCCCTTGCCCGCCCCGCCGGTGGCCGGACCGCCGCCGGGGGCGGCCCCGGTGGACGCGGTCGGCGCCGCGGTCGGGGCTCCCTGCGCGCTGCCCGCCTGGTCGTCCTGGCAGGCGGTGAGCGAGAGGGCGGCGGCGACGGCCAGGACGGCGAAGGCGGGCTTGCGGACGCGCACGGTGTTCTCCTCCGGGTGGGACGGGCAGGGCCCGGTGCTCGGTGCGAGCGGGTTTCCGAAGACCGGGACCGCCCTCCCGCACGAACCGTTCCGCCCGGGCCGCCCCCAGGACAGTGCTGTGACACGTACGGCCGCGAACCACCCCCGCCCTGGCCCGCCGCACCGTGCCGCACCCCGCCGCCGACCTGCCCGAACACCGGCCCGCACCGCCGACGCGCACCGCCGCCGCGCACCGCCGACGCCGCCCGCCGCCGGTACAGACCCGTGACCCGCACGGTCTTGACCTTCCCTCGGAAACCCCCGGTCGCCGGCCGCCGGTACGTCGCGAGCCGGTCACCGGCCGGCGGTGCTACCAGTTGGCCCACAGGAGGTTCCAGCCGCCGAGGCCGTTGTCGGGGGCGACGGTCTTCTCCTTGGTGTTCACGACCGTGACGACGTCGCCGATCAGCGAACTGTTGAAGAACGACCCGGCGGGGGAGGAGTCGCTGCCGCCCTCCACGTCCTTGAGCGAGACGCAGCCGTGACTGGTGTTGGCCTTGCCGAACGGGTCGCCCTTGTACCAGTAGTTCCCGTGGAGGTAGGTGCCGCTCCTCGTCAGCCGCATCGCGTGGGGGGCGGCGGGGATGTCGTACTCACTGCCCATGCCGACGGTCTGGGAGTTCATGTGGGTGACCTTCTCCTTGGACATGACGACCATGGTTCCGCCCCAGGAGGGGTGCTTGTCGTCGCCGAGGGTGGCGGGCACGGTGGTGGCCTTTCCGTCCCGCCTGACCGTCATCAGGTGCGTGGCGGCGTCCGCGGTGGAGACCTGCGAGCGGCCGATGACGAACGGCTCGTCCTTGTCGACGTCGCCCCAGACGCCGGGGGCGACGTCGACGTTCTTCAGCCGGTAGTGGACGGTGACCCTGGTACCCGGCTTCCAGTACTGCGCCGGGCGGAAGTCGATCCGGTCGTCGCCGAACCAGTGGCCCTTCACCTCGGTGCCGTCGCTCGTCTCGAAGGTGATGGCCTTGGCGACGGCCTCCTTGTTGACGACCCTGCTGCTGAAGTCCACCTTGACGATCATGCCCACGCCGTAGGTCTGGCCGTCGGCGATGTTGTCGTTGGTGGACACCTGCTTGCCGGGGGAGACGGTGGTGAAGGCGCTGGTGGCCGCGGAGACCAGGCCGTCGGCGTCCTTCGCCTGGGCGTTCACCGTGTACGTCGTGCCGGGGGCGAGCGCGGCGGCGGGCTTCCAGCCGGTGCCGTCCGGGGTGATCGAGCCCTGGACGGGCCTGCCGTCCTTGTCGGTCACGTCGACGGCGGTGAGCCTGCCGTGCGAGACGGTCACCTGCAGCGCGGTCGGTGCGACCGCCCGGGCCCCGTCCTTGGGCTCCACGTCCAGTACCGCGGCCGACGTCCTCGGCGTCGCCGCGTCGGCGCCCGCCCCGCCGGGCGTGCCGGACGGGGTGCCGGACGCGGCGGTGTCGGAGGCGGGGGTGTCGGCGCTCTTGCCCTGGCCGTCCCCGCAGGCCGCGGACATCAGCAGGACCCCGCCCATCGCCAGTGCCACCGCGCCGCGGTGGAGACGGTCGTTGGTGCGTATCGCGGCCCGGGCCGCCCGAACAGTGCTCACAGTTGCTCCCTCTCGGTGTTCGCCGTCAGCTTGCGAGCCGGTCCGTCCCCGCCGCAACGGTGGGACGGCGATCAGGGACGCGGGGACGTCCCTGCCCCATGTGAGCTGGGAAGACGTAACCTTCCTGGGACGCGGCGAGGGGCGCCGGGAGAGCGTGGCCGATGCCGTCGGCCACCTCGGGGGAACCGGGGGACGGCCTGCGGCGTGCTTGCCTGCCGGAGCCGGGGAACGGGTGGAGGAACAGTGCCAGAGGGGAACGGCGAGTTGAGGGAGTCGGATGGGGTGGCGCGGCTGCTCCAGGAGCTGAAGAGCCGCTCGGGCCTCAGCTACGGCGCGCTGGCCAAGCGGCTGCACGTGAGCACGTCGGCCCTGCACCGCTACTGCAACGGCGACGTGATTCCGGTGGAGTTCGACCCGCTGGAGCGCCTCGCGCGGCTGTGCGGGGCGACCCAGGAGGAACGCGCCGAGCTCTACCGGCTGTGGGGCATCGCCCACGCCGCGCGAGGCACCCGGCAGACGCCCGCACCCGCCGGGCCCGCGGCACCGCAGACCCCCACGACACCGGCACCGGCACCGACACCGGCACCGGCACCGACACCGGCGCCGACCCCGGCACCGGCCACAGGGGGAGTCGGCGAGGACGAGAGGCCCACCCCGGCGCACACCCCCGCAACGCCGCCGCCGCCTCGGCGGCGGCGGAGCGTACTGGCCGCCGTGACGGCCGTCGTGGTGCTCACCACCATCGGGGCCGTCGCCACCGGTCTCAAGACCCACCGGGCCGGTGACCCGGCGTCCGCCCCCACACCCGCGGCCGGCGCCGCGGCCCAGGGCACGGGCGCCCCGATCACCGTCGCGGTCCGCCCGTCCCTCCGGGACGCCGAGTGCGACCGGTACCTGGTCGACCGTCCGCCGTCGGACGTCCCCCGCCCGCCCGCGGTGGTGGACGTCCCCGCCTGGGTCTCCGAGGTCGGCGCGGTCCCCGGCCACTACCAGTCGATCGAGCTCACCGTGCAAGGCACCAGCAGCGACACCGTGGTGCTGACCGCCCTCAACGTCCGCATCGTCCGGACCGCGGCCCCACTGGCCTGGAACGCCTACTCCATGGCCGACGGCTGCGGCGGCGGAGTCGACGTCCACTCCTTCGACCTCGACCTGGACGCGGCCCGCCCCCGTCCGGTCGTACCCGAGGGCGGCACCGGCCTGCCGGTCAAGGTGAGCGAGCGGGACCCGGAAGTCATCGAGGTCAACGCCGAGACCACCTCCCACGACGTCAGCTGGTACCTGGAGCTGGAGTGGTCCAGCGGCAACCGGACCGGCACCCTGTCCATCGGCCCGACCGAGGGCGCGTCGTTCCGCACCAGCGCGGTCAAGGGCCGGCCGCTGTACCGCTACCCGACCGGCGGGAAGGCCTGGGAACCGAGCCCCTTCCAGAAGTGACGGCCGGGCAGCGTACCCGCCCCCCACCGGAGCGCCTCGTCGTCGGCTGCGCCGCGGTGCCGTGCCCGTACGGGCGGTTCCTGCGGGCTCCCGGTCAACGCCGGAGGCCGAGCAGCTCGGCCGTCTCGGCGCGCCGGTTCCAGGCGATGACGGCCAGCGGCACCATGAACAGGAACGGGGTCCCGGCGTTCTCCCCGTGCATCGCGGTGAGCTGGGCGACGAACGCGAAGGCCAGGAAGACGATGAGTGCCGTCGCGGCGGGCCCGGCCAGCCGCCCGACCAGCAGGCCGACCGCCCCGGCCAGCTCCACCAGCCCGGTCAGGTACATGAACCAGTGACCCCAGCCGATGGCGTCGAAGACGGTCGTGGCGGCGGGGAGCGCGAGCAGCTTGGGCAGCGCGCTGGCCAGGGCGAAGAAGAGCGCGAGCAGGATCCGCAGCGTCCAGACCGACCGGACGACGGCCTTGCTGGACTTCATGGCGATGACGGTGCTGGACATTTCAGGTCTCCCGGGGCGGCTGTCGTTGCGTACTCGGGTATGACCGCCGCCACCGTCCGAACTCATCGGTCCGGCGAGAAGAAGTTTCCCGGGCCTCGGCCGATGGGCCCCGCCCCCCCGCCGCCGCCCGCCGCCGGTACGGACCCGCGACCCGGACGGCCTTGACCTTCCCTCAGGCGCCCCTGGTCAGCTGGGCACCCGGTTGTCGGTCGCCAGCACGTCGCCCGGCACCGCCGAGCCCACCCGGCGCCGCAGCGCGCCGATCGCCGGATCGGAGATCGACACCGTGAGCCGGTACAGCGGCTGACCGGTCGTGCTGTTGTGCGCGTCGGTCGGCGCCACCAGCCGCTGCTGGACGGCGAACCCGTCGAAGCCCGGGCACAGGGCCGCGGCCGGGAGGGTCACCTGCACGGAGGCGCCGCCCTCCGGCCCGACGCGGACGGTGCCACCCGCGCCGGACGGGGCGTCGTCCTCGTGCGTGACCGGCAGGCCGTGGGCCCCGCCGACCAGGCCGTCCGGGCCCTCGATCTCCACCGCCACGCCCTGCGGACCGAGCGGCGCGGACAGGTCCAGCGCGCGGCTGCCGGAGCCCGGACCGAGCAGCAGGCCGATGGTGAAGTGCCCGGGGTCCGTCGCCGAGTTCCGCGAGAACCCGTAGGAGCCGAGGACGAGTTGCGGCCCCGGCGGTGCGGCGTCCGGCTCCGGTCCGGCGTCGAAGGTGAAGGCCGCGGGCGCCGGCTCGAAGTGGTGGAAGCCCTTGGCGCCGCACCTGGAGCCGTCGAAGACCCCGCCGCCGGGCAGCGCGACGTCCACGGCCGGCCGGGGCGAAGCGGGCACGGCCCGCGGGCTGCGCGGTGCCGGACCGTCCCAGTTCACCAGAGCGGCCGGGTCCGCCCCGACCGCGACGGCCGGCCCCTCGACGAGCCCACGCTCCTGCGGGTCGGCCACGCCTACGAGCAGACCCGGCCCGCCCGGGCACTCGCCACAGCGGCCTGAGCGCCGGGCCGGGGCCATCCGCGGCGCCCCGGTGATGCGTCGAGTCGTGTTCCCGGGCCGGGAGTTCACGGGTCGGCCGAGAACTGCCGGACGGCGTGGGAGGGGGAGAGGCCCGGCCCCGGGTATCAGCCACCGAGCTCAGCGCCGCGCGCCCCGCCCTTGCGGACCATGCGGGTGTTGTCGGTCGACCGGGATGCCGGGGCTGTGGGGCGCAAAACCGTTCGCCCCGGCGTTCGGGCGGCGGGCATGATCGGCCGGTGGACCTGCCTTCCCTGCTGGCCGCCATCGAGTGCGGCGACGACACCGCGGTTTTCGAATTCCTGGAGGACGTCTTCCTGAACGACGCGGCGTACGACGAACTCCTCGGCGACGGCGGCGTCACCCTGTTGGCCGCCGCCGCGCACGCCGGGCGCCACGAAGTCGTCGACCGCCTGGTCGCGCGGGGCGTCGATCCGGCCCGCCCCTGGGCCGGGGGCGTCGACCCGGTCACCTGGGCCGCCGAGAACGGCGCCTACTGGGTTCTGAACGCGTTGCTGTCCCCCGAACGTGACCCGCTGCGCGCCGACAGCGCGCACCGCCGCGCGCTGCGGGCGGCCCGGGCGGCACTGGAGTCCGGGGCCGGTGCCGGGTCCGTGCCGCCCCCGGCCCACCGGGCGGTCATCACCGACCTGGAGGCGAGGCTCGGCATCCCCCGCACGCCGGACGAGCTGATGGCCCGTGCCCTGGTCCATGCCGATCCGGAGCACGACGACTGGTTCGCCTCGCTGTTCCGGATCGCCGGGCCGGAGAGCCAGGAGAGGTTCGACTGGGCCCGTACGGTGGCCGAGGGCGCCGGGGAGGCGGGGGAGGCCGGCTCGCTCGACCGCCGGCGCTTCGCGCTCGACGTGATCAACTTCCTCGGTTTCGGCCTCAACCCCGACAACGGCGACGACGAGCCGCCGTTCGGCAGGGCAGCCGTCGAGTTCCTCCGGCCCCGGCTGGACACCGAGCAGGACCCGTACGCCCTGCGCGCCGTCATCGCGGCCTTCACCGGCTACTGCTCCCGCGAGGAGCTCCCGGCCGTCCTGGCCCACGCCGACCACCCCGACCCGGCTGTCCGCCACTGCGTCGCCCTGGCGTTCCCCGGCCTCCTGACGGACCGCCCCGAAGCGCTCGCCGTCCTGCTGCGTCTGGCCGACGATCCTGCCCCCGTCACCCGGACCAGTGCGCTCCACGCCCTCACCCGCTCGGCCGTCGACAACCCCGCCCTGCGCGGCGTGCTGGCGGCCCACCTCACCGACCCCGACTTCGACGCCCGCCTGGAAGCCGCCGCCGCTCTGGCCCTGCGCGGCGACGAACGCGGCACGCCGGTCATCGAGGAGGTCCGTCGCAGCATCAGGAACCGCGGCAGCCGGGGCGCCGGTCGCCTCGAAGACCTCCACTACGAGCTCCGCGCCGCATTTCCGGGCCCGTGACCGAACGGCCCGGGCCGGCTCATGCACGCTGTTCCCCGCCGTGGCCGTGCTGTCGTGCGGCCGCAGGCCTGCCGCGCCGTGTGGTGTCGGGGGCGAGCGCTACGGTACGTCGCCATGGACGCCGCCGATCTTGAGCGCCGGACCCGTACGCGGTCCGGCTGCATTCCGCCGGAGCTGGTCGCACGGCTGCTGGAACGCGGCCACACCGCTGTGGTGGAGGAACAGGCCGGGCGAGGGGAGTGGTTCTGCGCGCGGACATGGGCCGGACTTCTCGCCGAACAGGGCCGGCAGGCACAGGCGCTGGAGGTACTCGCCCCCCTATGCCGCGACGGGCTGGTGGACGGCCACCGAAGCCACCGCCGCCCTGCTGGAGGGCTGGGGCCGGATCGAGGAGGCGATCGAGCTGACCCGGGCCCGAATGGCGCTCGGACACCCGATGGCACTGAAGTCCTACACCCGCCTGCTCGCCCGGCACGGACGCGCCGAGGAGGCCTTCACCCTGCTGCTCCCGCACATCGACGACCGGTCCCTCGCCCAGGCCCTGGTCGACATCGCCGCTGACGTCGACCGCGACGACGAGGCCGCTGAGCTGCTCGACGCCCGGATCCCGGCCGAGCACCGGTGTGACGGCCCCTGGTGCTGCCGCGGTCTCGACCCCGACACGGCGATCGGGCTGCTCGCGACGATCCGCGAGCGCCAGGGCCGCGTCGACGAGGCCGTCGCCCTGCTGCTCCGCCGCCGGATCACCTCGGTCAACGGCCGCGACCAGCTCGCCGACCTGCTGGCCCGGCAGGGCCGGATCGGGGAACTGCGCGCCTACGCGGCAACCGAGGACCTGGGCGACGCGGCGCAGCGGCTCGCGGAACTGCTGGAGGAACGCGGCGACGTCGAGGGCGCGATCGCCGTGTACCAGCAGGCCGCCGGGCCTGCGGCCCAGGATCCGAACGCGGCCTTCGAACTCGCGCAGCTCCTGGCCCGGCACGGTCGGGGCGACGCGGCGATCGACGTGATGCGCGCCCAGGCCGACGCCCGGCCCGGCGAGGACTGGATCCTCCATACCCTGGCCGACCTGTGCCTCGACCACGGCCGCCCCCAGGACGGCCTGGCCCACCTCGACGGCCTCAGAGCCCGCCGCGGCAGCGAGGAGGAGTGGGACCTGTTCCGGATCCGACTGCCGCTGATCGCCGCCGACGACGGTGTCGACGAAGCGGTCGAGCAGGCCCGGGCGCACCCCGAAGGAGCCACCGCGTTCGCGGCCTCCGACGTCGCCCGCCTCCTGGCCGGCGCCGGGCGAACCGAGGAAGCCGTCGCCGTCCTCGAACCGCACGACCTCGAACCGCACGACCTCGAACCGTACGGCCGAACGAACCGGTATGACCTGGCCGGCTACCTCATCGACCTCGGCCGCACCGCGGAGGCCCTGAGCCGCCTTCAGCACACCGAGCCCTCGCCACCTCCCATGCCGACCGCACGCCGGTGGGCCGACGCACCCCCGTTCTGAATCCCGCCCTGCCCGGCCACGCTTGCGGGAAACGCGTGCTCGGCGGCCCGCAGCCGCGCGGCCACCGTCGACTTCCCGGCACCGCTCGGCCCCCGCACCCGGATTTCATCCTCGGCGAAGTGGCCCGCCCCGGTTCGCTCGTACGCTCGTCGGGCCAGGGAAGGCTCGGATGACAGCACGGGGGCACATGCCGTGGGATCCGGGGTGTGCGGGGAGCTGGGGAGGCGGACGATGCGCACGGTGGGACGGGCGGCCTGGAACGCGGCACTGGCGGCGTTGTTGGGTGGCGTGGTGTTCTTCGGCGTTCGCACGCTGGCGGATTTCGCCCACCGTACCCGCAATCAGGTGGGCGTCCCGGTGCTGGTGTTGCTCGTCCTGACGGCCGTCTACCTCACCTGGGTGGTGCGGCGCGACGACCCGGCCAGGTGGATGGCTTCGCTCGGCGCCATCGCCACGGCCATGCTGTTCGTCCACATCGCCCTGCTGGATGCCCGGGCGCTGCGCGATCACGGCTTGGAGCAGCACGCCCGGATAGCCAAGGTGCAGACGAAGTTCAACGCCGACAACACCGACTACCAGGTGTACACGCTGGAGGCCCTGGACGGTCCGCCGATCAATGGGACGGCCACGGGAGACCTCGGCGGTTCGAGGGAGGTCGGCGAGATCGTCGTCGTCACCACCGACCCATCAGGCCAGGTCGCCCCGAAACTGGGCAAACTGCCGAGTGCGGCCACGCAGGTGTGGATGGGCCGGGTCGACACCGCCCTCGCAGTCCTCCTGGTCCCGGCGCTGATCGGTTGGGCGAAGGAACGCACCAGGAAACGCCCTGGCCGGCAACGCGGCTGACGCACCGGGCCCTCGCGAGCGCCCGCCTGCGCCGCCGCCCAGGTCTCCAGGACGGCCGCGACCCGTGCCGGGCGCTCGGCGTCGGCGCGCGCCGTCTGCATCGCCTCCGCGCCAGCAGACGGCCCTCCACCGGCACGCCGAGGCCGTCAGCGGCTGATCCCCCCTGAGGGACCCGGCAGCCCCGGCTGCGGGGACGGGACCGGCCCCGGCGGCGTCTCACGACCCCACTGCGTGCCCCTGCAGGCTGCCGATCCGCTCAGTGATCCGCGCTGCGGCGTCGGGGCCGGCCAGAACGGTGACGTTGGCGGGCGAGGCGGACAGCGTCGAGTCGACGGCGATGATCGGGACCGACGGTGCGGCCGAGGCGATGCGGGTGGTCGCCTGGCCGAAGGGCGCGCCGACGGTGACGATCAGGTCGCAGTGCTGAGCGAGTAGTCCCGCGAGGTGCGGAGCGGCCTGTTCTGCGGTGGTCGCTGGTTCGATCATCTGCTGGACGTTGGTGCTGTGCTGCGCCCCGGCAGACTGCATGGCGGACCAGATCCCGGTGACGGTGTCACTGCCCGTCGAGCTCGTGCTGTCCGCGGCTAGGCACGCGGTTGCTCGTCCCGACACGTCGTTCGCGTTGGCGGCGGTTGCGCGGGGCGTTCCGTCGCCCGTGAACAGCACGTAGCCGAGTGCGGTGGCAGCGGCAGCGACGACCAGGGAGGCGATGAGCAGGGTTCGGCGGCCGGGGCGCAGACGCAGGGACATGGGGCGGGCCCTCCTGGGGCGGGGAGCGGGTCAGCTGTGCCGCTTGGACCGGGACGTGTGTGCGGACGGGCGTGAAGATGTGCCGGAACGGGGCCTCGGTCGGGGAGACTTGCCGGACGCGTTCATGACGGGCCTTGGCGGCCCGGTATCCCGGGCCTTTGCACGACCGCGGGACCTGCGCCGGAGGATGGCTGCTGCACAGGCAGCCAGGACGATTCCGGTGGACGATGCGACGACGATGAGCAGGCCGGAATCCGAATCGGAGTCGGCATCAACCGCTTCGTGCGATTCGTGGAGAAGGGGATTCTCGAGGTTGCCATCGTCGGTGGAGGAAAGTGCCGAGATCGGGTCGATTCTTCCGAAACCGAGTTTCGGGTCAGGGCGGTTGTTCCGCTCGACCGTCGTGGTGATGAGCCGGTGAATCACCTGACCGGCTGTCAAATCCGGGTGTGCAGAGCGGATGAGTGCGGCAGTGGCCGAGACGTAGGCCGCCGCGTAGCTCGTGCCGTCTGCCTTCACGTAGCGGCCCTGGTTGTTGGTCGAGTAGATCTCGGCGGCGGGTGCCGCTACGACGATGCCGCGGCCGGATTCACTGGTCTTCCAGAAATCGCCGGTCTCGTTGACTCCGGAAACCGATACGACTCCGGGGAAAGCGGCCGGATACATCGGTGGATTCCCTCGGTCGCCCTCGTTGCCCGCCGATGCGACGACGACGGCGTCCTTGCCCATGGCGTAGGTGACGGCCTGTCTGAGCAGGGGGTCCGGATTGGGTGCGCCGAGGGAGACGTTGATGACCCGTGCACCGTGGTCCACCGCCCAGACGATGCCCCGTGCGACCAAGGGGGCAGAGACCTGGTTCCCGCTGCTGACGCGAATTGGAAGGATCTTCGCGCCCGGCGCGAGGCCCGTCATCCCCTCACCGGGCGCCGGGCCGCCCGTGCCGGCGATGATGCCGGCGATGGCAGTCCCATGGGATTCGCCCGAGGTGTCCGTCCGGCCGTCGTCGCCGTCACCGATCAGGCTGGTTCCGGGAAGGACTTGTCCGGCCAGGTCGGGATGTGAGGCCGAAACCCCGCTGTCGACGACAGCGACCGTCGTTCCGGCGCCGCGGCTGATCGACCAGACCTGGTCGGCCTTGAAGTGTTCGGCGTCCAGCGGCCATTCGCTGGAACGGATGCTTCCGGCATTGCTGACTGGTGTTCCGGCGACCAGGATGGACGCGGTGAATACGGCAACACCGCAGGCATGGAAAAACCGGCGTATTGCGGCCATCGGTGGTTCTCCTGGGGCGGAGTGCTGGTGATTCAAGAAGGCATGAGGGTTCCTAGATCGGTGGCGATCTTATACACACACGCCTTGTCGGAAGCCTCGGGATGAAGCGTCGGGACCGTGCTTTGCAGAACTTTTGCCAGGACCATTTGAAGGCAAAGCGGGTGATAGCCCGGCATCTCGGATGCCGGGCGGTGGTTGCGCACTGGACCCGAAGCGGTCGTGGTCGATAGAAGATCTGCGGGCCTGCCTGATGGGAGGTCAAAGACTCGTTTCTTCGGAGGGTCGGCCGTGCGCCGCTTGTTACGCCGTGAATCGCAAAAGCCGTTGGGCCTTGGGGGCGGGAGCCTCCCCCAGCGCGCGGCCCGTCGTAAGCGGAGCGCGGCAGCCCCATCAGGCGGAGCGTCAGATTCGGTGATGCGGCGTGGACTCGTAGCGATGCTGTCGTTGACCCTGCTGCAGGCGGTGGCGCTCCAGCCTGCGGAGGCCTTCGCCCGCGAGCACGCCCCGTCGCCAGCCGCATCGGCGGGGGCTCCCCAGGTACCACAGCAGCGTTCGGACGATGCCGACCGGAAGGGGCACCAGGTCGGTGCGGGAGAGACCTCTCGACACTCAGACGGTGGCGTGTCGGCGGGCCATGTTCCCGCCCCCGGGGAGTTACCCGAGAAGCTGGACCACCAGGACAGCGGCCAGCCGCACACGTCCGACGCCCAGAAGCCGGTGAAGGGCGAGCAGGTGACGCCCCCCGACCTGCCCAGGCGTCAGGCGAAGGGCGCGGACGGATCCCCGAAGAGCCAGGGAGAAGGCGCCGCCGGGCAGGTCGCGCCGACCAAGGACTCGCCGGCCGCCTGGGTCGGCCCGTCCGACCCCGCTGCCGGAGCCACTGAGGTCACACAGGCCAGGACCCCCACCACCTCGGTCTTCCAGAACCCGGACGGCACCAAGACGATGCGCGTCTACAGCCAGCCCGTCCACTTCAAGAAGCCGGACGGCACCTGGGAGAACATCGACACCGGCCTGTCGCGCCGCCGGGACAACAGGTGGGCCGAGGCGGCCAACGACCAGCTCCTCAGCTTCTCGCCGAACGCGGACGGCAACGCACTGATCGACTGGACCCTGGACGCCGGCCACCGGGTCTCCTACAGCCTCCGGGGCGCCAAGCCGGTCGGTGCCGCCGCGTCGGCGAACACGCTCACCTACCCCGGGGCGCTCACCGACTCCGACGTCGTCTACAACACCCTGGCGACCGGCATCAAGGAGTCGCTGGTCCTGCACAGCACGGCCGCGCCGACGACCTGGGTGTTCCCACTGAACACCACGGGGCTGACGGCCTCCCTGGACGCGGCCGGGAACGTCCGCTTCAGCGACGAGGCCGGCAAGGTCCGGATGACCATCCCGCACGGGTTCATGGAGGACTCGGCGCTCGACCCGCACTCCGGCGAAGGCGTGTTCTCCGACGCCGTGACCTACAAGCTGACCACAGTGGACGGCCGGCCCGCCCTGCAGATGGACCTCGACGCCGCCTGGTTGAAGGACCCCAAGCGGGTCTTCCCGGTCAAGGTCGACCCCACCGGGCAGATCGGCGCCACGCGTTCGACCTACCTCGTGTCGAACAGCGCGACGAACCACGCCAACGAGAGCAGCCTGAAGACCGGCAGCTACAACGGCGGAGCCTCCTACGACACCAGCTACCTCGTCTTCGACTCGCTCGGCGCGAACCTGGGCAACATGTACGTCCAGAAGGCCGAGCTGGACCTTAACGCCATCTGGAGCGGGGGCTGTGAGGCTCGGGACGTCGCCGTGCACGCCATCACCTCCCCCTGGGACCCTTCCGGCGTCACCGACTTCTCCCAGGTGCCGTTCGACCCGGCGGTGATCGCTTCCGCCAACTTCACCGCGCCCAACAGCAACTACTGCCCGGGCTCGCCCGTCACCGTGCCGTTCAACCTCGGCGGCGACCCGACCACGGCCGGAGTCCAGCTCGTCAACAGCTGGACCCACGGCGGGGGCAACTACGGCTTCGCACTGACGGCGGACAACAGCGACATCCAGGCCTGGAAGCAGTTCGACAGCGTCAACACCCAGCACCCGCCGTTCTTGAAGCTCACCTACGTCGACTGGGCCGCGAGCTACTCCGTCCCGCCGGATTACATCCCGCCGACCGCGATCTCCCCCGGCTCGCAGCAGGTCACCATGACCAACCTCGCGGCGAACTGGTGGAACTCCAGCAGCATGCAGGTCCGTCCGAGGTTCTTCGACGCGAACTGGAAGGAGTACTGGCCGGGCGCGGGCACCACCACGGGGGTTCCCGGGCTGGTCAAGACGGGGGATACGACGACGTTCACCGCCACCATCCCGCCGATGGCGCCTGGAACCAGGTACCAGCTGTGCTGGGACGGTCTGGTGAACGGCACCTACTCGCTCAAGGACGACTTCGGCGTCCCGTACCACACCTGTACGTGGGTCGAGTCACGCAACGTCATTCCGCAGCTCGACGTGATGGCACCCCTGTCGAACTCCGTCGTCGGCGTGCTGCAGCCCCAGCTCTACGCGACCGGACACGACCCGGACAACTACCCTGGCCGCGGGCTGGACTACGACTTCCTCGTCTACACCAACCCCTCCTCCGGCACTCCGCAACTGCTCGCCGAGTCGGGGTGGCAGCCGAGCACCTCCTGGGCGGTCCCGGCCGGGCTCCTGGAATGGGGCAAGAGCTACCTGTGGAACGCCAAGGTCGGCGACCACGTCGGCGAGAGCCCGCTGTCGAAGACGGCCGCCTTCTCGACCGAGGTCCAACAGCCTCTGATCACCTCCCACTTGGGAGGAGCGGCCGGCGACCAGTCCGGCCGCACCTTCGACCCCAAGGTCGGCAACTACACCACGGAGGCCACCGAAGCCCAGATCAAGACCGTCGGGCCCGCGCTCGCCGTCACCCGCTCCTACAACTCGCTCGACCCGCGCACCACGACGCTCTTCGGCGCCGGCTGGACATCCCCCTTCGACATGCGCGTGCAGCCGGACGCGGACGGGACCGGCTCCGTCGTCCTCACCACCGCCAACGGCCGCGCCGCCAGGTTCGGCGCCAACCCGCACGGCGGCACCGTCTTCACCCCGCCGCCAGGAGAGTTCGAGTCGCTGACCGCGGCTGCCGGCGGCGGATACGACCTCCTGGTCAAGGGCGGCACCCGCTACGAATTCCACGCTCCCTCCGGCAACGGCTATGCCCTGTCGACCGTGACGGATACCGCGGGACACCAGCAGACCCTCCACTACACCAACGGCCGGCTCGACACCGTGACGGACACGGCCTCCCACCGCGCCCTGCACTTCTCGTGGACGGCCGACCAGCGCCACGTCGCGACGGTCTACTCCGACCCCGTCTCGGGCACCGACTGGAACAATGCCCTCACCTGGGCGTACACCTACAGCACGGCCAATCCCGACGAGCTCGACCAGGTCTGCTCGCCCCCGGCCGGAGCCAATACAGCGCGCCCCTGCACCACCTACAGCTACAGCCAGGGCTCGCATCTGCGCTCCGCGGTGCTCGACTCGAGCCCCGCCTCGTACTGGCGGCTCGGCGAGAGCGCCAGCACCACGGCGGCCAGTGATGTGGTGGAGAACCAGGGCAACGACAACGCGCACTACTCGGCGACCGGTGTCACGCTCGGTACTCCCGGGCCCACGTCCGCCACCGCCTCTGCCGCTGCCACCGCCGCCGTGTTCGACGGCAAGTCGGGCTTCGTCTCGCTGCCGCAGAGCGTCCTCGACGCGTCTTCCTACACTTCGGTCGGACTCTGGTTCAAAACCTCCTCGTGGGGTGTGCTGTTCAGCTACCAGGCGGACAGTTTCCCCGGCAACGGCACGACACCGTCGAACTACACGCCCGCGCTCTACGTTGGGCAGTCGGGCAAGCTCCACGGCAAGTTCTGGAACGGCTCCGCCACCACCATCGACTCCACCGCCGCCGTCACTGACGGCAAGTGGCACTTCGCCCTGCTCTCGGCGGCGGGCAACACCCAGACCCTGTACCTCGACGGCCAGGCCCAGGGTAGCCTCGCGGGCATGATCATGGCACCGGGCCAGCGCTCGGAGGCGGTCGGTGGCGGCTTCATCAGCGCCGGGTGGTCCGACACGCCATACCAGGACTACACCGGGCACGCGAGCTACTTCACCGGCAGCATGAGTGACGTCGCCTTCTACAACCGTGCACTCGGCGCCCCGGCCGCCGCCGCGCTTTGGCAGGCCGGCACCCAGACGTCGACCGAGCTTACGGGCCTGAAGCTGCCCTCTGGGAAGACCCGCCTGTCCGTCGCCTACGACTCCCTCAAGGACAGGGCCGCCCAGGTCACCGACGAGAACGGCGGCACCTGGAAGCTGAGCACGCCCACCGTCTCCGGCTCCTCGCAGGAATACCGCGGACAGGTGATGGGCGCGCGGCCCACCGGCTACTGGCGACTGTCCGAGAGCGACGGCGTCCAAGCCGCCAACCAGGTCTACAGCCCCCGCCCGACCCCCAATAACGGCAGCTACTCCGACGTCGCCCTCGGCGGCAGCGGGCCCTTCTCCGGCACCACCGGTGCCGCGACCTTCAACGGCAGCACCTCCTGGGCCGAACTCCCGGCCGCCTACGCACCCCAGCAAGGCCCCGGGGCCATCAGCCTCTGGTTCAAGACCACCGGCACCGGTACCCTCCTGTCGTACCAGTCCTTCCCGGTCGGAGGCAGGTCCAACGGCACGACCGACCGCTGGAACCCCGCCCTGTACATCGACGCGGGCGGCAAGCTGCGCGCCCAGCTGTGGATGGGCGACGCCACGAAGACCATGGCCACCGCCGCTCCCGTCAACGACGACAAATGGCACTTCGCGGTGCTGTCCGCCGACAGCACCACCTCCCAGAGCCTCTTCCTCGACGGCGCACTGGCCGCCGGCCCGCTGAACGGCACCATCGTCCCCAACGGCACCAGCCACGTCTTCCTCGGCGCGGGCGCGGTCTTCGGCGGCTGGCCCAACCCCCCGGCCGACCCGGACGGCCACTACAAGGGCCAGATAGCCGACGTCGCCGTGTTCCCGCACGGCTTCGACCAGGCCCGCGTCACCGCCCTCAACCAGATCGCCACCACCAGCGGAGCCGCCCAGTACGACTCCGCGATCCTCGACGCCCAACCCAGCGGCTACTGGCGCCTGGACGACAGGAGCGGCAACCAGGTCACCGACGTGGTCTCGTCCGCCGCGCTGGCCCAGAACCAGGCCAGCAACCACAGCACCACCTGCTGCCGGACCGGCCCGTGGGCCTCGGGCACCTCCGCCGCGACCGGATTCAACGGCACCACCTCCTACATCCAGCTCCCGGGCAACCTCGCACCCAAGCCCTACGGCTCGACCACCGTCGAACTCTGGTTCAACACCACCGGCCCGGGCGTGCTCTACGGCTACCAGTCCTTCCCCCTCGACGCGAAGCCCAACGGCACCACCGACCGCTGGAACCCGGCCCTCTACGTCGGCACCGACGGCAAGCTCTACGGCGCCCTGTGGAGCGGCAGCACCGCCAACGGCACCGTCTCACCCGCACCCGTCAACGACGGCAAGTGGCACCACGCCGCGCTCGTCGGCGACCTCACCGGCCAGACGCTCTACCTGGACGGCGCCAAGGCCGCCGACAACACCTCCGCCCGCCCGATCACCTACAACGGCTCCGCCTACGCCTACCTCGGCGCCGGATACACCGACAGCTGGCCCAACAAGCCCACCGACCCCACCGGCCACTTCAACGGCGCGCTCTCCGACTTCGCCCTCTACAACTACGCCCTCGGCGCCGGAACCATCGCCGCCCAGTACCGCGCCGCCACCACGCCGGCCACCGGGAGCGGCCTGACCGCCGCCGACGCCTACCGGGCCGCCGTGGTCCAGGACGGCGCCGCCGGCTACTGGCGCCTCAACGACCCCTCCGGCTCCTGGTACTCCCTCGACCAGCTCGGCACCGCCCTGCCAGACGGAACCTCCGGCACCTACAAGGATGTCACCCTCAACGCCAACGGCCCCTCCAGCGACTACGACAACCAGCGCTCCGCGGTCCTCAACGGCACCACCTCCTCCGTCCGACTCCCCACCGACACCGCCCCCGCCCAGGGCCCCGCCACCATCGAACTCTGGTTCAAGACCACCGCCGGCGGCCCCCTCTACGGCTACCAGAACTTTCCCGCCGACACCCCGGCTCCCACCTACGGGCTCTGGGACGACGCCCTGTACGTCGGCTCGGACGGACGCCTGCACGGCCAGTTCTGGATGGGCTCGGCCGACTACACCCTCACCTCCGACCGGACCGTCAACGACGGCGCCTGGCACCAGGCCGTCCTCACCGCCGACGACACCGGCCAGACCCTCTACCTCGACGGCCGGCAAAGCGCGAACGACACCGGCGGCCACAAGATCACCTTCAACGGCACCGCGTACGCCTACCTCGGAGCCGGCGAAACCCGCTTCTGGCCCAACACGGCCGGAACCCACTTCAACGGATCCATCGCCGAGGCCTCCTACTACCAGACCCGCCTCGACGCGAACACCGTCACCGCCCACTACAACGCCATGGGCAACGGCGGCACCGCCACCCCCGTCACCAGCGTCAACATCACCGACCCGACCGGCAACACACTGACCCAGCGCTACGACGCCCGCTCCGCCAAGAAGGTCGCCAGCACCGACGCCTACGGCAACACCACCCGCTACACCTACGACACCGCCGGATACCTCTATACCGTCACCGACCCAGACGGGCACACCACCACCACCGGACACGACACCCGCGGCAACGTCGTCTCCCGCACCACCTGCCAGGACAAGACCCACTGCCAGACCAGCTACTCCCAGTACTACCTCGACACCACCACCGACCACCTCGGCGCCGCCAACGACACCCTGCTCAACCACGCCGACGCCCGCTCCGCCGCCCCAGGCGACACGACCTACCGCACCACCTATACCTACGACGCCAACGGCAACCTCAGCGACACCACCACGCCGGCCACCCCCGACTTCCCCCAGGGCCGCACCACCTACACCGGCCGCACCATCGGCACGGAGCCCGCGGTCGGAAGCGACGGCGAGCCCACCACGGGCACCCAGCCGCCCGGCCTGGTGGCCTGGCAGTCCCCGCCCGTCGACCACGCCGCCTACCCCAACCCGGCATCGGTACCCGCGAACCTGAGCACCCACCGCTACTACAACGCGGCCGGTGACCTCACCAAGACCGTCACGCCCCTCGGCCTCACCACCACCTACACCTACAACAACCTCGGCCGCCTGATATCCGCGACCGAGACCTGCACCAACTGCGGCCCGGGACAGACCCCGACCACCGCCACCACCACCTACGGCTGGGACGGCCAGGGCAACCCCACAGGCCGCACCGACCCCGCGACCACCGACGCCGTCACCGGAACGGTGCACACACCGAGCACCACCACCACGTACGACCAGGACGGCAACACCACCAACCGCACCACCGCCGACCTCACCGGCGGCGACAAGCCACGCACCGTCACCTGGACCTACTCGCCCACCTACGGCCAGGTCACGGGCACGACCGACCCGGCGGGCCGCACCACCGGCTACACCTACGACCCGTACGGCAACACCGCCACCATGACGGACCCCGCCGGAACCCGGTACCACTACTCCTACTCCCCGATGGGCCAGCTCCAGCAGACCGGCATCGAGAACTTCACCGGCAACCCCACCAACCCGGTCGCGTCCGGCTGGCAGGTCATCGAGTCCCGCGCCTACGACCCCGCCGGACGCCTGGCTACCGTCACCGACGGCATGGGACGCACCGTCCACACCTACTACAACGACGACAACACCGTCTCCGAGATCGACGCAGACGGATTCCACACCTTCGACCCCGCCGCCCAGGCCTTCGACGGCACCCTGCGCAACGTCGTCCTGCAGAAGAACACCTACGACGCGGCCGGCGACCTCGTCCAGCGCGTGAGCGGCGGCGGCAAGACCACGGTCGTCAACACCTGGGACGCCGCCGGCCGCGCCGCGAGCACGGTGGTCGACCCCGGCGGGCTCAACCGCACCAGCAGCAACGCCTACGACGCCGCCGGCCGCGTCCTGCGCTCCACGGCCACGGACGGCACCCAGACCCGGGAGACCGACTTCTCCTACGACATCGCGGGGAACGTCACCGCACAGACCGTCAAGAACCCGCCGCAGGACTCCACCACCACCTTCACCTACGACCAGCGCGGCCTGCTGCTCTCCCGGACCAGCCCCAACGGCAACACCAGCGGTGCCACTCCCGCCTCGTACACCGCTGGCTACCTCCACGACGAGGCGGGCCGTCAGACCGTCACGACCGCGCCGCCGGTGGCCACCACCACCTTCAACAGCGCGACTGGCCAGCCCCTGACGCTGACCGTCGCCCCGCAGACCCGCACCGGCTACAACACCTTCGGCGAGACGGCCGAGACCAAGGACCCGACCGGCAACATCACCACCACCACCCACAGCTTCGACGCCACCGGGGAACACCTCGCCATCGCGGGCAACACCTACACCGCCCCCGACGCGAGCGCCACCTTCACCGCCGTCACCCGCGTCGACTACGACGCCATGGGCCGCCCCAAGACCCTCACCGACGCCAAGGGCAACACTGCCACCAACATCTACGACCAGCTCGGCAACCTCGTCGAGAAGGACCTGCCGGCCATCGCCGGGGTGACCCCCAAGTGGCTCTACACCTACGACCTCGACGGCGAGACGCAGTCCATCGCCGACCCGGCCGGCGCCCAGACCCTCTCCACCTACGACGACCTCGGACGCACCGTCACCCTGACGGACCTTGTCCGCCGTTCCGGCCAGCCGACCGCTTCCTACACGAGCTCCTTCGGCTACGACGACGCCGGTAACCGCATCACCGCGATCTCGGCCACCGGAGCCGCGGCCACGTTCGGCTACAACGCGGCGGGGGAGCGGACCAGCGCCACCGACCCCCTGCAGCGCACCACCAAGACCGGCTACAACCTCACCGGACAGGTCGTGAAGGTCACCCTTCCCGGCACCGGCCCCGGCACGGACGGCCCCGCCACGGTGACCACCTACGACCAGGCCGGCAACCACACCCAGACCGCTCAACTGTCCGCCACCGGAACGACGCTGGCCACCTCCACCGCCAGCTTCGACGCCGCTGGCGAACAGCTCTCGATCACCGACCCAGACGGCAACACCACAACTGCGGTCTACGACGGCCACGGCCGCCAGGTCCAACAGACGCAGCCGGTGGCCACCGGACGCAGCATCACCACCGCCTTTGCCTACGACGCCGCAGGCCGAAGGACCGGCTACACAGACGGCAACGGCAACACTACCTACTACACCTTCAACAGCCTCGGGCTGCCCGAGTCCACCGTCGAGCCTGCCACCAGCGCCTACCCCAACCCCGCCGACCGCACCTACACCACCAGCTACGACGCCCTGGGCGAGGCCGTGTCCCTCAAGGAACCCGGTGGGGTCACCATCTCCAGCAGCTACGACACCGCAGGCCGTCTCACCAGCCAGGCCGGCAGCGGAGGCGAGGCGCCGACCCCGACCCGCACCTTCGCCTACGACGCAGACGGCCGGATCACCTCGCTGTCCACCCCCCGCGGCACCCAGACCTACACCTACGAGGACCGAGGCGCCATCGCTTCCGCGTCCGGCCCGATGGGCACTGGCAGCTACATCTATGACGCGGAAGGTCGACTGGCCTCCCGAGTTGATGCGGCCGGCACCACGAGCTTCACCTACGACGGCGCGGGCCAGCTCAAGACCCTCGCCGACCCCCAGACCGGCAGCACCCTGGCCTACAGCTACACGCCCACCGGTCGGGTCGCCGCCATCCAGTACGGCACGGGCGACACCCGCTCCTACACCTACGACGACCAAGGCAACGTCACCGCCGACAGCGTCAAGACCAGCACCGGCACGGCCGTCTCCTCACTCAGCTACGCCTACTACCCGTCAGGCCGCCTCAAGACCCAGACCACCACCGGCCTCGCCGGCGCCACCACCCACACCTACGGATACGACGCCGCCGGCCGGCTCAGCACCTGGAACAATGGCGCCGCCACCACCGCCTACTCCTACGACGGCAACGGCAACCTCACCTCCAACGGCACCACCACAGCCACCTACAACCAGCGCAACCAGCTCAGCACCGCCGGCGCCACCAGCTACACCTACACGGCCCGAGGCACTCGCTCCGGCGCCACGACCGGCACCACCACGACGAGCGCCACCTACGACGCCTTCGACGAACTCACCAGCCAGGGCGGGCAGACCTACACCTACGACGCCCTGGGACGCCTCACCACCAGCGCCGGGCACACCTTCACCTACGACGCGACCGGCAACAACCTCACCTCAGACGGAACGGAGAACTACACCCGCACGCCGTCCGGCGGCCTGACCGCCATCGGCACTCCCTCCGGAGCCGCGTTCGCCTACAATGACCGCCACGGCAACCTCGTCGGCACCTTCACCACTAGCGGCACCGCCACCGCCGGCTCCAGCGCCTACGACCCCTGGGGCAAGCCCACCGCGACCGCAGGCACCACCCACAACCTCGGCTACCAGGGCGGCTGGACCGACCCAACCAGCGGTCAGGTCAGCACCGCCAGCCGCTGGTACGACCCCGCCACCGCCGACTTCACCAGCCGCGATACCGCCAACCTCGCGCCCATCACCGCGGCCGACGCCAACCGCTACGCCTACGGCGCCGGCGACCCGCTGGCCAACGCCGACCCCAGCGGCCACAACCCGTGCGAACCGGACAACGTCGGCTCAGACCGCGACCCAGACGGTGACTCGCCTGTTAGCCCGGCTGCGGCCGCCACGAATCCCGGAATGAGCGCGAGCGCCTGGGAACGCAAGGCCCAGCACATGGCGGACATGGAAATCGCGGAAGCCGCAAGGACGAAGGCCGCCTATGACCGCATGAGCTACGGTGAGTCGTCAGCCAACGAGGAGTTCGACGGTACGTGGAACGTGGCCCTCAAGAACGCGGAGAAGAATGGCTATGGCTACGGCTACGGCGGGGGAGGGGCAAGCGGGGCCATGGGACTCGCGCGGGCGGAAGCCATGGGCGAGGCCGAGGCGATGGCGCTGGCGATGGAATTCGAGCTGGCCGCCGGCTACAGCAGCTGTGACACCGACGAGCCAGTCGGTCCGCCCCATCACCGCCATCCCTGGGTGTGGCATCCGGATCGGATAGATCAGCCGACGCCTCAGGTGGACCCCCACAACCTCGACCCCATCCCCTGCACCGTATGCTCCACCCCAGCGCCTGCCGGGACTCCCCTCAACGGCCCGCAGCTCGGGCCGACGCAGCAGGGCATACCGGACACTTTTGGAAACCAATCGGCACAAGCACCGTTCAATCCCGGAAGTGTGGGTCAACCCCCGGGGAACCAAACGGCCAGAAATCAGATAGACCAGAACTGTTCCAAGGGAAGCGGTGTAGGCTACCAGTTGCCTTTGGGCATGGACGGCTTCGGCAGGTCGAACGGCATGCTGGCATGCGTCACTGAGAGCAGCGTGCGACCATCCGGAACGTCACCTGTCTCCGAAAAGGCCAGAGCGAACCTGTCCGGTTATACGGAGGCTCAGGAATATGTGGACAAAACCATGGGCCTTACGCCGGAGAAGACAATCAACGCCTGCCATCTGATCGCGGACACGCTGGGGGGGTCCGGTACCGACCAGGGCAACCTCGCGACCTGCTTCCGCGGTGTTAACACCTTCGACCGCAGTGCCGGCAGCCTGGGGCGGAACAACATGGCAGTCATGGAGCGTGATGTGAAGCAGGCGGCGCTTTCCGGCCAGAGTGTCCTCTATACAGTTATTCCCAAGTATAGGTCTGACGCCAGCAAGGTTCCCTACCAATTCGTCTTGACTGCCCGCGGCTACTACGCCAATGGGGTGGCGGGATTCAAGAGGGATATGACAGTGGAAAACACCTACGGGGTGGGCGGGGTCAATCTTGGCGACGTGATCAAATGAAGGATTTGGAGACGGTGATGACTGGGGATGCGGGCGGCAGCGACGGGCGCGGGCCTCTTGCCGAGTTGATGAATCTAGTTGCTGCACCTTCGGGTGGTGGAAATTCTGTCGACTGGGGTCAGGTCGCAACCGAATATGATCATGGGCTTCCTGATGACTACAAGGAATTCATGGAAATCTATGGGGAGGGCATATTTGACAACTTCCTCTCGGTGGTCCCGCCCATTCCCGAAGCCTATCCAAATGACGCCAGTGCAACGGTGAAGGGGCTGACTGACGATGCCCAGTTCACTGGGGAGGAGGAAGGCTTCTCCGATCCGGACCTTCTGATCGGCTGGGGCCTGACGACCGACTCGGACCTTCTGTGCTGGTGTGCGTCCGGTGATGACCCTAATGATTGGACAACCGTTCTCTGGCGCCGCCAGTGGTCCAGCCCGGACTCATGGCTGCAGTTTGACTGCGGCATGGTGGAGCTTCTTTGTCGGTATGTTCGACACGAAATTCCGCAGTTCTGGATCTCGGATCTCAGATACCCGGGGTCGCGCTTCAACCGATCTCGCGACATCAGAAGGTATAGGGGGTCTGGAACGGATCTTTGGGGTCCAGATCCGCTCGCTGAGTAACTCTTCTGGGAATGGTTCTCATCGGGGCGATGTCTTCCTCTGACCCTCTGGCGAGATCTTCCGGTAGCCGGTTCGGCCGCCAAGCCCACGCCTCACCACTCCCGGGCTGCCGCAAGCAGGTGCTGACGGCGGCCCGGGCCTGGAGGCGGCGGGCGAAGACGTAGCGCCAGTACCGGCGGGTGGTGGGCAGGTCCTCGGCGTAGGCCACCAGCGGCAGCTGCTCAGGGCCTGCGGCATCGGGCGGCCCGCCAGCTGCTGGGCCCAGGCCGGGGCGGCGACCAGGAGGGACTCCTCGTCGGCGAGGGGCGCGGCCCGCGCGGGCGCTGGGTGGCGACCACCAGGTCATGCCGGCCCGCCCGCAGTTCCTCCAGCAGGGCCTCGAAGACGCCGGCGTCCCTCCACTGCCGGAAGCGGTTGTGGACGGTCGACCAGGCACCGAATTCCCCAGGCATCTCCCGCCACTGGCTGCCGGTCTTGAAGTGCCAGATCACGCCCTCGAACTGCTGTTGCAGCCGTTCGGGGTACGGGCCGTACTCGCCGATCGGCAGGTACGGCTCGACGAACTCCCACTCTGCAGCCGATAGTTGCACTCGCGTCACAAAACACGTCTACCAGGTCGGGCCGCACTTCGAGGGCAACTTCCCATGGTGATCACAACCGGATGCGCACCCCCAGGCAGATCGCTGGGCCGAATATCGTATTGGCGCACATCGATCATGGTTGACAGTCAATCATGTGGCCATGGGTTGGCGTGCAGTCACATGGAGTGCGGTGGCCGTCGGTGCGCTCGCCGCCGTCGCGCTCGGGGTCTACGCCCTGCTGGCGGGGGCGGACAGGGCATCCGGGCTGGCCGGGGTGATCGTCGGCTTCTGCGAGATCGGGGCGCTGGTGCTGGGCGTGGTCGGCTGGGCAGCGGAGCGCCGGGCGGCGCCGGCCGCCACTGCCCCGACCGCGCAGACGACACCGGCACCGGCACAACCGCAGGCGCAGAACGGGAAGTTCGCGATCTCCGCCGAGCGGATCGAGAAGGCCCAGTTCGGCGACGGGAACACCCAGCACAATGCCTGAGCCCGACCCCGGGTCGCAGGAGGTACGGGCCGAGTCGATCTCGCACTCGGTCTTCGGTGACGGCAACACCCAGTACAACGTCCAGATCCACTACGGCGCCAACACCTGGGCCGACCGGCCCGCCGCCGCGCCGCTGGCTGGCGTCGCTGGGGAGATCGAATCGCCGTACCGGGGGCTGACGGCCTTCGAGGAGTGGGACAGTCCGTTCTTCTTCGGACGGGACGGCGTGGCCGCCGACGTGCTGGACCGGATGGCCCAACGGGCGGCGGACGGCGGCGGGCTGCTGATGGTGTCGGGGGTCTCCGGCGCCGGGAAGTCCTCGCTGCTGCGCGCGGGGGTGCTCCCCCGGCTGCGTGCCACCGGGCTGGACGGCGAGCCGCAGGCCCGGTCCTGGCCCTGCCAGTTGCTCACCCCGGGAGCGGCACCGCTGGACGACCTGGCCGTGACGGTGGCCGCGCTGGCCCGGATCGACGCCACCGCGGTCCGCGCCAACTTGGCACGGGACCCCGGGAGTTTCGCGCTCAGCGCGCGCCAGGCCGCGCTGGGCCGGGACGGAGCGGACGCCGCCGGACCGGGCCGACTGCTGTTGATCGTCGACCAGTTCGAGCAGCTGTTCATCCGCTGCCCGGAGGAGGCCGAGCGCCGCGCATTCGTCCAGGCCCTGCACGCCGCCGCAGCTCCGCAGGGTGCGCTGGTGGTCCTGGTGGTGCGCGAGGATTTCGAGGCGCGCTGCACGGACTACCCGGAACTGGTGGATGCCGTCCAGAACCGCTACCTGGTCACACCGATGACCGACATCGAGGTCCGCGCGGCGGTGACCGAGCCCGCCCGCAAGGCGGGCGCCCGAGTGGACCCGGCGCTGGTCGAGCTGCTGGCGGCCGAGTTGGCCGCCCGCACCGCCGGCCACGACAGCAGCCCGCGCACCCCGGCCCCCTCCGGCACCGGCCTGCTGCCGCACCTCTCGCACGCCCTGGACCTGGCCTGGCGCACCCGCGCCCAGCCGGAGCTGCTGGCCCTGTCCGACTACAGCCGGGTCGGCGGCACCCACGGTGCCTTGGCCCGCAGCGCCCAGCAGACCTATGAGGACCTGACGGAGCATCAGAAGCACGCCGCCCGCCGGGTCTTCCTCCAGCTGACCTCCGTTGCGGACAACGGCACCCCGCTCGCCCTGAGCGCCACCCGGGAGGAACTGCGCCACGGCGCGGGCGAGCAAGCCGACGCGGTCCTGGAGGCCTTCGCCGCCCGCCGCCTGCTCACCCTGGCGAGCGAGAGCGCCGCGATCAGCCACGAGGCACTGCTCAGCGCCTGGCCCCTGCTGCGCGACGACTGGCTGGCGGAGTCCCAGACCGACCGGGTGCTGCGCGGACGGCTGCGGTCGGCGGCCGACGAGTGGGCGCACCAGGACAAGGACCCGGCGTACCTGTACAGCGGGACGCTGTTGGCGGCGGCGATGGAGGCGGCGGAGCGGCACGGCGCCTCGGACGAGCGCCACATGCCGCTCAGCCACACGGAGCAGGACTTCCTGCGCGCGGCCGAGCGGGCGCGCACGAAGCGCAGCCGCCGCCGGAACACCCTACTGGTGGGGCTGGTGGTCCTGGTGCTGGCACTGGCCACGTCCACGGTCACGGCCTTGCGGGCCACGGACAACGCGAACAAGCAGCGTGACCTGGCGGTCTCCGGCCAACTGGCCGCGCAGAGCGAGGCGCTGGGCGACTCCGACCCGCAGACCGCCAAGCGCGACAGCTTGGCGGCCTGGGCGATCAACCAATCGCCGGAGGCCGAGCAGGCCGTCATGCAGGCCGCGCAACTGCCGGGTGTGGCGGTGCTCGCCAGCCACACGGGGCGCGGCGAGGCATTGGCGTTCAGTCCGAACGGGCAGGTGCTCGCGAGCGGCGGATCGGACGGCCACGTGCGGCTCTGGAACGTGGCCACCGGGCAGCAGATCGGAGCCGATCTCACCGGCCATGCCAAAGACGTCCTCTCCCTCGCCTTCAGCCCTGACGGAAAGGAGGTGGCAGGCGGGGGCGCCGACGGCACGGTGTTCCTGTGGGACGTGAGTACCGGGCAGCGACACGGACAGGCGATGGCGGGGCACACCCACAGCGTCTTCACCCTGGCCTTCAGCCCTGACGGGAAGACCCTGGCCAGCGGCGGAGGGGACGGCGGGATCCTGCTCTGGGACCCGGCCACCCAGCAACAGATCGGCACAGGGATGAAAGCTCCTGGCGGAGAGGTCCGTTCGGTGGTCTTCATCGGAAACGGCAAGCTCGCCGGCTCTGGAATGAAGGGCAGGGTGCTGCTGTGGGACAGGAATACGCAGCAGCCGATCGGAACGCCGCTGACCAACGACTTCATGGTCGCTGACGAGACGGTCTCGCTCGCTGCCACGCCGGACGGCCACAGTCTGGTCGTTGCCAAGGCCATCGGAGAGGTGGAGGTCTGGGACCTGGAGACGGCCACCTTGCGGAGCACGATCGTGCTCAACGGTCTGGCCCATTCCGTGGCGTTGAGCCCGGACGGCAAGACACTGGTCAGCGGGGGCGGGAACCCCGCCGTGCAGGTGTGGAACCTGACCACCGGTCAGCAGTTGGGGCTGCCTCTGATGGGCCACACCGGTGAGGTGGATGCAGTGGCCTTCAGCCCGGACGGCCACACGGTCGCCACCTCCGCCGAGGACGGCACCATCCGCCTCTGGAACACAGCCGCCTACCGGCCGGCCGGCCGATCGCCGGCAGACTCCGCCAACACGGTGGCCTACAGTCCCTACGATCCGCTGGTCGCAGTCGGTGGCTCGAACGGATCTCTGCAGCTCTTGAACTCGGTTACCCACCAACGGATCGGACGACCGCTGGTCGGCCACACCGCTGACGTGTTCTCGGCGGCCTTCGGCCCGAAGGGCATCCTCGCCAGTGGTGCTGCGGACGGCACGGTGCGGTTGTGGGACGTCGCCACCCAGCAGCAGATCGGGCAACTGACGGATGGCCACGCCCTCATTTTCTCGGTGGCGTTCGGCAAGGATGGGACTCTCGCCGCCGCGAGTGGCGACGGCACGGTGGAGCTGTGGAACGTCCCCGAACGCCGGTCGATCGGACACCTGTCGACCGGCAACGACCGGTCGATCGATTC
Source organism: Kitasatospora sp. NPDC094028 (assembly GCF_049543595.1). Lineage (NCBI taxonomy): Bacteria > Bacillati > Actinomycetota > Actinomycetes > Kitasatosporales > Streptomycetaceae > Kitasatospora > Kitasatospora sp. NPDC094028. The sequence continues at coordinate 29,250 of NZ_JBMVFA010000021.1, read as the reverse complement.
GGTGGCCTTCACGCCCGATGGGGGCACGCTCGTCAGCGCCGGTGACGACGGTGTGGTGCGGCTGTGGGACATGGCGAGCCAAGGCCGGAACGAGCACGACCTGATCGGCGGTCTCGGTGCGCTGAGGTCCGTCGCGATCAGCCCCGACGGACATGTGCTCGCCATCGGGGCGCTCGGCGGCGCGGTGCAGCTGTGGGACCTCCGCACGCACCGGCAGATCGGGCGGCAGCTGAGCAACGGCAACACCCGGGTCGCCTTCAGCCCCGACGGGCGCATCCTTGCCACCGAGAACAACATGGCAGGAACGGTGCTGCTGTGGGATGTTGCCAGCGAGCAGGAGATCGGGCAACCCATCTCCGGCGACACGATGACCGCAACCGCTGTCGCCTTCAGCCCCGGCGGACACGAACTCGCCGTGGCTGGGCTGAACGAGGTCCAGTTCTGGGCCGTCGACGACTTCACCACCGCCCACGACCGCCTCTGCGCCGAAGTGGGCCCCTTCACCCCCGCCCTCTGGCACCAGCTCGTCCCCACCGGCCCCGCCTACCGCCGCGCCTGCCCCTGACCGCCTACCCCTGCGCCACCCGGAGAAGGTCGACCAGGCCGCCAACCGCAAGAGGAAGGGCAGCAGGGGCGGCCGGCCGGTCGGACACGACTCCGAGCTCTACAAGGACCGGAACACCGTCGAGCGCCTGATCGACAGGCTGAAGGCCTGGCGGGGCATCGCGACTCACTATGACAAGACTCCCGCGAGCTACCTCGCTGGCCTCCACCTTCGCGGCGCAATGATCTGGATCAAAGACCTCACCAGAGCCACCGCTTGATCACGACCAAATACACACCCTAACGCCTGGATTCACGGCTTCCGGCGCTTGCGGATCCGCTGGGACATCCGCGACGACATCCACGAGGCATTCCTCAAACTGGCCTGCTGCATGATCGCCTACCGCCGCGTCCGAGCCTTGTGTTTGCTCCTCTTAGTGTGCTTTGTTAGACGGCTTGTCGCATCGTGTGGTCGGTAGTTCTCTGGTCGTATGAGGGCTGGGGGGCTTGCGTTGTGGCGGGGTCGGTTGGGGGAGTTCGCGGCCGAGGTCTTCCCGCCATTGGCCCGCTGTGACCAGCGGGCCAATGGCGGGCTGTACCTGCGGGGGTTGTTGCTGGAGGGCCGGCGCAAGTCGACGCAGCCGATAGCCGAGCGGATCGGGGGATCATCAGCGGCTGCAGCAGTTCATGACGTCGTCGACCGTCAGTCGTGGGACCGCCGATGCCGCCGGGGGCCGGGAAGCGCAACCTCACCCACTTCTTCGACCCCGAAGGGAGGCTCCTCACCATCTCGGGGAGCGTGGTGCAGCGTTGGGAACCGTGCACCGGCTGGGAACTCGCACGTTTCGACGCGAAGTTCCTGCTGCCAGACAACAACCCGGGCGTCAGGATCGCCCCCTACCCGGCGCCGAACAAGGCGGCCGTCATCGTGCTGGGCGATCCCGACGTTCGCATCGTCGACATCACCACCGGCACCGTTCGGACCTGCCGCGTCGGGCAGTGCGCCCCCCAGGGCTCGCACGAGTTCGGCAGGCCACCGGCAGCGACGGGCAGTTCGTACCGCTTCCTCGACGCCTCCGGAGACGGCCGAACCGTCATCTACGCCGGTCTGCCAGGCTCTGGGGTCTCTGGTATTGGACCCGCGGGCGTGGCGCAGCGACCCGTGCCGCATCATCGGCTACCGAACCTTCACCGACGACGAACGAGTCAGTTCGCCCGCACACCCACCGCCACAACCCCCGTGCGCCGCGCCCGAGAAGCCTGCGGGCCGCTGACAGGTAGTTGGTTTTGATTTTATGGAGCAGCCGAATGAGCCTGATGTCCGTCGCCGAGAGCGTGATCGGTGCGCCGCGCGAGTATTCCCGGCCCGATGTCTGGGGGCCGGTTGAGTTGCGCTACGCCATCTCACTTCCCGAGGAGTACAAGGAGTTCGTCTCGGCTTATGGGCCCGGGGTGATCGGAAGCTTCCTCGGCCTGCTCCACCCCGGCAATGAGATGGATTCGCTCGAGGCCTTGCATGCCGCCATGTGTCCTCTCTATCGGGAAATCTCTCCGGTGAAGATTCCGTACCGAATCCTTCCGGACCGAGGTGGGGCATTTCTTTGGGGGCTCACGACCGAGGGGGACGCCTGTTTCCTGATCCCTGACGCCTCGAAGGGGTGGAGGGTCGGGATATGGTTTCGCCAGTGGGCTCAGTGGTGGGAATCTGAGCAGGATTTCTCGACCTGGATGGCCGATATTCTTTCGGGTGGACTTGTCATCGAGGGATTCCTGCTCGGAAGGAGCGGGACCGTGGCGTTCGAGCCGGATCTCTGATAGGGCGACCAGTTGCAGAGCTCCGGACCGGACTGCCTGTTCCTGGTCTGCCCCGGAGGGTGATGCGCGGCGCAGCCGACGGAGGTTCCGTGCTTGCCGGCTCACAGCTTTCGGTGCTGTGAGCGGCGCTGCCGGGGCTTCAGAGTGGTGCCGCGACGGCGTTGGTCGATCGGCGACGAACTTGATGTCATCGGCGTGGTCGGCGCCGACCGGTTGCGGGGAGAACCGGCCTGGTGCGCCGAGTTGGGGCCGATGTCGAAGCCGGTGGCGCAACTGCTCGACGGCGGCGCCGCGCAGATGAACCGTCTGCCGCGCGGGCTGCACGCCCGGTACAGCGCCTGCCTGGCCGAGGACTGGCCCGACGTGGTCGGGCTGCTCGACGGCGACATCTGCCGTGCCGGGATGTCGTGGGGGAGCAGGGGACGGGCAGGATGCCGGCCGGAGTCCACCCGGCCTTCGGCGATCCGACGTGCTTCGAACTCGCCCTGTGGGGCCCCGCCCCGGAGGTTCTGGAGGGTCTGGAACGTACGGCGGAGGCCGGGCTCGTCCTGTCCCCGAACCTGTTCCTCGGGGGATGCTGTCCCCGGCGATCGCCGGCCGGTGGCAGCCGCTGCTCTTCGCGTGCACCGCTTCGGAGGCCGTCCAGCCGCCGCCCGCTCACGTGGACGGGCTGACGGCGCTCGTCGGCAAGGGCAAGGCCGCCGCGCTGCGGGCGATCGGCGCGGGCCGCACCACCACCGAACTCGCCGCCGGGCTGGAGGTGAGCGCTCCTGCGGCTTCCCAGCACACGGCCACTTTGTGCGCGAGTGGGATGATCACGTCCGTCCGGGACGGACAGCGTGTCATCCACTCCCTCGCACCACGCGGGATCAGCCTGCTCGCGGCCAACCCGCTTTCCCGCACGGTGCGGCCGGGGCCGTTTCGTCAGCGGCGGCGGCCGGCGCGGACCGCCGTGGCGCCGGCCGCGAGCAGGGCGGCGGCCGCGAGGGCGGCGGTGGCCAGCAGGGTGTCGTCGGTGCCGGTGGCGGCCAGTGTCGGGGCGGCCGTGGCCGTCGTGGCCCGGGGCGAGGCGGTCGGTGTCGCGGGTGCCGTCGTCGGGCCGGGTGCCGGGGCGGTGGTGGTGGCCGCGGCGGCGGTGGGTGTCGGGGTCGGCGTGGCGGTGCGGGTCGGGCCGGGGGTCGGGGTGGTGGGGGCGGTGGTCGGTGCGGGGGCGCAGGCGGTGCCGCCGTTCCAGGAGGCGGTCAACAGGCCGGAGAACGGCTCGTCCGGGTAGTGCGGCAGCGGGTGGTCGCTGTCGCTGCCGTCGTACTTCTCGCCGACGGTGTAGAGGGCCAACTCGCCGTAGCACGGGGGCAGATGGCCGGTGACGTCGAGGGTGTCGCGGTAGTGCTCGCGGGTGAGCGTGGTGGTCGCCCAGCCGAGGAAGGTCTGCCGGCCCGAGGTGGCCCAGGTCGCTCCCCGGGTCGCGTAGGAGCCCAGCGAGACGTGGTAGTCGCAGCCGGCGGTCGGTACGCCGGCGAGGCGGACCTGCACGGTGGCGGACTCGGCGGGCATGGTGGCGTCGATGCTCCAGTGGGCGCCGCCGTCGACGGAGTACTGGATGGGGGCGCGCCCGCAGTCGGGCTCGGCGTGGGCGGCGGGCGCGGCGAGGGCGGTGGCCGTGACGGTGAGGCCGAGGGCCGTGAGCGCCGGGAGGCCGCGGCGGAGGGAGGTGCGCATGGGGACGTGCTCCTGGTGGGTGGTGATCGGGTGGGGAAGGTGCGGGTGTCCGCCGGCTCAGCCGGTCCCGGCCGCGGGTGCCGGTGCGGGTGCGGACACGTCGTCGGGGCCGGCGGTCCGGTGGCCGTCGCCGGGGTGGGGCCGGCCGTCGCCCTCGATGTCGACGTGCGGCAGCAGGCGGTCGAGCCGGCGGGGCAGCCACCAGTTGCCGTCGCCGAGCAGGACCATGGTGGCGGGGACGAGCAGACCGCGTACGAAGGTCGCGTCCAGGGCGACGGCGCTGGCCAGGCCGATGCCGAACATCTTGACGACGGGGTCGTCGGACAGCAGGTAGCTGAGGAAGACCGCGACCATGATCAGGGCCGCCGAGCTGATGATCCGTCCGGTGCCGGACAGGCCCGCCACCACGGCGCGGCGGTTGTCCCGCTCCCGCAGGTAGTTCTCGCGCACGGCGCTGAGCAGGAAGACCTCGTAGTCCATCGACAGGCCGAAGAGCACCGCGAACATCAGCAGGGGCACGTAGCCGGGGATCGGGACGGCGCCCTCCAGGCCGATCAGCCGGGCTCCCAGGCCGTCCTGGAAGACGGCCGTGAGCACGCCGTAGGCGGCGGCGACCGACACCAGGTTCATCACGGCGGCCTTCACCGCGACGACGGGCGAGCGGAAGGCCAGGAGCAGGAGCAGGCCGGCGACGGTCAGCACGAAGCCGACGACCAGCGGCATGCGCCGCACGATCCGCGCGTCGAGGTCCGCCTGGGCGGCCGGGGTGCCGCCGACGTGCAGCACCTGGCCGCTGTCCGGGGCGGCGGCGGGCAGCACCTCCGAGCGCAGGCGGTGGACCAGCGCGGTGGTGGCGGGGTCGGACGGGGCGGTGGTGGGGGTGACCTGCCAGCGGACGGTACGGCCGTCGCCGGCGAGCGCGGGCGGGCTGACCGCCGCGACGCCCTCGGCCGCGCGCAGTGCGGTGGTGACGGCCGCCGGGCGCGGGTCGGTGGCCCCCGCGGCGGGGGAGGGCAGCACGTCGACGACCTGGAGCACGCCGTTGGAGCCCGGGCCGAAGGCCGCGGCCATCCGGTCGTAGGCGGTGCGGCTCATGCTCCCGGCGGGCTTGCTGCCGGCGTCCAGCTGGCCGAGGCGGAGGTGGGCGGCCGGGGCGGCGAGGGCGCCGAGCAGGGCCAGACCGGCCAGCAGCAGGGGCCAGGGCCGGGCCGCGACCAGGGCGGCGATCCGGCCCCAGCCGCGCGGGCGTGCGGCGGGGGAGGGGGCGGCGGGTTGCCGGGGCGTCAGCCGTCCGCCCAGCAGCACGAGGGCCGCGGGCAGGAGGGTGAGGTTGACGCCCAGTGCGGTCACCACGGAGATCGCCGGGGCGAGGGCCAGGGCGTACAGCAGCGGCAGGCCGCCCAGGGCCAGGCCGGCCAGGGCCGCGACGACGGCGCTGCCGGCGAAGGCGACGGACTTGCCGGAGCCGGCGGTGGTGCGCACGGCCGCGTCCTCGATCCCGACCCCGGCGGCGCGCAGTTCCCGGAAGCGGGTGAGGCCGAAGAGGGTGTAGTCGATGCCGACGCCGAGCCCGATCATGGCCGCGATGGTCTCGCCGGCCTCGGGGACGTCCATCAGGTGGCCGACCAGGCCGAGGACGGGCAGGGCGACGCCGAGACCGATGACGCCGGCGAGCAGCGGCAGGCCGGCGGCGAGGAGGCTGCCGAAGGTGAGGGTGAGGATCAGCAGGGCGGCGCCGAGGCCGATGGCCTCGCTGCGGCCGGTGCTGCCCCGGTCGACGGCGGCGGCCAGGTAGCCGCCGGGGGTCACCTCGATCCCGGCGGCGGTGGCCGGCGCGGCCGCGGCGAGCACGGCGTCCGTCGTTTCGGGCGTCACCTCCCGCCCGGAGACGTCGAGTTCGACGGAGAGGTAGGCGGTGCGGCCGTCGGCGCTGATGGCCGCGGTGCCGGCCGGGTCGTAGGGCGTGGTGACGGCGACCACGTGCGGCACCCGGGCGATGGCCGTGGCCGCGCCGCGGACCGCGGCGCTCGGGCCGGCGGCGGTGAGCGGCTCGGCCCCGGCCGGGGCGTGCAGGAGGACGGGCTGCTTGCCGGAGGCCGAGCCGGGGAACGCGCGGTCGGCGATGTCCCGTGCGGCCTGGCTGTCGCTGCCGGGGATGGAGACGGCCTCGCTGGTGACGCGCCCGAACGTGGCGAGGGCGGTGAGCGCGACGGCCACCAGCAGCAGCCAGGCGGCGACGACCCGTTTGGGCCTGCGGGCGCACCAGCGCCCCACCGTGGTGAACATCTGCGGCACGGAGCCCTTTCTCGGGGTGGCGGGCGGCGCGGCGGCCCCCACCGAAACTAGTTGCACTCGGCGTGCAACGCGTACACTTGCACTCGCGGTGCAAGAATGTCAACGAGAGCGCGGAGGAGCCCACGTGAAGCGGACCGAAGCCGCCGCGCCCGTCACCGACGGGCGCACGGAACGCGGACGGCAGACCCGCGAGAAGATCGCCGACGCGATGCTCTCGCTCATCGACGAGAACCAGGCGCACTTCCCCGCCGACAAGGTCGCCGAACGTGCGGGCGTGTCACGCCGGCTGGTGTTCCACCACTTCACGGACATGGCCCAACTCGCCGAAGTCGCCGTCAACCGCCGCCTGGAACAGCTCGCGGCCCAGATCAGGCCACTGCCCACCGAAGGGCCCCGCGGGCCCCGGGTCGCCGCCCTCGCGGAGCAGCGCGCGCGCATCCTGGAGGGCGTCACCCCGGCCCGACTGGCCGTCATGCGACTGGAGAACCCGTCCCCGCGGATCCAGGAGGCCGTCCAGCAGATGCTCGACTTCGCCCGCCTGCGCCTCACCCAGATCTTCGCCACGGAACTCGACGCCCTCACCGGGCCCGCCCGCACGGACCTGCTCAACGGACTGGACGCGGTGACCACTTGGAGCACCTGGTACCACTGGCGCAGCAGCGGCCTGAGCGTCGACCAGGCGCGCCGCACCATGGCCGCCACCGTGCACGCCCTGCTCGCCGGAGCCGGAGCCGGAGCCGAGTCCGAGTCCGAGTCCGAGTCCGAGTCTGCCGCCGAGCCCGGGCCCGCCGACACCGGGACCGGGTGACCCGAGCCCGGGCCGTGCCGCCCCGCCGCGAAGCCGGCCGCCCGGCCACGAAGTCCCCTCAGACAGGCGACAGTTCGAGCCGACAGCGACGAAGGACGAAGGGCGGGCGACCGGACGCCCCCCGTGTCACACGCACACCGACGCCGCCGCCACGACAGGTCCGCGCCAACCCTCCACCCGGACCTCGACATCCGGCCCCCGGCGGGGAACAGCCCGGCCTGCCGGGCGCCGTCACCGTCTCCGCCGAACTCGACCTCGCCCACCGCCGCCTGGTCACCGCCTGCCGGACCGGAACGGACCCGTTCGAGATCACCGAACGAACCACGGCCTGCTGACCCGCCTCGCCCACCCACGGAGCCCCACCACCCACGGACGGCGCCCCGCCACCGTCCTGGCCCACCGAAAGCTCGTCCACCACGTCCGCGCCGCCCTGATCGACGGACCCCCGACATCGAGCCTGGAGGAACTGAGCCGCCGAGCCGACTGCTCCCCCCACCACCTGGAGCCGCGGGTGCGGCCGCCGCCGCAGCGGCCGGCGCCATCGGCGGCGACGACGGCGCCGGCGGCATCCAGGGACGCAGGTACGGACAGCAGGGCACCAGCGGGACCAACGGCGCCGGCGGGTGCGTCCTCATCGTCGCCACCTCCTGAACCGGGGTGCGGCCCGCCCGCCCCGGCCACCAGCCCGGTGCCGCGAAGGCCCACCCGACCCGGGGTGGGCCTTCGCGGCACCCAGGCCGCAGCCTCGATCCAACGCTGCCTGGTGTTCGGGCGGCCGGAGGGCCCGCCGAGCGGTGACCAGGGCCGTCCGGGGCGGCGGGGCACCGGGCTGCCCGCACTGCCGGGACCTCACCAGCCGCCTTGTCCCTGATCCAGGATATTCTCCCGGATATGAGAGAATCGGAACTGTCCCCCGAGGACCTGCGACTCGCCACCCGCCTGGCCGCTCTCCGCGCCGAACACGGCTGGTCCCTCGACGACCTCGCCGGTCGCAGCGGCGTCAGCCGCTCCACCCTCTCCCGCCTGGAACGCGCCGAGATCAGCCCCACCGCCGCCCAGCTCGGCCGACTCTGCTCCGCGTACGGCCGCACCATGTCCCGCCTGCTCGCCGAGATCGAGGCCGAACCGCCCCAGCTGCTCCGCGCCGCCGACCAGCCGGTCTGGCGAGACCCTGCATCCGGCTTCATCCGTCGCTCCGTCTCCCCGCCGCACGCGGGCCTGCGCGGCGAACTGATCGAGGGCACCCTGCGCCCCGGCGCCGCCATCGACTACGACGCCCCGCCCGTCCCCGGTCTCGAACAGCACCTGTGGGTACTGGACGGCACCCTGGACATCACCGTCCGCGGCGAGACCCACCAGCTGGCCACCGGCGACTGCCTTCGCTTCCGGCTCTGGGGCCCGTCCCGCTTCCACAGCCCGGGCCCGCGGCCGGTCCGCTACACCCTCGCCGTCGTCCTGCCGTGACCGCCCCGATCACCGGCACCGCCCGGACCGCTGTGACAACCTTCACCACCCCGACCGCCGCGCCCCAGGGGGTACCCGCCGTGACCGAGATCGTCCGCCTCACCGCCGCCGACCTGACGACCGACCAGGACGGGCTCGCCGACCTGCTGCTCGACGCCGTCGCAGACGGAGCGTCGATCGGCTTCCTCGACGGCCTCGACCACGCCGAGGCCGCCCGCTGGTGGCTCCAGTACGAGGACGCGCTGGCCGCCGGACACCGCCTCGGCTGGATCGCCCGCGACCCCGGCGGCCGGATCGTCGGCACCGTCAGTCTGGTCCTCGGCGACAAGGACAACGGCCGCCACCGCGCCGAGGTCGTCAAACTGATGGTCCACCGCGACGCCCGCGGCCAGGGCCTGGCCCGCCGCCTCCTCGACACCGCCGAACGCGCCGCCGCCGCGGCCTCCGCCACCCTGCTGCTGCTCGACACCCGCACCGACAGCCCCGCCGAACGGCTCTACCACTCGGCCGGCTGGACCCCGTACGGGCTCGTCCCCGGCTACGCCGCGGACCCCGACGGCGCCCTCGCCTCCTGCACCTTCTTCTACAAAACCCTCGCCTGACCCACCTGCCGACCGGCCCGGGCCGGCCGCAGGGCCCGCAGCGCCCGCAGGGCCCGCAGCGCCCGCAGGGCCCGCAGCGCCCGCAGGGCCCGCAGCGCCCGCAGCGCGTGAGCGACCGGGAGGCGCAGGAGCCGGGCCGCCGGCGCTGCCCGCCCCGACCGGGCGCACTTCGCCGAGTCCGCGTCCGTGAGCGATGCCGCGTCGGGCGATCACGGTGTGATGCCGCGCCTCCAAAGCCGGAGGCGGTACTTGTCGAAGTCGTAGCCCCGGTCGGCAGACGGTCTCCCGGGGGCCGGCGGCGGGAAGGCGGGGGTACGGTTGCGGCCGGGCCCCACACCGGGGCCGGAGATCCACCAGGGGGGAAGATGACCGGGCGCAAGGGGCAGATCGAGGCGTTGATGGCCGCGTTCGCGGGGGCGGTGCTGGCGCTGCTGGCCAGGACGCTGCTCAACGGCGCGTACGACGCGCACCGCGATGCGTACGCCGTGCTGAAGTGGCTGGACGGCGCGGTGCTGCTCGTGGGTGTTGTGGCGGCCGGGCTGACGTACCGCCTGCTGCGGGGCCGGACGCACGACTGACCGGCGCCCCGCCCGGGCGCGAGCCCGCCGGGCCCGGGTGCCTCACGGGGGAGAGACCCGGGCTCGCGGTGCGGGCCTCGCGCGGCTCCGGCCGCTCCGGCGGTCCGGGGCTGCTGGACACCTCCGGGCTGTTCCACCCTTCCTCGACGTGCTCGTCCGCCGGGTGCCGCGGCACTGCGTCGGCGTTCGTGGTCGTCCGTCCTGGTGCGCCCCATTGATGCCGGACCGATGGGGACGGGTCACGGCCGGTGGACGGATTCCATGCGGGTGTACTGCCCGGTGCCGTCGGTGCGGGCACGGCCGGCGGCGTCCCCCGGGGCGCGGCGACGGGGCCGGGTCACGGGTTCGTGCCCACCGGCGTGCCCCGCCGCCGCAGCCTCAGCGGCGGCCCAGAATCCTCGCCAGGAAGCCGCCGCTCCTGACCGCATTCCGGTCGCAGGCGCAGCGGTCGGCCTTGCGGACTCCGGCGAGCACCTGGTCGACGTGCATGCCGCACCCCGCGTAGGTGGCCTTGCCGCACGTGCGGCACACGGTACGTCGACACATCGCAGAACTCCTCGCGTTCAGTCGGTCGAAGGGGGCTCCTCCTCCCCCCAGTATACCGGGTGGGGTATAGGACCCCCGCGCCGGCGACGTGATCACCCGCGCGCGAGCTTCGGCAGGGAGGCCGCGAGGTGCCCGGGCGATCGCGGGCGGCGCGTGCCGGCCGGGAGCCGTAGCGCCAACGGCGGTGGCGCCGCGCGGGAGGCATCGCGGAACTGTCGCGGGAATCCCTGTCCCGTGACTGCCGTTGCGGGTTCGCCCGGACCGGGTAGGTACCGACCGTGCGTGACATCGGCGAGGGCGAGCACGGCCATCCGGACCAGCAGGTCATCGCGCGCGTCGTGGCGGCCCTCAGCGGCGGCGACCGCCGGGAGCTGACCAGTGCGTGGATGGCCTCGGCAGAACGGGCGCTGCTCGCCGCCGCCCTGTCCGACCGTCCGGACTCCGACACCGCGGCCATGCTCCTGGGCCTGGTCCGCCTGTTCCGCTACGTCCTGGCCCCCACGCCGACGCCGTCCGACGCGGCCGATCTGAACGCGGCCCTGCACCTGCTCGGCAGGCCCGCGGTCCGCGAATCGCCCAAGCTTCCGCCCGAGGTGCGGGATCTCTTCGCGCTCGAGGACGCCGCGGCGAGGCTGGCCCGGGCCGGCGAGCGGCGACGGATCCCGGCGCACCGGCTCTGGGCGAGGCTGCTCGTTCGGTCGCTGTACCTGCATCCGGCGTTCGCGGCGGAGGGCACGCGCATGGTGCGCGAGCACCTGACCGCCGTGTTCGCGGCCGCGCCGGACCCCGCCGGATCGCTGTTCGTCACCGCCGACGCCATCGGGCTCTTCGACTGGACCCTCCCGGCCGCAAGGCAGGCGGCGTGGCTCCTGGGCGAGGCCGTGGACGTGACACCGCAGGACTCACCGGAGCGCGTCCCGCGCCTGGAGATACTCGAAGCCCTCCTGACCGACATCGCGGACCGCAGCGGCCTGAAGTCCGACCGGCTGAGCGCGCTGCAGATCGGCGAGTGGCTTCCGTGCGGGACCTCGCGGCTGGCCGGGGCGAACCTCGTCAAGTACACGCTCGGGCCCCGCGGGCAGCTCCTGAAAGGAAGGCAGGAAGCGCCCAGCGCCGCCACCCTGGCCGACCTCCGGCGCCTCCGGGACCTCGTCGCGGCCTTCCTCGCCACGGGCGAACTGTGGTCCTTGCACGAGGCCGTCGCGCTCGCCTGCTCCGACCGGTGGCCGCCGTCCGACCATGCCGACCGCACCGACGCGATCGCGGACCTGGCGCACGCCCTGATCCAGGCCGCGCTGACGCTCGGCAGCGTGGACCAGTTGCACTACGGCTTGGCGGTCATCGCCGCCGAGGAGCGCCGGCTGCCCGCGGCCACCGACTACCGCGCCACCAAGCGGCTCCAAGCGGCGCTGGGCCTGCTCCACATGGAACTGGGCATCTTCACCGGCGAGATCCAGCACCTGCGGGCAGCACGGCACGAACTGCGCAACGCCACCGCCGACATCGAGGAGGGCCCCGTGCCCCACGACCTGGACCCCGACACGCGGGCGGCGCTGTGGTCCTCCTACCACCTGACGCTGGCGAACATGTACGGCGCGCTCCGCGAGCGCGACTACCTGGAGGACGCGAAGGCGGCCCTGGACACGGCGGCCGCGATCGACGGGGTGTCCGATCACCGGGCGCGGCAGATCCGCCACCAGCGCGCGCTCCTCGCCCTCAACCTCGCCTCGCTCCACCACGGGGACGGTGCGATCGACGCCCAGGAGTTCGCCGCGACGATCGACAGCTGTGACGCCGAGCTGGCCGCCCTCGTCGCATCCGCCCGGGACGGCACCCCGCGAGCGATGCTGGGGGAGTTGCTCCACGGCCGGGTGGCCTGCCGCGTCCTGCGTCCGGACGCGACCGTGCCGTACGACCGGGAGACACGACGCATCCTCGACGAGGCGCTGCTGCTCGTACCCGAATCCGACGTCCAGGCCCACGCCCGGATGAACGATTGGAAGTTCCGTCTCACCGCACGGCTGGCCGACGAACACTCTCCGGATGCCGGATCGGCCCGCCGACCGGCGAAGGAGCACTACGAGCAGGCGAGGGCCGCGGACGGTCCCGGCCTGCCCGCCGCCGCGTACATCTGGGCCCAACACTGCCTTGCGGACGGCGAGTTCGCCCAGGCCGCGGCCGCGGCGTCGGACGCGGTGAGCGCACTCGCGGACATCGCCCGCCGCCAGGCGTACTTCCACGACAAACGCAGGACGCTGGCCGATCTCACCGCGCCGGCCTGGCTGGCCGCACGCGCCCACTGCGAGGACGGCCGCCCCGGCCCGGCCGCCGCCGTCCTGGAGCGTGCCCAACTGCTGGTGCTGGAGGACATGTACCTGCGCCCGCAGGCGGTCGAGGCCGCCGTGCGGCGCTTTGGCGACGCCGCCCTGGCCGAGCGCTACCGTGCCGTCGAGGGGGTGCTGCGGCGTACCGACGCCAGGCCGCGCGACGTGCGGGCCGCCCTCGACGAACGCACCAGGCTGATGGGCCGGATCCACCTGCTGCCCGGCGTGGCCCGGGTGGGCGGACCGGCCGTCGCGCAGGCGGCCGCGGGGACGCCGGCGCGCCTGAACGGCGGCGCGGTGGTGCACCTGCTCGCCGACTGGGCCGTCGTGACCCACGGCGACGGCCGGATGCGGGCCGTGCGGCTCGACGGGTTCGGCCGGGAGCGGGTGACCGCCAGGTACCGGACGTACCGCGGCCTCGCCATCGATCCGAGGAGCAGCGTTCCGGCCCGGTCGCGGTGCGTGGAGCAGACCCTGGACTGGCTCGCCTGCGCGGTCGTCGAGCCGCTGCTGCGGGAACTCTCCGGCGAGGAGCGGGTGCTGCTGGTGCCCACCGGTGTGACCGCCGCGCTGCCCCTGCAGGCCGGTTTCGCCGGTACGGACCTGCGGGTGACGTCGCTTCCGGCCACCTCACTGGCCCCGGCCCGCCGTCGCCCCGCTCGGCCCGGGCACGTCCGCGGTGGCGGTCCCGCGCCGGCCGGGCGCCGGCAGCATCCCCGGAACGGTCGAGGAGGTCGAGGCCGTACGGCGCGCCTTCCCCGGCGCCCGCCTGCTCGTCGACCGGGAGGCCACCCGGCAGGCGGTCACCGCCGGCATCCCGGCGGAGCTGCTGCACTTCGGATGCCATGGCGTCGCGGCGCAGGACGTCCTCGACTCGGCCTTGCTCCTGGCCGACGGCGACCTGACGGTCAGGGACATCCTCGCTTTCCCGGCGCAGGTGCGCGGCACCCGGCTGGCCGTCCTGTCGGCCTGCCACAGCGCGGTGGCGGACCGGACGCTGCCGGGGGAGGCGGTGAACCTGTCCACCGCCATGCTCGCCGCCGGCGCGGACGCCGTCATCGGATCGCTGTGGCCCGTTCCGGACGCGGCGACCACGTCCCTGATGTCCCGGTTCTACGCGGCGCTCGGCCACGGCGCGGACCCCGTCCGGGCGCTCAGGACCGCCCAGCAGGCCGTCGGCGCCGATCCCCGCTGGCGCAGGCCGTACTACTGGGCCGGCTTCGCGTACTGGGGACTCTAGAGCGGCGGAGCCCGTCAGGGCTCAGGCGGGCGTGCTGTCCTCGTCCTCGGAGACGGTCTCCAGCACCGCCTCGGTCGCAACCTCGGCCGACTCCACCGCCCTCAGGTCCACCCGGCCACTGCGCAGCACCAGCCAGGCGTGCTTGGCCTCGTCGAACGACCGGAAGACCTTGGTCATCTCGTCGATGAGCTTGCGGGCGGCGGCAGCGGTGAGCGTCAGGCCGCCGAGGAAGACGGTCACGCCCCCCACCACCGAGACCGGATCGACGATCCGCTCGGGCAGCCCGTCCGCGTCGTTGCGCTCGGTCCCGACACAGGCCAGCGGCCCGAACTCGGCGAGGGGAAGCCCCTGGAGATGCCGCTCCAGCCGCGTGGCGACCTGCTCGGAGCCCACCCCCGCGGGCGGCTCCACGATGATGACCAGCTCGCCCAATTGGCCCCCCACTCCGCGGACTTCCGTGCCTCGGATGGCATCGTCGCACCCGCCCTCCACCCGGGCAACCACCCGCCGCCCGGTGCGACCGAAAGGAGCTGACAGGACGGCTTCGCGCGCATGTCCGTTCGTCGTGTGCGCCCGCCTGCTCGACGACCCCGACCCCTCCGTACGGACGGCCCTGCTGGACTCACCCCGTCGTGTGCCGTCGTTCGTGGCTTCCCTGGCCACGCACCGCGATCCGGCAGCGCGCCGACTAACACCTGCACGGGTCGCGGTACCGTTCCCGACGTGCTCTGCGGGCAGCGCGGAACGTCGCGTTCGGCCGGGGCACGGGCCGGTTCCTGGCGGCCTGACCACGAACACGTGCGACAGGAGGAGGGAAGGTGTCATCTTCATGATCGGCCCCACCGCCCCACGAGTACGGCGGATCACTCGCCCCGACGCGACCCTGTACGGGGAGGAGGCCGGCGCCGGACCGACCTTCCTGCTGCTTCACGCCGGTGGCGAACGCCGTCAGGTGTGGCGGCCGGTCAGTGAGGTCCTCGTCGATGCCGGGTACCGGTGCGTGGCCTTCGACCAGCGAGGCCACGGCGACAGCGAGGGCAGCGCTCGCACCCTGTCCTCGTGCGCGGACGACATCAGCGCGATGCTGCACGCCGAACCACCGGCAAGCGTGGTCGTCGGCGCCTCACTCGGCGGACTCGCCGCCGTCGCCGCCCTCACCGACCCGGCAACGCGAGCCAGGGTGGCAGGGCTGGTGCTGGTCGACGTCGTACCCTGCCTCGAACCCTCCAGAGTCCGCCGCTTCCTCGCCTCCGCCGGCCTGCACGGCGCCCACACCGAACTCGTCGAGGACATCCTCGCCCAGGTTCCACGGCTACGGCAGGTCACCGCGGAACTCGACCTGCCCGTCCTGCTCGTCCACGGCGACAACGGTTCGTCGCTCACCGACGAGGACATCGACCAACTGCTGCGCCTGGCCCCGCACACCACGGTCCGGCCCATCCAGGGCGCCGGGCACCTCATCGCCCGCAACCAACCCGTGGCCCTGGCCCAGGCCGTCGTCGCCGTCACCACCGCCTGGCGGTAAGCACGATGCCCGGGGGGCGTGGGCTGGACTGCGCCCGTGCTGGCCGGTCGGGCTGCGGTGGGCTTACCGGCGGCGGGGCAGGCCGGCAGGTTGCTCGCCATGGCACTGGCGCAGGTGGTCCTCGGATCGGGACGCTCGATCGTCCTCCACTTTTCCCGGCTCGTCGTGGTGTGGTTCCAGCCCGATTCCGACCTGTCGTCACTCGGGCGAGTGGCTCCCGGGCTGTGCGATGTCCCGTGGGACGAGAAGGCGGAGGACCTCGAACTCCAGAGCCACGCGCCAGCGCCAGGCACCGCGCCATTCTCCCCGCCCCGGGCGGGCGGGGAACACGGCTGACCGATCCGGGACCTGGGGCCGGCCCTCGTGGTTCGGCCGCCTGCCGCCGCGGTCCGGCCGTCGCTGCTCGCCGTCCCGGTCGTCGACCCGGGCGGCCCGCTCGGCCGGGCCGTCTACCGCTGGTAGGTGCGGTTCCAGCGCGCCCGGTGCTGACGGTCGCCCTGTCCGGCGCCGTTGATCTGGGGGAAGGAGAGCAGGCCGGCGCCGTTGTTCCACAGGCCGAGCAGGTCGCGGTGCAGGGCCCAGATGCCGTGTTCGGTGCACAGGTTCTGGGCGGGGCGGGTGAAGCGTGAGGTGGTGACGAACACGGCGACCTGGGCCCGGTGGTGCTGGAGTGCGCCCATCACGTCGCGGATCTCCCGGGCGGGGATCGCGTTGCCCGGTGCGTACCTCTTGCACTGCACGATCATGGTCCGGCCGTCCGGCAGGACGCCCTTGATGTCGGCGCCGTTGTCGCCGGCCCCGCCGACCCTCTCCACCTGCGTGCAGCCGTCCCGCCGGCACAGGGCGGCCACGAAGTCCTCGAACTCGGTGCCGGTCATCCGGTCGACCTCGGCCAGCGTGCGGTGTCCGGCCGCGACCGCGTCCATCGCCCGCCACCGCCGGTCCTCCCGCCGGGCGGTGCGGTCCCTGCGCCACAGCGTCCAGCCGCCCGCCACCGCGCCCGCGACCGCCAGCACGACCACGACGTACACCCACACCAGCTGCCAGAACACCACCAGCAGCACGGCCGCCGTCAACCCGCCGATCCCGAGCACCTTCAGCCCGGCCGCCCGCCGCCTGGCCGCCGCCGACCTGCGCTTCCTCGCCACCTGTGCCCCCTCGCGTCCGATCGGATCCGACCCGGCATCCCTCCCCCGTCAACAGCCGGGACGAACACCGCGGACACCCGGGACCGATGCGACGTCAGGTGCTGCGGGCGCGCCGCAACTGCCGTACTGCGCCCCAGGACCGGGGGGGGCAGGCGCTCCCCGGGAACCTTCGCACTACTCAGCCGGCTATTGAGTACGTCCGCCCATGAGTTGGTGCCGGTTGCTTTCTATCGTGACCTGCATGGACACGGACCCGACCCCCACCAACCCCCCGACCTCGGGCAACCCGCGGTCGGCCACCGGCTGCGGGTTCGCGCTGGCCGCTCTCACCGTCCTGGCCGTCCTGGGAGCCGTGGCACTGGGCAAGTTCGAGAAAAGCCTGACCGGGTACGGGCACCTGCAAGACCTGTCCGGAAGCGTGGCCGAACCCCTGCGCCCCGGCGCGACCGCCCACTACGACGACGACCTGGCGATCACGGTGAGCCCGCCGCACCGGGAGCCCGACAACACCTACAGCTTCACCATCACCTACGACAACGGCACCGACAAAGAGCTGCGCCCGGGCGGGGAGTCCCCGGACACCACATTCGGCAAGAGCGGCTCAGCCCCCATCGTGGTCCGTGGGGGGAAGCCCCTTGGCCCCGACATCCCCGGCTGGGGCGTGACCGTGCTGGACCGGGCCGGCACCGCATCCCTCCTCATGCCGCCTCTCGGCGGGGACCGGAAGCGCACGGTGCCGGTGCGGGTCAAGCCCGACAAGGAGGGGGGCTTCGTCACGGTGGAGGTCACCCCGACGTCCAGTGGTTACCGCGAGACCGCGTACTGGCAATTCGACCTGAGCCGGCCGCACCCGTGAAGGTGCCGCCCGCGGCGCGGGCCGCCCGGGTGCGCAGCACGCGAGGGCGGTGAACGGGACCGGCTCGCCTTCGTCCTCGGCGGCCCCGGGCCCGGGGTGGGCCGTCTGGCGGGCCCCGGCCCGCCAGACGGCGCCGGCAAGCGGTCCGAGACCGGCAACTCGTGCTGCTGAGCGCGCTGTTCGGCGGTTCGTGGGACTACGTGCCGGACTTCCTGACACCGCAGCCGCAAGCCCCGGAGACCGCGGTGCAGGAGGAACTGCACGCGGTCACCACAACCGGTTCCGCCCGTCTGCGCTGGGAGCTGCAGATCATGGCTCACGGGGTCGGTGAGGAGCGGTTGGCCGGGCGAGTGGTTCCGGTGGTCCTTCGCGACGCCCTGGAGCGGGGCGAGCGGGACTTCCTTGCCGCCAGTACGGTCTCCTACCACCTCGGCATCCTGCACCACACCGGGCTGATCGCCCGCACCGGACAGCACGTCCTGTACGAGCAGACCCCCCGCGCCGCCGACCTGCTGGCCGCCCCCGTGCCGGGCCGCACCCCGGCCGGCAACGGTGCAGTGGCCCAGTAGCGGGCCCTCCGCGGCCTCGCCCGCCGTCGGCTGTGGGATCGCCGCCGGATGCCCTCCCCTCCCGAAGCGCCGGTGGACTTGTCGGTGTACTGGCATGCTGTCGACGGGGGAGAGCCCTGCCGGCCCGGCAGGGAGGAGCGCATCGGGAGGAGAGGTCCATGGGGGCGGGCACCGAGGCCGGGGACTGCGGCCTGTCGGCGCAGGAGCGTTTCGAGAATTGGCACGAACTGCTGCTCCGGACGCGGGAGTGTGATGCGACCACTGCCCACATCGAGAACTTCAGCGCGGAGGTCCGGCGGTTCGAGCTGGGGCCGGTGGCCCTGCTGGGGACCTCGTTCCCGTCGGCCCGGTTCCGGCGGACCGAGCGCATGATTCGGGCGTCGGACGAGGAGAACTATCACGTGACGATGCTGACGGCCGGCTACGGTCAAAACCAGGTCGGTGCACACCAGGTGGGGGACCTCGTCCTTTCATTCAGTCAAAGTCCCTCTGACACACGGTACTTGGGGATCGACGCACGGGGCCGGGGAGGGGGGACGGTCACCGGGGTCGGCATCGATCTGCCTGCGTCGTTGCTGCCGATCCCCCCGCACCGCCTGGGAGATCTGGTCGGCCGCAGGATGTGTGGGCGTCGAGGGACGGGCGCGCTTCTGGCGGAGTTCCTCGGCGGACTGGACCGCCAGGCGGCCGACTTACGGCCCACCGAGCGGGTCAGGCTCGGCGCGGTCGCCGTGAACCTGATCTCGGCCTGGCTCGCCCGGGAACTCGACGCCGAACATGCGTTGTCGTCGGAAACCCGGGACGGCGCCACCATGGAGGGCATCAGGTCGTTCATCCGACGGCACCTTCACCACCCCGACCTGGCGCCCCCGGTTGTCGCAGCGGCCCACCACATCTCTGTCGGCCACCTGCACCGCCTGTTCACCCGGCACTCCCACGGCCAGACCGTCGCCGCCTACATCCGCAGCCAACGCATGGCCAAGGCGCACCGCGACCTGGCCGACCCCGCGCTGCGCGCCCTGCCCATCCACATCATCGCCGCCCGCTGCGGCCTCCTGCGCGCCTCGGACTTCGGACGCGCCTTCAAGGCCGCCTACGGTCTCACTCCACGTGAACACCGCAGCGGGGCGCTGAGCGGGCCTGTCGTAGATGCGAGGGAGAGCGCAGAGTCGGCGACGCAGTGAGGAGTTCCCGACCGGCCTGCCGTCTACCTTGAGCAGCGAACGGGCAATCCTGGCAAGGAAGTTCGGGATGTTCCAGGCCGCCGATTCTCCGAACTGGGGGGAGTTCGGCAGTGTTCGAGATCGATGCGGATTTGTTCCAGCACTCCGAGAAAAGGGTAAGGACAGATGCTTCGACTTGCAGGCAAGGCCAATCGGGCCGGTTCGGTCCTCGCGACGGCGGCTCTCGCCGCGTGCGCGTTCTTGGGGACGGCGGGGCCGGCCTCGGCCACAGACGGTGACCAGTCGGCCTCGCTGACGGCCGGCGGCATGCACGTCCAGAACGCGAACAGCAACAAGTGTCTGGTGGTGCAGGGTACTGCGAACAACGCCGGCGCGTTCCAGTACGACTGCGCGTCGTTCGCCGACCAGAACTGGTCCCTGGTCCCCACCGCGTGGACCGACACCTACCAGCTCCAGAACGTGAACAGCAACAAGTGTCTGGTGGTGCAGGGCACTGCCAACGGAAACGGCGCGTTCCAGTACGACTGCGCGTCGTTCGCCGACCAGTACTGGACCCTGGTGCCCACCTCGTGGAGCGGCGCCTACCAGCTCCGGAACATGAACAGCGGCAAGTGTCTGGTGGTGCAGGGCACTGCCAACGGAAACGGTGCGTTCCAGTACGACTGCGCGTCGTTCGCCGACCAGTACTGGACCCTCTACTGATCCGCACCCCCGTGACCGCCGGTCGGCCCAGGGCGTGGACATCATCATGAGCCACCCGTAAGTCGACCACCCCATCGCTCCGCGCCCACTCCGGGCGCGGGGCGATGCGCGTCCCGGGCCCGAATCTGCTCGTCGGGCCACCGCTCGGCCGCTGCCGCCGTCCCGCCTGGGCCCGGCACTGCACCACGGGGTGCAACGCGACGCGACGCGCAGGCCCGCCCGGCCGTCGCGTTGCACCGCTGGCCTGCGAGAACCCCGGTGGTCCGGGTCTGCGAAGCAGCGTGTCGCCACCCGTGTCGCACCCGGCCCGGCGGTCGTGAGCACCCGGAGAGTCGCCATGGCCGCCGGGGAAGGGGTGTGCCGACGGGCGGCGTGGCCTTTACTGGAGATGAGGGACTCCCCGGCAGGAGGTCGTGCCATGAGTCCGGCTCCGCAGCAGCAGACCTTGCCCCGCCTCGTCGTCGACACCCCGGAGCGGCTGCGCGGCCAGGTGTACGTCGTCGCCGACCGGCCGATGCTGGTCGGCCGGGACGAGGGGTGCCAGATCCACGTGGGCGAGCCCGGGGTCAGCCGGCGCCACGCGATGGTGTGGCGGTCGGGCGGGCACACGTCGGTCGAGGACCTGGACTCCACCAACGGCACCCGACTGAACGGCCACCCGCTGCACGGGCAGGAGGTGCTGCACACCGGGGACGTGATCGACTTCGGGCCGTTCGAGGTGCACTACGAGGAGCCGCGGGCCCCGGACGACACCGTCCCCGGGCCTGGGGCGGAGACGGCGCACGGCGCCACGGCGGCGACACAGATGTTGGGGCCGGGGCCGGCGCCTGCGCGGGACCTGCCCGAGGCGGTACCGCCGATGCCGTCGGTGCGGCCGCCGGTGCCGACGCGGGGCGAGTCGCCGCCCGTGCCGGGCACCGGCCCGCGCTACGACGTCGAGTGGCAGAAGGCAGACGGGAACCTCAGCAACGTCGGCGGGGACCAGTACAACAGCCAGTACTACTACGTCATGCAGGCCCGGCGGGAGAGCTTCTTCCGCGAGGTCGCGGCCACCCGCACCCGGGCCCGGCACCTGGTGCTCGCCGGGTTCCTGCTGTTCGTGGCCGGCGGCGGGGTATACGGCTGGGCGCTGATCAGCTTCATCTCGAAGACGAGCGACGCGGCACAGTCCGGCAGCCCGGACTACTCGGTGCCCGACCTGCTCGGGCCGAAGGTCGGAGGCGTCCCGGTCGGTGCGATCGGCTTCGCGGCGGCGGCGATCGGTTCCCTGCTCCTGCTCATCGGGATCGTCCTGCACGTCGTGGCCACCTCGCGGCGGCGGCGCTTCGAGGACGAGGAGAACCGGCGGTTGCGGTACCCACCGCAGCCGTCGTGAGCCGTGCGTCCGGAGGGCTGAGTCCGCGGAACCGAGTCCGCGGAACCGAGTCGGAGAGCTTTGACGGGAGGCGCGCCCATGGTCTTCAACATCGGCAACCAACAGGCGGGGACGATCAACAACGTCGGCCGGGACCAGACCGTCCACGACGGACAGTCGGGCCAATTGACGCTCGGTGCCCAGGAGCTGCGCGGACTGGTCGGACAGCTGCGCACAGCAGTCGAGGCGCAGCCGCTGCCGGCGTCGGCGGCGCCGCAGGTCGAGGCGGAACTGGACGCGCTGGACCGGGAGGCCGCCACGCCCGAGCCGGACCCGGCGGCCGTCGCGGACCGGCTCTCCCGGATCACCCGGCTGCTCGGCGCGACCGGTGTCGCGCTCAAGGCCGGGACCGCCCTGTTCGGGGCCGTCACCGCGCTGGCCGGCTGGCTGGGCACGGCCGGGCAGCCGATCCTGCACGCGATCGGACTGTGAGGCGGGAGGCCGGCCTCCGGCACCCGCTGCCCGGCGGCATCGAGGCCGCCGGTCAGCCGGACGCCACCACCGTGAGGGGTTGCTTCGTGATCTGCAGCAGCGGCCGCGTTTCACGGGTGAAGGCCGAGTACGGGCAGGCGTTGAGTTCCGGGTCGCGGGATTCCCATCCCTGCAGCCACGGGCGCAGCCGCGGGTTGTCGACGTCGATCGAGCCGTCGGGCAGGAGCCGTCCGATGGTGTTGGCCGCATCCGACAGGGCCACGGTGCATTTGCCCAGCCGGCCGTCCGCACGAACCAGCAGCGAGTTGGCCCGGGCGGCGTAGCAGACCTCCTCCGGGGCGAACAGTCGCTCGGCACCGCCGCCTTGGACCAGCAGCGACTTCAGGTCGGCGATCTTTCGGTCGTCGGATTCGAGCACGTCCATGGTGGCGTCGTTGGGGCCGCCGAGGCGTACCACTCGCTTCAGAAACACCGAGAACCGTGGGTCGTCGAGGAAGGTGTCCCGAATGCGGGTGAGGAACTCCGGCATCACCGGCAGGTTCTCCGGGGTCAGATGGACCCGCAGCAGCATCCGCACCTGGGCGGAACTCTCGCGGACGGAAAGGAGGTTGCGCCAGATCTGCTGGAACGTCCCCTTGCCGTCGGCGCGCACGCGGGTCCGGTCGTGGTACTCGTCGGGCCCGTCCAGGGAGACCTGGTACGCGCGGACGCCGAGGGTGGCCAGGTGCTCGGCCGTCCTGCCGTCCACCAGGTAGCCGTTGGTGGTCATATCGCTCTCGTAGGAGAGGCCGTCGTGCTGCTCCTGCGCCCTGCGTGCGTGCGCGGCCACGTCCTCGATGATCGAGCGAGCCATCATCGGCTCCCCGCCGAACCACGACACCTGAAGGTGCCGGAGTCCGGCGGCGCGCCGATCGATCAGGTTCTTGACGCCGCTGACGACCTCGGGCGCCATGCGTCCGATGGCGAAATCCTCGTAGCAGTACGTGCAGCGGAAATTGCACTGCTCGGTCGGCAGCAGGATCAGTTGGAGGCGATCGTTGCGAAAGGAGTTGACGAACTCCTGGTCGAACGAGGGCGATTCGCCCAGGGCGCCGGTCACATCTCTCCCACGGACGTGCCGCATCCCTTGGCGCAGTTGCCGCCGTGGCAGTTGTTGGCTGTCGGTTGCTGCGCCGGGTTTGGCTGCGCCGCCATGGCGGCCGTCACGGCCCGGCTCAGGTCCGGATCCTGGATTCTGACCTTCCCGTCGCTGTCGACGGTGAGGTCCTCCGTGCGAAAGGCGAACGTGGGTGCCTGATTGGCCATGGTCTTCTCCCTTGAGGGGTCGGGAGGGCTTGGGTGCCGACCGGTCGCGGAACAACGTCCGGACGGCGTCGTCTATATCGTCCGAGGCGGGGATGCGCGCCGCACGGAATGTTGGTCTGGGCAGGTGACCGCCCCCGGTGCGCTCGGTCGCGCCGTGGCTCTTCGCGTCGGGAGGCTCGGCCACCAGAGCACCGGAGCGGACCGGTCGGCGGCGCAGGTGGGGGGAGAGCGGGGTGCCGCGTTTTCACGAGGCGGTGAGTGTGGCCAGGGCGTCCCGCGCGGCGGCCGTGGCGGCGGCTTCGGCGTCGGAGGGCGGGACGTCCTTCACGGTGTAGCCGGAGCGGGTGGCCGATTGGTACTTGACGGTGACGACCGCGTTGCGCTGGAGCACCACGAGTTCGATGCTGCCGAAACCCGATGAGACGGTGTAGAGCAGGGTCGCCTGCTCGCCGAGGCCGGGGACCGCCCGGTCGTCGGTGATCTTCATGGTGGCGACGGTGGTGGCCAGCGACCGGGCGCTGCGCAGCGACTCCTGGTAGACGGTGCCGGCGGCCGGGGACAGGATGACGATGACCTGCATCATGGTCATGCCGGAATCCAGGCTGGTCCAGCTTCCGCTCGACATCGTGATCGCGTTCGGCATCGGCGCCCCTTCCTTGCAGGGGGCGCCCTTGGCGTAGCGGGCGACCGTCTCGGGGCGCACCAGCGCGCAGCCCGCCGCCAAAGCGGTGTAGGGCGCCGCGGACGGGGACGCCGGGCCGGAGGGCGGGGCCGCAGCCGAAGCGTTCACGTTTGTCGCGGAGGAGGCGGTCGTGGGCGGCGTGACGAGGTTGGTCGGCGTGACGAGGTTGGCCACCAGGCCCAGGACGAGCGCGGCCGCGCCCGCGCCGGCCGTGATGCCGCCGAGCAGCCAGGTCCACCGCCGGGCGGGCCCGGCCGGGCGCAGGTCCGCCGGGTCGGGGAGGGTGGCGGGAGTGGCCGGGGGCGGCAGGGGGCTGGTGCGGGGGAGGGTCGGCAGCGGCTCGGTGGCGGGCGGGGTGTCCTCGAACTCGGCCATCTCGTGCTGGGCCTTTCGCTGGGCGTCAGCCGCCGGCTGACAGGTGGTAGGCGGTCAGGGTGCTCCCGTAGCCGAGCAGCAGGGCCGAGTCCTGGAGCAGGACGAGCGGGTCGCCGGGCTGGCGGGCGAAGGTCTGGCGCCACCGGGGTTCGCCATCGGCCTCGGCGAGCGCCTGGAGGGCGATCCCGTCCGCGTCCGTGGGCGTGGTGATGAGGACCGATCCTCCGGCCGTGCCCTGTACGGTGGCGGCGCCCGGCGCGGACGGCCAGGTCCACACGGTGGCCCCGGTGCGCAGGTCGGTGCCGGACACGCCCCGCGGGCCGCCGGTCACGACCAGGGCGGCGGTGTCCGCGCACCCGGTGACGATGCCGGTGTGGGTGCCGGTCCAGAGCCGGGCGCCCGCGGTGTCGAAGGCCGCAGTCGGGCACTGCCAGTCGGTGGCCGTGGTTCCGACGAGGGGCAGGCAGGTGAGCACCCCTCGGTGGAGCGAGAACGAGCCCAGATAGGAACCGCTGAACATGGTCGCCGGGGCCGGCGGAAGGCCGCTCGGCCGGCTCCACAGGGCCCTTCCGTGCCCGCCGTCCACGGCGGCCAGGGCGAGGTCCGGGCCCAGGGCGTACAGGCTGTCGCCGCTCGGCGGCGCGTAGAGCTCCTGGGCGTCCAGCGTCCAGCGCCGCTCGCCGCTCGTGCGGTCGAGCGCCAGGAAGCGGAAAACGCCGCCGGCGGTCCCGGCCGGGTCGCCGAGGAGCGTGACGACCAGCAGCCCCGCCGCGTCCATGCCCTGGACGCGGAAGGAGGTGCCCAGCGCCGCGCTGCTCCACAACCGGCGCCCCGCGCCCGCGTCGTAGCCGTGCAACGCCCCGTCCGCCCCGGTGACCAGCAGCAGGCCCGGCAGCGGCAGGGCCACGGACTGCGCGCCGGGAACCGGGTCGGCGGAACGCCAGAGCTCGGCGCCGCCGCGTGCGTCGCGCGCCCGCACCGTGCCGTCCGGGTCCACCGACCACACCCGCCCGCCGTCGCCGACCGGCAGCGCCCCCGCCTCGGCGGCGCTGCTCCACAGCACCCGCCCGTCGGACCGGGCGTAGCCGACCGCCCCGGTGCGGTCGGCGCAGACCACCGCCGCCGGCCCGCAGGACACCGGCGCCATCCCGGCCCGGGGCAGCGACACCGACCAGGCCTTCGGGGGTGCCCCGGCGTTGCCCGGCCACAGGGCCCGGGTGACACCGCCCGCGGCGGCCGTGGCGAGCAGTGCGCCGCCGAGGACGAGCAGCCGGCGCCGGGTGCCGTTCGGATCGTTCAGCACCCGGGCCAGCTCGCGCTCACGCCGCCGTACGGTCCGCTCCGCCCCTCCCAGCCAGCCGGTGCCGACCGCCGGACCGTACCGGAACGCCTCGGCGAGCTCGGCCGGCGCGGGCCGCCGCCCCGGATCCCGGTCCAGGCAGCGCACCAGCAGCCGCGTCAGCTCCGGCGGCACGCCGTCCAGGTCCGGGGGCTCCTCGGAGGCCCGGTAGACCAGCACCGCCGGCGGCCCCTCGCCGAAGGGCGCGCGGCCGGTCGCGGCGAACGCCAGTACCGCACCGAGCGAGAACAGGTCGCTGGCGGGGGTGAGGCCGAGCCCCGCCGCGTGCTCGGGGGACATGAAGCCGGGTGTGCCGATGACGTGGCCGGTCGCGGTGGGCAGGGCGTCGGCCGTCGGCTTGCTGATGCCGAAGTCGATGACCCTCGGGCCGTCCCGGGCGAGCAGGATGTTCGAGGGCTTCAGGTCCCGGTGGATGATCCGGGCGCGGTGGACCGCGGCGAGTGCCTCCACCAGCCCCGCCCCCAGCACGTGCAGCGCGGGCCCGGAGAGCGGGCCGTGCCGCGCCACCGCCTCGTACAGCGACGGCCCGGCGACGAACTCCGTTGCCAGCCAGGGGATTTCCGCCTCGGTATCGGCATCCACCACGGCCACGGTGTACGCCCCGGAGACCGACCTGGCCGCGGTCACCTCCTGGGCGAACCTGCGCCGGAAGTCGGGGTCGGCCGCGTACTGCTCCTGCACGGTCTTCACCGCGACGGGGCGCCCGCTGCCGGAGGCGGCCAGATAGACGGCGCCCATGCCGCCCGCGCCGAGCCTGCGCAGGACACGGTACGGGCCGATGCTCCGTGCGCCCGTCCCGCGCCGTGCGCCCGTCCCGTTTCCCGGGCCCGTCCCGCTCCCCGGGTCCGTCCCGCTCGGCTCGCTCATCCGGTGCCGGCCCGGAAGGCGCGCAGCGCGGTGGAGGAGGCGCAGTAGAGCGTCCGGCCGTCGGCCGCGGTGGTCCACAGGCCCTCGTCGGAGGGCGGCCGGGCCACCCAGCGGACGGTGCCACGGGCGGCGTCCAGGACGGCCGACCCGAACGGCGGGTCCGGCAGGGGCACGGCGAAGAAGCCGTCACCCGCGGACGGCGCCCGGAAGTCACCGCCCGCGTTCGGGGTGCTCACGGCCGCCACGGTGCAGTGCCACAGCCCCCGGCCGGTCGTGGTGTCGAGGCAGTAGGCCGTGCCCAGGGCCCCGGACAGCAGCAGCCGGTCGCCGCCGAGCGCACAGCCGAAGACCGCCTGCGGGACCGGGGGAGCGGTCCAGCGCTGCCGCCCGGTCGCCGCCTCCACGGCCACCACCGTCCCGTTGACGACCATCACCAGCAGGTCGCCGGTGCGCAGCAGCCGGGCGGGTATCCCGGCGCCCCTGGGCGCGAGGCCGGCCGCCTGCCAGCGGGACTCGCCCGTCCGCAGGTCCACCGCGTGCAGGACGTCGCCGTCCCGGTAGTAGCAGGTGCCGTCGGCGACCAGGCCCATCGAACTGCCGGAACCGCTGTACAGGTCGTCCGAGTGGCGAGCCATCGACACCGCCAGGCTCTCGGCGACGACGTGCCGCCACAGCACCTCGCCGCCGCCGAGATCGGCCCCGACCACGAGCCCGCCACCGCCGAAGGAGGTCTGCCAGGCCATCACCACCGTCCGGTCGTCCGCGCCGAAGACCCGCAGGGTCATCGCGGCGTTCGTCTGCTGGTCGGCGGGCACGGCGAGCGGTGTCCGGTGGGTCCGGGCCGCGGCGTCCAGCCACACCAGGCTCGCGAAGTCCGGGGACGTGCCGTACAGCAGGCCGCTCTGCGCCTGGACGAACTGGACCTGGACCTCCGGCTGGGACCACGCGGTACGACCCGTCGCCGCGTCCAGGCCTGTCGCGCCATCGCCCTCGCTCCACCACACCGGCGTCGAGCCGAGCAGGGACAGCTGGTGGTCGACCGTCACGCCGCCGAACGGCTGGCTCCACAGCGGAGCGGGGGCCGGCGCGGGCGAGGCGCCGGCTCGGGCCGCGTCGGCCCCCCACGCGTCCACGGGGTCGCCGACCGTCGCCGCCCCGGCGGCCGCCCGGGCCCGGCGGGTGAGCAGCAACGGCACGCCCACGGCCGCCGCCGCGCCCGCCCCGAGCCCGGCACCGAGCCCGAACAGCCCGCGGCGGCTCAGCGACCGCCACGCCCGCACCGGCCGCGCGGGCGGATCCGCGGGCGGCGCCGCCAGGTCGATCCCGGCCTGGCGCTCCCGGTCCTCAAGGTCGGCCAGCAGTCCCGGACTCAGCAGCGCCGCCGGATCGGCCGGGCCCAGTGCCGCCAGCACGCCGGCCGCCGTGGGCCGCCGACCCGGGTCCTTGTCCAGGCACGCGGCCACCAGCGGGCCCAGCGCGGCGGGCACCCCGGACAGGTCCGGCCACTCGTACACCACCCGCCGGTTGATCTGCGCGGGCTCACCGACACCGAAGGGCGTACGGCCGGTGAGCGCGTACACCAGCAGACAGCCGAGCGAGAACACGTCCGACGAGGCATAGGTGACGGACGCGGAGACGATGCGCTCGGGCGCGATGAAACCGGGGGTGCCGCACACCATGCCGGTCCGGGTCAGGTGAGCGGCGTCGAAGGCCCGGCTGATCCCGAAGTCGATGACGCGCGGGCCGTCCCGCGCGACCAGCACATTGCCCGGCTTGAGGTCACGGTGCACCACCCCCACCCCGTGGATCGCGGCCAGCGCCTCCGCCAGAGCCGCCCCCAACGCCCGCACACCGGCCTCGCCGAACGGGCCGAACCGCAGCACCACCTCGCCCAGCGACGGAGCCGGCAGGTACGCCGTCGCCAGCCACGGCCGGGCACCGCGCGGCTGCGCGTCCACCACCGGCGGCGTGTGGAACCCCGTCACCCGCCGGGCCGCCTCCACCTCCTGCCGGAACCGGTCCCTGAACTGCGGGTCCTCCGCGTACTCGGGCCGGATCACCTTCACCGCCAGCAGCCGCAGCCCCGGCGAGCGGGCAAGATACACCACCCCCATCCCGCCCTCGCCCAACGGCCGCAGCAACTGATACGGGCCCACGAACACGGCCGGCTGCGCCTTCCCGCCCTCGGCGTCACCGTTGGCAGCCACCAAGCCTCCCCCAGCGTGTCGCCGCCCTCACAGACGGACAGAGTGACACGGACAACCCATCCGACGGTTCCCCTCCCCATCAATTGAAGGCTCCCATCTGCCGACCGACCAGACCGCAGGCGCCCAACACGCAGCCCGACAGGCCGGATGAGAGCCGCGCACGTCCGAACCCCGCGCATCACTTCCACCGCGCCGCCCTCGCGGTCGGGGATCTCCTCGACGTGGCCGCGCGGCACGCTCACCAGTGCGCCGCGCTCCCGGTACTGGGCGAGCGCGGCCACGCCCCACTCGAAGGCGCCCGGCTTCCCGGCGCCGGCCTTCCTCTTCGGCGCCGCCTCCCCGGCCGGGACCGCCAACGCTCGACGCCGAGCGCGGCCAAGCACCCCTGCTGCCCATTCATCGGTCCCGGCACGCCGCCAGGTTCTCCCGCCACCCCTCGTTCCCGACTCCTGGAAGGAATCGCGCGATGACCGAGACCACCCGCCCCCACCCGCTGCCGCGCCCGCGCGGCTGGAATCGTCC
Organism: Kitasatospora sp. NPDC094028; assembly: GCF_049543595.1. Classification (NCBI taxonomy): domain Bacteria; kingdom Bacillati; phylum Actinomycetota; class Actinomycetes; order Kitasatosporales; family Streptomycetaceae; genus Kitasatospora; species Kitasatospora sp. NPDC094028. The sequence continues at coordinate 168 of NZ_JBMVFA010000021.1, read as the reverse complement.
GCCTCCTGCAGCGTTTCTCAGCTTTCCGCTACTCCGCGGGGGGAGAGCTGTACTGCGCAAGGGCTTCGTCGACTGTGGACTTCTCCAACAGGCGAAGCTCCCAGGGGCCGGTATTCACATCAAATTCCTTGCCGAAGCCAACCCATTTCCCGGCCATCCGCCGCCCGG
>NZ_JBMVFA010000020.1:0-143554 GCF_049543595.1 Kitasatospora sp. NPDC094028 | reverse complement strand
CGCCCGGTTACATTCCGAACCCGGAAGCTAAGCCTCACAGCGCCGATGGTACTGCAGGGGGGACCCTGTGGGAGAGTAGGACGCCGCCGAACAATCATTCCAAAAAGACCCCCTTCCAATCGGAAGGGGGTCTTTTTGCGTTACCCTCTGCGAATGCAGAACCTGACCCTTACCTGGCAGTCCGCCGGGGGTACCGCCGCCGTTCTCTACAGCGGTGCGTATGCCGCCGCGAGGGTCCGGAAGCCGTCGTTGTCGGCGCTGCTGCGGGAGGCCGGCACGCTGCTGGCGCTGTTCGCGCTCTGGCAGCTGGTGGGGCACCTCTCGGTGATGAGCACGGACCACGCGCTGGACCGGGCGAGCTGGATCCACCGCACCGAACTGGTGCTCGGCCTGCCGGACGAGGTGTCCTGGCAGTCGGCGGTCACGCCGTACCCGGTGCTGGTGCGACTCGCGAACTACTACTACGCGGTGATGCACTTCGCGGTCATGCTGGCCGTCCTGCTGTGGGTGTTCGTGCGGCACCGTGAGCGGTACGCGTGGGTGCGGAACACGGTGGTGATCACCACGGCGGTCTGCCTGCTGGTGCAGTTCATCCCGGTGGCGCCGCCCCGGATGCTGCCGCAGGACGGCTTCGTCGACCTGGCCGCGCAGTACGGGCAGTCGGTGTACGGCGGCGCGGTGGGCGGTGTGGTCGCCGACCAGCTGTCGGCGATGCCCTCGGTGCACGTGGCGTGGTGCGTCCTGGTGGCGGTCGCGGTGGTGCGGGTGTCGCCGAGCCCGTTGCGGTGGGTCGTGGTGCTGCACCCGGTGCTGACGGTCGCGGTCGTCGTGGTGACGGCCAACCACTTCTGGGCGGACGGCATCGTGGCCGTCGCGATCCTGCTGTTCGCGTACGCCGTCCTGGCGCTGGCGGCGCGGGTGGCACGCCGGCGGGGCCGGGCCTCCGCGGTGGCGGAGGCCCGGCCCCGGTCGGGTGTCGAGCAGGATGCGGGACGGGCGGACCGGTCGAACGGTTCGGGCCGGTCGAACGGGTCGACGGCGGCGTCGAAGCGGAACGACCGGTCCGAGCAGGTCACTTGACCGGCAGGGCGATCTTCCCCCAGGCACCGTTGCTGAGGGCGGAGGTCGCCCAGTACCAGGCGGCGAGGCCGGAGGCGGCCGCGACCCAGCCGGCGAACTTCGCCAGCCCGCTCCACTCCCCGAAGGTGGCGAGGGCGCCCAGCACGAGCGCGACGGCGAGCAGGCCGTAGACGAGACGGCTCATCAGGCCCGCGCCCCAGCTCGCGGCGGTGAGGCTGAGGGCGAGCAGGGCCCACAGCAGCAGGAACAGGCCGGCGGCGTTCTTGCCGGCCCCGCCGGCCATCGACCAGGTCGCCCAGAAGGCGCCGAGGCTGGTGAAGGCGGTGCCGGTGAAGCCCTCGCCGCCGCGGAGCTGCCAGAGGCCCGCGATGAAGAGGGTGACGCCGCCGACGAGGTGGGCGAGGTGGGCGGCGTCCCCGGCGCCGGTGCCGTGCAGGATGCCGGTGGAGAGCAGACCGTAGGCGAGCAGTGTGAGGCCGAGTGCGAGGTAGCCGAGGTTACCCGCGTCGGCTCCGGTGGAGCGGGCGTTCGATGCCCCGGTAGCTTCGTTGCTCACCGGAGGCTCCTTTCACTCTGGGCGCGCGCAGGGCGCAGTGATGCCGTGGTGTGGTCGTGACGAGGTGGATGCGCGCGACCGCGCCGAGGGCGCACGGCAGTGGCGTGCGCGGGCTGCGGTCAGAAGTGATGGGCCAGCGGAGAGCCGCTGGTCACGTCCCCGGCCGGGGGATTCCCCGGTGAGATCGGTGTACCCGGCGTCGTCCGCTTGTACCCTTGTGAAGATAACAATTTGTGACGGCGTCAGCTGCGGAACGTTCAGGAATGAACACCCGAAGGACCGGAAACGCTCAGACGGCGCGCTGGGTCGGCACCCGGAGGGTCAGGATCGCCATGTCGTCGGACGGCGGCTCCGGGGCGAACCGCTCGACCGCGCGCTGCACCCGCATCGCGACGGCGCCGGCGGTGAGGCCGGTACAGCCGGTGAGCACCTCGGCGAGGCCGTCGTCGCCGAGCATCCGCAGGCCCTCGCGGCGCTCGGTCACGCCGTCCGTCACGCACAGCAGGACCTCGCCGGGGGCGAGCACCAGGCGCTCGGCGGTGAGGTCGAGGTCGTCCAGTACGCCGAGCAGCGGCTGCGGGGTGGCGGCCCGGTCGACCTGGCCGTCGGTGCGCAGCCGCAGTGGCAGCGGGTGGCCGGCGCAGACCAGGGACAGTTCGGTGCTGCCGTCCGGCTGGGGCGTCAGCTCGCCGTAGAGCAGGGTGAGGAAGCGGCTGCGCGAACCCTCGTCCAGGATGGCCGCGTTGAGCCGGCGCAGCACCTGCGGGGCGTCCAGGCCCTCGCGGGCGAGCAGGCGCAGCGAGTGCCGAGCGAGACCGGTGACGGAGGCGGCCTCGGGGCCGGTGCCGCAGACGTCGCCGATGGCGAAGCCGTACGTTCCCTCGCGGATGGTGAACAGGTCGTAGAAGTCCCCGCCGACTTCGTTGCCCTCGCCGGCGGCCTGGTAGTAGACGTCCACCTCGACGCCCGGGATCTCGGGCAACTCCGGTGGCAGCAGGCTGCGTTGCAGGGCCTGGCTGGTGGCGGTGCGCTCGGAGTAGAGGCGGGAGTTGTCGAGGGCGAGGGCGGCCCGGCGGGAGAGGTCCTCGGCGAGTTCGAGGATCTCCTGGCGGAACCGGACGCCGGTGGGGACGCCGAGCGCGAGCAGGCCGATGACCCGGTTGCGGGCGGTCAGCGGGAGCACGACGGTCTCGCCGAGGAGGCCGGCGAGCTCGGGGCTGTCGGTGAGCCCGCCGGCGGCGGCGGTATCGGCGGGGGCGGTCCAGAAGTCGGCGCCGTGGCTGGGTCCGGCCGCGGGGGCGGGGGTCTTGTCGAGCAGGTCGCGCAGCGGGTCGATCCGGTCCTCGTCCTCGTGCAGGACGAAGGCGAGGTCGGACGGGGAGCCGTGGTCGCCGTTGGTGTAGACGGCGCACCAGGAGGCGAGGGTGGGGACGGCCATCTGGGCCATCAGGGCGAGGGTCTGCTCGTGTTCCAGGGTGCCGGCGAGCAGGTCGGAGGCCTCGACGAGGAAGGAGAGCGAGCCGCGGCGCAGCCGTTCCAGTTCGGACAGCCGGGTGCTCTCGATGGCCAGGGCGACCCGGTCGGCGGCGAACTGCAGGCGCAGCGCGTCCTCGTTGTCGTAGCGGCCGGGCACGGCGGTGGCGATGCCGAGCGAGCCGATCAGCCGGCCCTCGACCTTGAGCGGGACGGTGACCAGCGAGCGCATGCCGCTGCCGGTGAGCAGCGGCAGGCCGGTGGGGCGGGCGGAGAGGTCCTCGTGGACGGAGGGGAGCCGGGCGGAGTCGTAGCGGTTGCCGGACTCGACCGGGAAGCGGGTGTGCCGGCGGTGTCCGGAGGTGAGGCCGGTGGCGGCGCGGACCTCGAACTCGGTCTCGTCCTCGGTGGTGAGCAGCAGGTAGGCGGCGTCGGCGTCGAGCAGGTCGCGGGCGCGTTCGACGGTGCGCTGGAGCATGCCGTCCAGGTCGTCGGCGGTGGCCGGGCCGGCCAGCAGGTCGAGCCGGGGGCCGGTCGGGTCGGGGCGCTCGCCGGGCAGGCTGCGGGCGGGGGAGCGCAGAATGGCGCGGTCGGGTTCGAGGACGAGCAGGCAGAGGGTGGAGGGGACGCCCTCGGTGTCGCGCACGCGGACCTGGACGCCGTACACCTCGACCTCGGAGCCGTCCGGCAGCCGCAGGCCGAAGCCGCCCTCCCAGCGGGCCAGCCGCAGGGTGTCGGTGAGGCCGGGGCCGAGGCCGGCGGGGGTCGGCCAGACGGCGAGGTCGGCCCAGGGGCGGCCGAGGACGGTGGCGGCGGGGTGGCGGAAGAGCGCTTCGGCGTCCGGGTTCCAGGCGAGGACGCGGCCGTCCTCGTCGAGTTGGACGACGGCGACGTGCACCGGGCCGGTGCTGCTGGGCAGGTCGCTGCCGGGGGTGGCGGGAACGGCGTAGCGGGTGCCGAGCACGTGTGCGGGCAGGGCGAGCCGGAACCAGACGGTCTTGCGGCCGGCCGCGTACTCGACGCCCCAGCGTTCGGCGAGGGCGGAGCACATCAGCAGGCCGCGGCCGCCCTCGCCGTCCGGGTCGGCGTAGCGGTCGGAGGCCGGGCCGTCGCCGAGCGAGGGCAGGCCGCGCTCGGGGTGGTGGTCGGTGACCTCGATCCGGACGCTCTGCTCCTCGCGCAGGCAGCAGACCTCGGCGGCGGTGCCGGCGTGCACGACGGCGTTGGTGACGAGCTCGCTGACCAGGACGACGGCGTCGTCGACGACCTCGGGCAGGCCCCAGCCGAGCAGCGCGTCCCGGACGAAACCGCGGGCGGCGGACGCGGAGCGGCCGTCCGGGTCGAAGGTGGCGGCTGCGCGCGCGGTGACCACGTTGCCACTTCTCCTCTACTGCTCTGGCCCTGGCTGTCCGGGTGCGGCGCCGACTCCCGGTGCGCGCCGGGCCGGGTGAGCGGCGGCGCTGGGTCGGGTCGTGGCCCGGTGCAGCGCTCCACCCTACTTTCCGCTTGGTACCCCGTGGGGCCGGGGCGCCGAAACAGGCACCAGAGGGTGATTCTGCCCACCCGATTGTGAGGCTGCCGCACCAACCGTGTGCAACCGGCCGGACACCCGGCGCAGGTACTGCCAGACTGGGGGGTCCGCGACGGCCGGTGCGAGCAGTACGGTCGGAGTGGATGCCGGTGTGCCGAGCGGCCCGCCGGTGCGCAGCCCAGCCGGGCCGGCGCCCTGGTGCGTGCCGCACGGGCACGGCCGGTCACCGGACAGTTCACGATGTGGGAGGGGCCCGTTGAGTTCGGCCACCAAGGACGCAACCGGTACGACGCCGCCCGCCCAGCGCGGCGGACGCTCCGGCACCGCGCCGCGGAACGCGGCCGGGCGCCGGGCGGCGAGCCACAACCGCGGCGCGGAGCCGGCCGAGCTGCGCAAGCTGCTGGCGGCGCTGACGGCGATGCGGGACGGCAACTTCCGCCGCCGGCTGACGGTTCCGGGTGACGGGCCGTTGGCGGAGATCGCCGCGGTGTTCAACGAGGTCGCCGAGCGCAACCAGCACCTGACCGGCGAACTGGCCCGGGTGCGGCGGGCGGTGGGCCGCGAGGGCCGGCTGAACGAGCGGCTGGAGACGGGCGCGGGCGAGGGCGCCTGGATGGCGGCCGTCGACAACTGCAACGCGCTGATCGACGACCTGGCCCGCCCGATGGCCGAGGTGGGCCGGGTGCTGACCTCGATCGCCGAGGGCGACCTGGACCAGAAGATGGAGCTGCGCTCGCTGCACAGCAACGGGGTGAGCCACCCGCTGCGCGGCGAGTACCTGCGGATCGGACGGACGGTCAACGGGCTGGTGGACCAGCTCTCGGAGTTCACCGACGAGGTGACCCGGGTGGCGCTGGAGGTCGGTACCGAGGGCAAGCTCGGCGGCCAGGCGAAGGTCCGCAGCGTGTCCGGCAGTTGGAAGGACCTGGCGGACTCGGTCAACACCATGGCGGGCCGGCTGACCGCGCAGGTGCGCAACATCGCCCAGGTGACCACGGCGGTGGCCAAGGGCGACCTGTCCCGCAAGGTCACCGTGGACGTGGCCGGCGAGATGCTGGAGCTGAAGAACACCGTCAACACGATGGTGGACCAGCTGAACGGCTTCGCCGCGCAGGTCACCACGGTGGCCCGGGACGTGGGGACGGAGGGCCGGCTCGGCGGTCAGGCGAAGGTGCCGAACGTGGCCGGGGTGTGGCGCGAGCTGACCGACTCCGTCAACTTCATGGCCGACAACCTGACCGGTCAGGTGCGCAACATCGCGCAGGTGACCACGGCGGTGGCGCGCGGGGACCTCTCGCAGAAGATCGAGGTGGACGCGCGCGGCGAGATGCTGGAGCTGAAGAACACCATCAACACGATGGTGGACCAGCTCTCCGGCTTCGCCGAGCAGGTGACCCGGGTGGCCCGCCAGGTGGGCACCGAGGGGCGCCTGGGCGGTCAGGCGCAGGTGCCGTGGGCGGCCGGTGTGTGGCGGGACCTCACCGACAACGTCAACTTCATGGCGAACAACCTCACCGATCAGGTGCGCGGCATCGCGCAGGTGACGACGGCGGTCGCCAAGGGCGACCTGTCGCAGAAGATCCAGGTGGACGCGCGCGGGGAGATCCTGGAGCTGAAGAACACCATCAACACGATGGTGGACCAGCTGTCGGCCTTCGCGGACGAGGTGACCCGGGTCGCCCGGGACGTCGGCACCGAGGGCATCCTCGGCGGCCAGGCCAGCGTGCCCGGGGTGTCCGGGACGTGGAAGGACCTGACCAACTCCGTCAACCTGATGGCCAACAACCTGACCAGTCAGGTCCGCAACATCGCCGAGGTGACCACCGCGGTGGCGCGCGGCGACGTGTCGAAGAAGATCACCGTCGACGCCCGGGGCGAGATCCTGGAGCTGGTGACCACCGTCAACACCATGGTGGACCAGCTGTCGGCCTTCGCCGACGAGGTCACCCGGGTCGCCCGCGAGGTGGGTACCGAGGGCATCCTGGGCGGCCAGGCCCGGGTGCGCGGGGTGTCGGGGATCTGGAAGGACCTGACCGACAACGTCAACTTCATGGCGTCCAACCTGACCGGTCAGGTCCGCAACATCGCCGAGGTCGCCTCCGCGGTGGCCCGCGGCGATCTCTCGAAGAAGATCTCGATCGACGCGCAGGGCGAGGTCGCGGCGCTGGCCGGCACCCTGAACACGATGGTCGACCAGCTGTCCGCGTTCGCGGTCGAGGTGACCAGGGTGGCCCGCGAGGTGGGCACCGACGGGACGCTGGGCGGCCAGGCGAGCGTGCCGGGCGTGGCCGGGATCTGGAAGGACCTGACCGACAACGTCAACCAGATGGCCAACAACCTCACCGGCCAGGTCCGCAACATCGCGCTGGTGATCACTGCGGTGGCCCGCGGCGACCTCTCGCAGAAGATCGACGTCGACGCGCGCGGCGAGATCCTCCAGCTCAAGACCAACATCAACACCATGGTGGACCAGCTGTCCGCGTTCGCCGACGAGGTCACCCGGGTCGCCCGCGAGGTGGGCACCGACGGACGGCTGGGCGGCCAGGCCCGGGTGCCGGGCGTGGACGGCACCTGGCAGGACCTCACCGAGTCGGTGAACGAGCTGGCGAACAACCTGACCCGGCAGGTGCGCGCGATCGCCCAGGTCGCCACCGCGGTGACCAGGGGCGACCTGAGCCTGCGGATCGACGTGGACGCGGCGGGCGAGCTCGACGAGCTCAAGGACAACATCAACCAGATGATCGCCAACCTGCGCGAGACCACCCGCACCAACCAGGAGCAGGACTGGCTCAAGACCAACCTGGCCCGGATCTCCGGCCTGCTGCAGGGCCGCCGGGACCTGGAGGCCGTCGCCTCGCTGATCATGACCGAGCTGACCCCGGTGGTCTCCGCCCAGCACGGCGCGTTCTTCCTCGCCCAGCCGGCCGGCCGCACCGCCGAGCTGATCACCGAGGACGACGACGAGAACGACACCGTGCTGCGGATGATCGGCAGCTACGGCTACCAGCGCCGCGCGATGCCGACCACCTTCCGGCCCGGCGAGTCGCTGATCGGCCAGGCCGCGGTCGAGAAGCGGGCGATCATCGTCAAGGAGGCGCCGCCCGGCTACCTCAAGATCGCCTCCGGCCTGGGCGAGGCCTCCCCGGCCCACATCGTCGTGCTGCCGGTGCAGTTCGAGGGCCGGCTGCTCGGCGTGATCGAGCTGGCCACCTTCAGCTCCTTCACCACCGTCGCGCTGGACTTCCTGAACCAGATCGCCGACCTGATCGGCGTCACCGTCAACACCATCAGCGTCAACACCAAGACCGAGGGCCTGCTCCTGGAGTCCCAGCGGCTCACCGCCGAACTCTCCATGCGCTCCGCCGAGTTGGAGGCCCGCCAGGAGGAGCTGGAGCGCACCAACGAGGAGTTGCAGGAGAAGGCCGAGCAGCTCGCCCAGCAGAACCGCGACATCGAGATCAAGAACAGCGAGATCGAGGAGGCCCGGCAGGTCCTGGAGGAGCGCGCCGAGCAGCTCGCCCTGGCCTCCCGGTACAAGAGCGAGTTCCTCGCGAACATGTCGCACGAGCTGCGCACCCCGCTCAACTCGCTGCTGATCCTGGCCAAGCTGCTCTCCGACAACAACGAGGGCAACCTCTCGCCCAAGCAGGTCGAGTTCGCCGACACCATCCACGGCGCCGGCTCCGACCTGCTCCAGCTGATCAACGACATCCTCGACCTCTCCAAGGTCGAGGCCGGCAAGATGGACGTCCGCCCGGCCCGGATCGCCCTCGTCCAGCTGGTCGACTACGTCGAGGCCACCTTCCAGCCCGTCGCGCTGGACAAGAACCTCGACTTCGCCGTCCGGGTCTCGCCCGCCCTGCCCGTCACCCTGCACACCGACGAGCAGCGGCTCCAGCAGGTGCTGCGCAACCTGATCTCCAACGCGGTGAAGTTCACCGACTCGGGCGCCGTCGACTTCTCGATCGCCCCGGCCGGCCCGGACGTCCCGCAGCACGTGCGCGAGCGGCTGCTGGAGTCCGGCACCATCCAGGGCCCGGACGACGAGCTGATCGCCTTCGCCGTCTCCGACACCGGCATCGGCATCCCCGGCAACAAGTTGCGGGAGATCTTCGAGGCCTTCAAGCAGGCGGACGGCACCACCAGCCGCAAGTACGGCGGCACCGGCCTCGGCCTGTCGATCAGCCGCGAGATCGCCCGGCTGCTCGGCGGCGAGATCCACGCCGAGAGCGAGCTGGGCAAGGGCTCCACCTTCACCCTCTACCTGCCGCTGCGCGCCGAGGCCCCGGGCGCCGCCCCGGTCGAGCCGCGGACGGCCGCGCCCGGCGCCCCGGCGCGGCGGGCCACCGTCGGCGTGACCCCGGTGGGCCTGCCGGTGCCGGTCGGCGAGAACCCGGCCGACCACTGGGCCCAGGAGGTCCGGGAGCTGGCCGAGGAGCGCCGCCGCGGCGCGGTGGAGCGCCGGCGCAGTGCCGCCCTGGAGAGCCTGGCCGGTCCGCGCGCGCTGGAGCCCGCGCCGCCGCGGTCCGGCCGCGGCGACGCCCGCTTCGACGGCCAGCAGGTGCTGATCGTGGACGACGACGTGCGCAACGTGTTCGCGCTCACCAGCGTGCTGGAGCAGCACGGCCTGACCGTCCTGTACGCGGAGAACGGCCGCGAGGGCATCGAGATGCTGGAGCAGCACGAGAACGTGGCGCTGGTCCTGATGGACATCATGATGCCGGAGATGGACGGCTACGCGACCACCGAGGCGATCCGCCGGATGCCCCAGTTCGCGGGCCTGCCGATCATCGCGCTGACCGCCAAGGCGATGAAGGGCGACCGGGAGAAGTCGCTGCAGGCCGGTGCCACCGACCACATCACCAAGCCGGTGGAGACCGAGCACCTGCTGTCGGTGATGCACGAGTGGCTGAAGTCCGGCCGGGCGTGAGCGCGGGCCGGCCCGGGGGCGTGAACTCCGGGCCGGGCCCCGGGGTTCGCGCCGGCCTGCCGGCCGGTTTGCTGGCGGCCGGGCCCGGGAACCGGGTAGGGTCACCGATCGTTGCGATCGGTGACCGGACGGCGACTCACTGCTGAGCGTGCGCCGGAGCACCGGCTGCGCGCCGCTGCGGATCGGGTCACGACGGGGCGGTGTGCCGGGCGAGGGGGTGCGGCTAGCATGACCGGGGTAGCGGTGGGCGGTACGCGGGTGCCCGCACCGGGCGGCAGGCAGGCGACAGGAGGGCGGGCCCCCATGCAGAAGGCGAAGATCCTCCTGGTCGACGACCGGCCGGAGAACCTGCTGGCACTGGAGGCGATCCTCTCCGCCCTGGACCAGACGCTGGTGCGCGCCGCGTCCGGCGAGGAGGCGCTGAAGGCGCTGCTCACCGACGACTTCGCGGTGATCCTGCTGGACGTGCAGATGCCCGGCATGGACGGCTTCGAGACCGCCGCCCACATCAAGCGCCGCGAGCGCACCCGGGACATCCCGATCATCTTCCTGACCGCGATCAACCACGGCCCGCACCACACCTTCCGCGGCTATGCGGCCGGCGCGGTGGACTACATCTCCAAGCCCTTCGACCCGTGGGTGCTGCGCGCCAAGGTGTCCGTCTTCGTCGACCTGTACGCGAAGAACTGCCAGCTGCGGGAGCAGGCGGCGCTGCTGCGGCTGCAGCTGGAGGCGGGCGGCGGGGAGCCGGCCGTGGGCGGGGCACTGCTGGGCGAGCTGTCCGCGCGGCTGGCGGCGGTCGAGGAGCAGGCGGAGGCGCTGGCCAAGCAACTGGACGGGGTGGAGGACGCCGGGGTGGCCGCCACCGCGGCGCACCTGGAGCGCAAGCTCGTCGGGCTGCGCCGGGCGCTGGACGCGATGCGCCCCGGCGGGGCGTAGGTTTCCCGCCGCGCGTTCACTCGTCCGGGTGATTCGCTGCTGCTGCCGGGTGAAACGCGGTCAGCGTGACGGTGTGTCTGCGACACGTGCGGGCACCCCGGCTCGGCCGCATGTGCACTGGTCGCCCGCCCCGGTAGGCTGCTGACCCATGGCCACTCGTACGCCCGGAAACGCCGCCCGCAAGCCGAGTCCGGGACCGTCCAAGAAGGCCGCGGCCAAGGCCCCGGGCAAACCGCCCGCGAAGAAGGCGGCCGCCCGCAGGACCCCCGCGAAGAAGACGGCGGCCAAGGCCGTCCCGCCGCCACCCCCGCCGCGCCGGGGGGTGCTGATGGGCGCCCTCAACGCCCTCGCCAGCCCGATCGCCGCGATCTTCCGCGGTTTCGGCGACGGCGCCAAGAACCTCCACCCGGCTCACCGCAAGGACGGCATCGGCCTGCTGCTGTTCGCGCTCGCGCTGGTCGTCGCGGCCGGCACCTGGTTCAGCTCGGAGGGCTGGCTGAACGAGGCGGCCACCGCCGTGGTGTCCGGGCTGTTCGGGCGGCTCGACGTGCTGGTGCCGTTCCTGCTGGCCGGCATCGCGATCCGGCTCTGGCGCCACCCGGAGCTGCCGGAGGCCAACGGCCGGATCGTGATCGGGCTCAGCACGCTGCTGGTCGGTGTCCTCGGTCTGGTCCACATCGGCTGCGGCGCTCCGGGGATGGGCAGCGGCGCGTCCCGGATAAGGGGCGCCGGCGGGATCATCGGCTGGGCCGTGTCCACCCCGATGATGGCCGCCGCCGGCGCGGTGCTGGCCGTGCCGCTGCTCCTGCTGCTGGCCTTCTTCGGCCTGCTGGTGGTCACCGCCACCCCGGTCAACCGGATCGGCGAGCGGCTGCGGGGCGTCGGGATACGGCTCGGCGTGGTCGAGCCCGGGCCCGAGGACGAACTGCACTGGGGGCGTACGCCGGAGCGCGAGCTGTCCACCGACCCGCCGGAGGACGCCGACCCGGACGCGCTGCCCTACGCGCTGGACACCGCGGGTGACGACCCGGGGGACGAGGTGGCCGCCCGTCGGCGCCGCCGCCGCAAGAAGCCCGCCGAGGACGAGCCGGCCGAGGCCGCCCGGATCTCCCTGGACAAGGAGCCGCTGGACCCGTACGCCACCCGCGACCTCGCCGCCGGCGCGGCCGCCGACCTGGACGGCGCGCTGGTCTACGGCGTGCCCGCCTCCTCGGCGGTCGCCGACATGATGCACCAGGTGCAGGACCGCACCGCCCCGCCGGAGGAGCCCGCCGTCCCGGCCGCCCGCAGCGGCGGCCCCGGTGCGCCCGAGGAGCACGGCCCGGCGCCGGTGCGGATGGAGCAGCTGCAGCTCGGCGAGGGCGTCACCTACGCGCTGCCCTCCCTCGACCTGCTGGAGCGCGGCGGCCCGGCCAAGGCCCGCAGCGCCCTCAACGACGAGGTGGTGGCCCAGCTCACCGGCACCTTCGCCGAATTCAAGGTGGACGCCAGGGTCACCGGCTTCACCCGCGGCCCGACGGTCACCCGCTACGAGGTCGAGCTGGGCCCGGCCGTCAAGGTCGAGCGGATCACCGCGCTCGCCAAGAACATCGCGTACGCGGTGGCCAGCCCGGACGTGCGGATCATCAGCCCGATCCCGGGCAAGTCCGCGGTCGGCATCGAGATCCCCAACCGGGACCGCGAGATGGTCAACCTGGGTGACCTGCTGCGCTCGCGCACGGCCGCCGAGGACACCCACCCGATGGTCGTCGGCATGGGCAAGGACGTCGAGGGCCACACGGTGATGGCCAACCTCGCGAAGATGCCGCACATCCTGGTCGCCGGTGCGACCGGCGCGGGCAAGTCGTCCTGCATCAACTGCCTGATCACCTCGATCCTCGCCCGGGCCACCCCGGACGAGGTGCGGATGGTGCTGGTCGACCCCAAGCGGGTCGAGCTGACCGCCTACGAGGGCATCCCGCACCTGATCACGCCGATCATCACCAACCCCAAGAAGGCCGCCGAGGCCCTCCAGTGGGTGGTCCGCGAGATGGACATGCGCTACGACGACCTCGCGGCGTTCGGCTTCCGGCACGTGGACGACTTCAACGCGGCGGTGAAGGCCGGCAAGGTCACCGCGCCGCTGGGCAGCGAGCGCGAGCTGAAGCCGTACCCGTACCTGCTGGTGATCGTCGACGAGCTGGCCGACCTGATGATGGTCGCGCCGCGTGACGTCGAGGACTCGGTGGTGCGCATCACCCAGCTGGCCCGTGCGGCCGGCATCCACCTGGTGCTGGCCACCCAGCGGCCCTCGGTGGACGTCGTCACCGGCCTGATCAAGGCCAACGTGCCGTCCCGGCTCGCCTTCGCGACCTCCGCGATGGCCGACTCCCGGGTCATCCTCGACCAGCCCGGCGCGGAGAAGCTGATCGGCAAGGGCGACGCGCTGTTCCTGCCGATGGGTGCCAGCAAGCCGATCCGGATGCAGGGCGCGTTCGTCACCGAGGCGGAGATCGCCAAGGTGGTGCAGCACTGCAAGGACCAGCTGAGCGCCGTCTACCGGGACGACGTGACGGTCGGCGGCGGGCCGAAGAAGGAGATCGACGAGGAGATCGGTGACGACCTCGACCTGCTGATCCAGGCGGCCGAGCTGGTGGTCTCCACCCAGTTCGGCTCGACCTCGATGCTCCAGCGCAAGCTCCGGGTCGGCTTCGCCAAGGCGGGCCGGCTGATGGACCTGATGGAGTCGCGGGGGATCGTCGGTCCGAGTGAGGGTTCCAAGGCGCGCGACGTGCTGGTGAAGCCGGACGAGCTGGACGGGGTGCTGCTGACCCTGCGGGGCTGACGGGCGCTCGCCGGGTTTCCCGGGCCCCCGGAGCCCCCCGTGGCAGACGGGGGCCGGCGGGGCTGACCGGGTGTCGTCCCGGGGGCTCCCGGGGAGCCCCGGAGCGTGTCCTGGGCGGGTGTTCACTCGTTCGGAGGGGGGTAGGCGGCCTTCGGGGAACCGAACGTCCGCACACCGCGTCCCAGGGCCGGAAGACGTATCCCGGCCCGAGGGATGTCGCGGCCGCGCGCCCCGCTGACCGGCCGTCGGCGGGGCCGGTGCTCCGGCCGGAGCGGGCGCGCGCATTCGGGCCTGCTCCGCTTGAGAAACGATCCGCCCACGCCCCTAGACTGTTCTCCAGCAGGTGGCCATCCGCTCGAAAGGCGTGCCCCGTGACCATCGGCAAGTCCCCCGACCACGAGAACGCCCCGTCGTCCGTCCCCTCGACCGACGACGCGGTGCAGGCGGCCGGTGCCCCGAGCATCGGCCGGGTGCTGTCCACCGCCCGGATCGACGCCGGGCTCACGGTGGACCAGGTCAGTTCGGCGACCCGCGTCCGGGTGCCGATCGTCCATGCCATCGAGGAGGACGACTTCGGGCGCTGCGGCGGCGACTTCTACGCCCGCGGGCACATCCGCTCGATCGCCCAGGCGGTCGGCGCGGACGGCGAGGCGCTGGTCGCCCGGTACGACGCGGCGCACGGCGGCTCGCCCGCCTCCAAGCGTCCGACCCAGCTGATCGACAGCGGCCCGATCAAGGTGCCCGGCCGCGGCCGGCCCAACTGGGCCGCGGCGATGGTCGCCGCGATCGTCGCGGTGGTCGCGCTGATCGGCTTCAACCTGGTGAGCGGCAAGGGCGGCCACAACTCCACCGGCTCCGCCAGCGCGCCGCTGCCCAGCGGCTCCGGCACCGGCTCGGTGGCCCCGGTCTCGCCCGCCGCGCAGCCGCCGGCGCCCGCGCCGAGCGCCGCCGCGATCGCCGCCGTCCCGGCCGACAAGGTCACCGTGAAGCTGGTCGCCGAGGGCACCAGCTGGATCTCGGCGACCGACGGCAGCGGCAAGTCGCTCTTCCAGAACAACATCAGCGAGGGCCAGGACCAGACCTTCACCGACGCCAAGCAGATCAAGCTGGTGCTGGGCAACGGCGGGGCCGTGCACGCGTACGTCAACGGCAAGGACCTCGGTCTGCTCGGCAAGGACGGGCAAGTGGTGCACGTCACGTACACCCCCGGCGACCCGCAGGCGGGCTGACCGCAGGGGCCCCGAGGGCCCGGTGATGATCAGGTGATCCGAGGCGCGCGGCCTCCGGGGCGAACGGCACCGGAGGCCGCGCGTTAATCTTGGGCCTATGCCTGAACGCCGTACTGTCGCCCTTGTCACGCTCGGATGCGCCCGCAACGAGGTGGACTCCGAGGAACTCGCCGGGCGACTGGAAGCCGACGGCTGGTTGCTCGTCGACGACGCCGCCGACGCCGACGTCGCCGTGGTCAACACCTGCGGCTTCGTCGAAGCCGCCAAGAAGGACTCCGTGGACGCCCTGCTGGAGGCCAACGACCTGAAGGGGCACGGCCGCACCCAGGCCGTCGTCGCGGTCGGCTGCATGGCCGAGCGGTACGGCAAGGAGCTGGCCGACGCGCTGCCCGAGGCGGACGGCGTGCTCGGCTTCGACGACTACACCAACATCTCCGACCGCCTGCAGACCATCCTCTCCGGCGGCCACCACGCCCCCCACCTGCCGCGCGACCGCCGGAAGCTGCTCCCGATCAGCCCGGCCGAGCGGCAGTCCGCCGCCGAGGCCGTCGCCCTGCCCGGCCACGGCGCCGAGGCCCCCGCCGAGCCGATCGCCGACCTGCCCGAGGGCCTCGCCCCGGCCTCCGGCCCGCGCACCCTGCGCAAGCGGCTGGACGACAACCCGGTCGCCTCCGTCAAGCTCGCCTCCGGCTGCGACCGCCGGTGCTCCTTCTGCGCCATCCCCGCCTTCCGCGGCTCGTTCATCTCCCGCCGCCCCTCCGACGTGCTGAACGAGGCCCAGTGGCTGGCCGGGCAGGGCGTCCGGGAGGTCGTCCTGGTCAGCGAGAACAACACCTCGTACGGCAAGGACCTCGGCGACATCCGGCTGCTGGAGACGCTGCTCGGTGAGATCTCCGCGATCGAGGGCGTCGAGCGGGTCCGGGTCTCCTACCTGCAGCCGGCCGAGATGCGCCCCGGCCTGATCGACGCGATGACCGGCACCGCCGACGTGGTGCCCTACTTCGACCTGTCCTTCCAGCACTCCGCGCCCGCGGTGCTGCGCCGGATGCGCCGCTTCGGCTCCACCGACCAGTTCCTGGAGCTGCTGGGGACCATCCGCGGCAAGGCCCCGCAGGCCGGCGCCCGCTCCAACTTCATCGTCGGCTTCCCCGGCGAGACCGCGGAGGACTTCGCCGAGCTGGAACGCTTCGTCATGAACGCCGGGCTGGACGCGATCGGCGTCTTCGGCTACTCGGACGAGGACGGCACCGAGGCGGCGACCTACGACGGCAAGCTGCCCGCGGACGTGATCGCCGAGCGGGTCGACCGGCTGAGCCGGCTGGCCGAGGAGATGACCGCCCAGCGGGCCGAGCAGCGGATCGGCACCGAGGTCGAGGTGCTGATCGAGTCGATCGAGGACGGCGTGGTCGAGGGCCGCGCCGCCCACCAGGCGCCCGAGACGGACGGCCTGACCACCCTCACCGGCGTCGAGGCCCCGGTGATCGGCCAGTTCTGGCGGGCCAGGGTGACGGCCAGCGAGGGCGTCGACCTGATCGCCGAGGCGCTGGAGCAGGTGCGACTGCCCCGGACTTCCGGGGCCGAGGCTCCCGGAGCCGGGGAATGACCAAGGGGCCCGGCGCCCCGGCCGCGGCCCACCCGGGAAGACCGGCGGCCGCGGTGCCGTCGACCCCGGGGATCTGGAACATCGCCAACGTGCTCACGATGGTCCGGGTGCTGCTGGTGCCGGTCTTCGTGGCCCTGCTGTTCGCCGACGGCGGGCACAACCCGAAGTGGCGCTCGGTCGCCTGGGCCTCCTTCGCGATCGCGATGATCACCGACCTGTTCGACGGCGAGATCGCCCGCCGCAAGGGCCTGGTGACCGACTTCGGGAAGATCGCCGACCCGATCGCCGACAAGGCGATCATGGGCTCCGCGCTGATCGGGCTCTCGCTGCTCGGCGACCTCCCCTGGTGGGTCACCGTGGTGATCCTGGCCCGCGAGCTGGGCATCACGCTGATGCGCTTCTGGGTGATCCGCTACGGCGTCATCCCGGCCAGCCGCGGCGGCAAGCTCAAGACGCTCACCCAGGGCACCGCGGTCGGCATGTACGTGCTGGCCCTGACCGGCTGGCTGGCCACCGGGCGGGCCGTGCTGATGGGCCTGGCGGTGCTGCTGACCGTGGGCACCGCGCTGGACTACGTCGGGCAGGCGCTGCGCCTGCGTCGCGAGGGCCTGGCCGCGGAGCGCGCGGGCCGGTGAACGGGGGGCACGGGGTGGACTTCGAGCTGGCCGAGCGGGTGCACGCGGGGCTGCGCGCCGGGGGCGGCACCGTGGCCGTCGCCGAGTCGCTGACCGGCGGGCTGCTCGCCGCCGCCCTGGTGGACGTCCCCGGGGCGTCCGCGACCTTCCGCGGCTCGGTCACCGCGTACGCGACCGAGCTGAAGGCCTCGGTGCTCGGTGTGGACGAGGGCCTGCTGGACGTGTACGGGCCGGTCCACCCGCTGGTGGCCGGGCAGATGGCCGAGGGCGTGCGCAGGCTGCTGGGCGCCGACTACGGGCTCGCGACGACCGGGGTCGCCGGGCCGGAGCCGCAGGACGGACAGCCGGTGGGCACCGTACACCTCGCGGTCGCCGGTCCGGGGGGAACTCTGGTCAGATCGCCCCGACTGTCCGGCGGGCGTGCCACAATCCGTCACGGAGCGGTGACCGCCGCACTGGAGCTGCTCGCCGGCCGGCTCGCACAGCGAGACGCCGGCTGAGGAAGTCCCCGCCGGACCGGATCCGCCGGACCGGCGCCCGGGGCACGGCCCGGCCGCAGGATCGTGTTACATCCGAGGGCCTGGTGGGGCAGAAACCAGGTGGCGAACGAGTTGCGTGATGGTGACCGGGTGGTCGGCGTCGGGTACCACGAGGGGCCCGCGAACCCGGGTAGGACACCGGAACGAGGAGGGGGGCAGCCTTGCAGCCCAGAGTGAACACGACCGGGGTCCCCGCACGCGAAGCGGCCAAGGCGGTACGGTGGGGGCGTGACATCTCGATCCGCAGTCCGAGGAGGGAGGCACCGATGATCCTGCTCCGTCGCCTACTGGGCGATGTACTGCGTCGGCAGCGCCAGCGCCAGGGCCGCACACTCCGCGAGGTGTCGGCGGCCGCCAGGGTTTCGCTCGGATACCTCTCCGAGGTCGAGCGGGGACAGAAGGAGGCCTCCTCGGAGCTGCTCTCCGCCATCTGCGACGCACTCGACGTCCGGATGTCCGAGGTCATGCGCGAGGTCAGCGACGAACTGTCGCTCGCCGAACTTGCGGCGATGGCCAGCCTCTCGGAAGGTGATCTGCTGAGGCCGGTACTCGAACCGGTTCCGCTTCCCGCCCCCGGCACCGACCGGGCGACCATGTCGCCCAAGGCTGCCGCGATGGACGTGGTCGCCGCCTGATCCGGCCTCGCCAGCCCGGGCTCCCGATGCCCGGGGCGAGCGGAGGAGGCGGTCGTGCGGAGAACCGCGACGGTGCGCACGGTGGCCCGAATACGGCTGCGGATGCGGCGGTCGGTGCCGCGGACGGTCCGTCCGGCCCTGGTGGTCCTGCTGGTCGTGTCGGCCGGGCTCGGCTGGTGGCTGGTGGCCGTCCGGGGCCGGCTGGTCGACGGCGCGGTGCTCGGACTGCTCGCGGCCGGCGGCTGGGGGCTCGGGCTCATCCCCGTCCACGCCGACCGGAACGCCACCGGACCGGCCCGCCGTCCGCGCGAGGAGCGTGCGGCACCGGTGCGGGCGCAGCCGCCATCGATCGGGTGAAACGGCGGAACTGACGTGGTCGGAGGCCGCGGGGTTGTTGACCCCGCGGCCTCCGGCGTTCCGGGCCCACCGGGCCCTCAGGGCCGTAGCCGCAGCCCGCGCGGGGTGGGGTGGAAACCGGCCTCCTCCAGGGCGGCGCCCAGAGCCGAGCCGAGCGCCGGCGCGCCGTTGGCCCGCTCGACGGTGACGGTGCCGAGCGCGCCCTCGCGGGCGGCGGCCGCGAGGGCGCCCGCCGCGAGCGCCAGCGTCGGCCCGTCCTCCGCCCAGGCCAGCAGGGACTTGCCGCCGCGCTCGACGTACAGCGCCAACTCGCCGTCCACCAGCACCACCAGGGCGCCCGCCTTGCGGCCCGGCCGGTGCGCCCCCGACTCCTTCGCCCCGGACTCCTTGGCCCCCGGGGCGGCGGGCGGCTCGGGCCAGGGCAGGGCGGCGCCGTAGGCGTTCGCCGGGTCGGCGGCGGCCAGCACCAGGGGCTGGGCCGGCTCGGCGGCCGGGGCGGCCGGCCACTCGGCGGCCCGGGCCCGCTCCAGTCGGCTGTTGACCGAGCGCAGCCGGTCGGCCGCGCCCTCCATGGCGAACTGGGCGCCGCCCAGGCCCTCGACGAAGTAGCCCCGGCGGGCCCGGCCGCGCTCCTCCATCGCCGCGAGCACCCGGTAGACCCCGGCGAAGCCGCCGGGCACCCGCTCGGCCGCCACCGTGCCCCGGGTGAGCAGGCCGTGCCGGTCCAGCAGGCTCTGCGCCTGGGCGGTGGCCCGGACGGTCGGGTCGGCGGCGAGGGCGGGCAGGAGCGACCAGCGGCCGGCCACCGTGGGCGGGCCGCCGCGCAGGGCGCCGCCCGTCCGGCCGAACGGGCGGCCGGCGCCGCCGTAGCGGCCGCGCGGGGTGGCCCGGGGCGCGCGGTGCGCGGTGGCGCCCGCCGTCCGGCCCGAGCCGAGCAGGGCGCGCAGCGGGGCGAGGGTGTCGTTGGTGACGTAGCCGGCCCAGACCAGGTCCCACAGGGCCTCGACGACCGCGGGCTCGGGGGTGTCCTCGGGCAGCTGCTGGACCAGCTGGCGGAAGAACAGGCCGTAGCCGCCGGCCAGCGCCTGCAGCAGGGCGCTGTGCACCGGGGTGAGTGCGGGCGGGACGGGCTCGGGGCGCAGCAGGTGGGCGTTCTCGGCCAGGTGCAGGCTCAGCCAGCCGTCCTTGCCGGGCAGCGCGCCGGCACCGGACCAGCCGATCTCGCCGGCCGCCGTCAGTTCGTCCAGCAGGGCGGGGGAGTAGTCGGCGACCCGGGCCGGGAGGATCAGCTTTTCCAGGGCGGAGGCGGGCAGCGCGGTGCCCTGGAGTTGTTCGACCGCGCGGAGCAGGCCGTCCGGGCCGCGCAGCCGGTGGCCGGCCAGGTGCTGCCACTGCGGGAGGAAGGCGGCCAGGGCGCGCGGGGGTACGGGCTCGACCTCCTGGCGCAGGGCGGCCAGTGAGCGGCGGCGCAGCCGGCGCAGCACCTCGGCGTCGCACCACTCGGGGGCGGTGTGCCACTCGGGGTCGACATGGCTTCCCGCGGGCCTGAACTGGCCCTGGACCAGGCGGCCGGCGGCGGTCAGGCGGTGCAGGGTGCCGGTGACGACGGCGGTGCCCAGGCCGTAGCGGGCGCCGGCCTCGGCGGCGGTGAACGGGCCGTGGGTGCGGGCGTGGCGGGCCAGCAGGTCGCCCAGCGGGTCCTTGACCGGCTCGGTGAAGGCTTCGGGGACGCCGACCGGCAGCGGCGTGCCGAGCGCGTCGCGCAGGCGTCCGGCGTCCTCGATCGCGGCCCAGCGCCGCTCGCCGGCGATCCGGACCTGGATCACCCGGCGGGCGGCCTCCAGCTCCAGCGCCCAGAGCGGTTCGGCGCCGCGGGCGGTCAACGCGGCCTCGGTGAGCGGGCCGAGCAGGCGCAGCGCGTCGGCGACGCCCTCGGCGTCCTTGATCCGGCGCTCGGGGGTGAGGCGCTGGAGCTCGGCCTCCAGCTCGGCGAGCACCTGGGGGTCGAGCAGTTCGCTCAGCTCGGCCTGGCCGAGGAGTTCGGACAGCAGCCGGGAGTCCAGGGAGAGGGCGGCGGCGCGGCGCTCGGCGAGCGGGGAGTCGCCCTCGTACAGGAACTGGGCGACGTAGCCGAAGAGCAGCGAGCGGGCGAACGGGGACGGCTCGGGGGTGGTGACCTCGACCAGGCGGACGGCGCGGGATTCGAGGTCCCCCATCAGCTCGACCAGGCCGGGGACGTCGAAGACGTCCTGCAGGCACTCGCGGACGGCCTCCAGGACGATCGGGAACGAGCCGTACTCGGAGGCGACTTCGAGGAGTTGGGCGGCGCGCTGGCGCTGCTGCCAGAGCGGGGTGCGGCGGCCGGGGCTGCGGCGGGGGAGCAGCAACGCGCGGCCGGCGCACTCGCGGAAGCGGGAGGCGAACAGGGCGGAGCCGCCGACCTGGTCGGTGACGAGCTGCTCGATCTCGGCGGCGTCGAACAGGGCGGCGTCGGCGCCGACCGGGGCCTCGTCCTGCGCTGAACCGGCGTGTTCCGAAGGGAAGTCCAGCAGGTCGGCGTCGGGCAGGCGCAGGACGATGCCGTCGTCGGCGTGCATGACCTGCGGGTCCAGGCCGTGCTTCTCGCGCAGCCGGGCGCCGAGGGCGAGCGCCCAGGGGGCGTGCACCTGGGCGCCGAAGGGGGAGTGGATGACGATCCGCCAGTCGCCGAGTTCGTCGCGGAAGCGCTCGACCACGATGGTGCGGTCGTCGGGGAGGTGGCCGCAGGCGGTGCGCTGTTCGGCGAGGTAGTCGAGCAGGTTGGCGGCGGCCCAGTCGTCGAGGCCGGCCTGCTTGAGGCGGGCGGTGGCCGCGTCGGGCTCCAGGGCGCCCAGTTCGCGGGTGAACGCGCCGAGGGCGCGGCCGAGTTCGAGCGGGCGGCCGAGGGTGTCGCCCTTCCAGAACGGGAGCCGGCCGGGGATGCCGGGGGCGGGGGTGACCAGCACCTTGTCGTGGGTGATCTCCTCGATCCGCCAGGAGGTGGTGCCGAGGGTGAACACGTCGCCCACGCGGGACTCGTAGACCATCTCCTCGTCGAGCTCTCCGACCCGGCCGCCGCCCTTCTTCGGGTCGGCCCCGGCGATGAAGACGCCGAAGAGGCCGCGGTCGGGGATGGTGCCGCCGGAGGTGACGGCGAGGCGCTGGGCGCCGGGGCGGCCGGTGACCGTGCCGGCCACCCGGTCCCAGACCAGCCGGGGGCGCAGCTCGGCGAAGGCGTCCGAGGGGTAGCGGCCGGCCAGCATGTCGAGCACGGCGTCGAAGGCGGACTGCGGGAGGGTGGCGAACGGCGCGGCGCGGCGGACCACGGCGAGCAGCTCGTCCACCGGCCAGGCGTCCAGGGCCGTCATCGCGACCAGCTGCTGGGCCAGGACGTCCAGCGGGTTGCGCGGGATGCGCAGCGCCTCGATCCGGCCGGCCCGCATCCGCTCGGTGACCACGGCGGACTGCACGAGGTCGCCCCGGTACTTCGGGAAGAACACGCCGGTGGAGACGGCGCCGACCTGGTGGCCGGCCCGGCCGACCCGCTGCAGGCCGGAGGCGACCGAGGGCGGGGACTCGACCTGGACGACGAGTTCGACGGCGCCCATGTCGATGCCCAGTTCCAGGCTGGAGGTGGCGACCACGGCGGGCAGCCGGCCGGCCTTCAACTCCTCCTCGACGAGCGAGCGCTGCTCCTTGGAGACGGAGCCGTGGTGGGCCCGGGCGATGACCGCCGGGGCGCCCTTGGCGGCGCCGGAGCCGCCCATCAGCTCGGCGGGGGCGTGCGCCTCGGGGACGGGGGTGCCGGTGGCGCGCTCGTGGGCGATCTCGTTGAGGCGGTTGCACAGCCGCTCGGCGAGGCGGCGGGAGTTGGCGAAGACGATGGTCGAGCGGTGGGCCTCGACCAGGTCGACGATCCGTTCCTCGACGTGCGGCCAGATCGAGGCGCCCCCAGCCTGGCGGCCGGGAGGTGCCCCCAGGCGCTGCGGGTCGGAGTCGGCGGCGCCGCCGGTGGCGGGGGCCGCGGGCAGGTCGTCCAGGTCGGGGACGGGGACGACCACGGAGAGGTCGAACTCCTTGGCGGAGGGGGGCTGGACGACGACGGCGCCGCGCCCCGGGCTGAGGAAGCGGGCGACCTCCTCGACCGGGCGGACCGTCGCGGACAGGCCGATCCGGCGGGCCGGGCGGTCCAGCAGTTCGTCGAGCCGCTCCAGGCTGAGCGCCAGGTGGGCGCCGCGCTTGGTGCCGGCGACGGCGTGCACCTCGTCGAGGATCACCGTGTCGATGCCGCGCAGTGCCCCCCGGGAGGCGGAGGTGAGCAGCAGGAACAGCGACTCGGGGGTGGTGATCAGGATGTCCGGCGGGTGGGTGGCGAAGCGGCGGCGGTCGGCGGCCGGGGTGTCGCCGGAGCGGATCGCGACCTGGATCTCGGGCTCGGGCAGGCCGAGCCGGACGGCGGCCTGGCGCAGGCCGGTCAGCGGGGCGCGCAGGTTCCGTTCGACGTCCACCGCGAGGGCCTTCAGCGGGGAGACGTAGAGGACCCGGCAGCGGCGCTTGGGCTCGGCGGGGGGCGGGGTGCTGCTGAGCCGGTCGAGGGCGGAGAGGAAGGCGGCGAGGGTCTTGCCGGAGCCGGTGGGGGCGACCACCAGCACGTCGGTGTCCTGCCGGATGGCGCGCCAGGCCTCGGACTGGGCGGTGGTGGGGGCGGTGAAGGCACCCGTGAACCAGGCCCGGGTGGCCGGGGCGAAGCCGGTCAGCGGGTCGTCGGCGGGCGGGGTGGGGTGCTCGGGCGCCATGCCCCCATGGTGCCGGGTGGGACTGACAAGCGGGCGGGCGCCGGTCGGCGGGTGCGGGGCGGTGCAACCGGGGAAGCAGGAATGACAATCCGCTCATATGGTGATGATTCGGACGCGTGATCAATTCGTGACCGCGACCCCACCGGACCGACGAGCGGAGACCGTGCGATGCCGCAGGCGCACCCGTCCGGCAGCCCCGCCCGGGCCGCCCGCCGCCGCGTCCGCGGGCCCGCCCGTGCCCTGCTCGCGATGCTGCTCACCGCCCTCGTGGCCGGCGGCGCCGTGCCCTACGTCTCCGGGCCCGGACGGGCGTACCTCAGCTACCTGGTGCTCGCCGAACAGGTGGACGCCGCCGGCGCCGCCCGGGCCGGGGCGGAGAGCCGCGCCGCGGGCGGGCAGGTCGTCCAGGAGTACCCGCAGATCGGGGCCGTCCTGGCGTACGCCACCGGCGACTTCGCCGACCGGCTGCGCGCCCGGCCCGGCATCGCGGCGGTCGGCGCCACCCGGACGGCGCCCGTGGTCGGCCCGCCGCGCGGGGTCGCCGGCACCGGGGACTTCGCCGCCGGCGTCGTCCGGACCGGCGGCCCGGGGAGCGCCGACCGCCGGGACGACGGCGGGACGCCCACCGTGCCCGACCCCGCCGAGGGCGACGCCTGGAACCTCGCCATGCTCGGCGTCACCACCGCCCGGACCGGCGACGCCTCCGCCCCGCCCGCCGTCAGCACCCCGCCGACCCCGGAGGCGCTGCGCAAGGTACTCGTCGCGGTGCTCGACTCCGGCGTCGACGACACCCACCCGGACCTGCGCGCCGCCGTCGACCCCAAGGCCTCCGCCTCCTGCGCGGACGGTCGCCCCGACGCCCGGTTCGGCGCCTGGCGGCCCGACGCGGGCGTCGGCGAGAGCGGCCACGGCACCCACGTGGCCGGGATCATCGGCGCCGCCCGGGACGGGCAGGGCGTCACCGGGGTCGCGCCCGGCGTGCGGATCGCCGCCGTCCGGCTGCTCGGACCGCTCGGCCAGTACTACGCCGAGAACATCGTCTGCGGCATGCTCTGGGCCGCCGACCACGGTGCCAGGGCGATCAACAACAGCTACTTCGCCGACCCGTGGAAGTACAACTGCCCGGAGGACCGCGACCAGGCCGCGCTGATCGCCGCGGTCGGCCGGGCCGCCGACTACGCCCGGCGCAAGGGCGCCGTGGTGGTCGCCTCCGCCGGGAACGACGGGCAGGACCTCGGCGCCGCCCGCACCGACGAGCGCAGCCCCAACGACCGGGTCTCCGGCCCGCCCCGCACCCGGTACCTGGGCACCGAGTGCATCCGGCTGCCCGGCGAACTTCCCGCCGTGCTCACCGTCACCGCCGTCAACCGGGACGGCCACCCGTCCGGCTACTCCAACTTCGGGCGCGGCCACGTCTCGCTCGCCGCCCCCGGCGGCGACCCGGACGGCGGGCCCCGGGGCGCGATCGTCTCCGACTGGCCCGGCGGCCAGTACGCCGCGCTGGCCGGCACCTCGATGGCCGCGGCGCACGTCACCGGCGCGGTCGCGGTCGCCGCGGCGCTGCACCCCGACTACGACGCCGACCGGCTCGCCGCGCTGCTCGCCACCACCGCGGCCGCCGCCTGCCCGGCCGGGCCGTACGCCTGCGGGGACCGGCAGTACTTCGGCGCCGGGCTGCTCGCGCTGCCGCGGTGAGCGGCCCGGGAGGGTACGGACCGGTCCGGGATACTGGGGGCATGAGGCTGACCGAGTTCTGGCGACGGATGTACGCGCACTTCGGCGAGGCGTACGCGGAGTCCTTCGCGTCCGACCACGTGATGAGCGAGCTCGGTGGGCGGACGGTGCGTCAGGCGCTGGAGGCGGGCTGGGAGGCCAAGGACGTCTGGCGGGTGGTCTGCGACACCCAGGGGGTCACCGGGCAGCTGCGCTGAACCGTCCGCGGCGGGCCGATGGGCCAGACTGTTCGGGTGACGAGCAGTGCGGAACGACGGCAATCGGACGGATCGGTGGCGGACGCGTCGGGGGCGGACACCCCCGCGCAGGACGCCCCTGCGCGGGACGCGGCGGCGCGGACCGCCGGCGGGATGCCGCGCTGGCTGCCCCGGGCGATGCTGATGGCCCTGCTGTTCGTCGGGCTGTTCCAGCTCGCCAGCTGGGCCTTCCTCCAGCTGACCGACCTGTTCGTGATGCTGTTGGTGGCCTTCTTCCTCTCGCTCGCGCTGGAGCCCGCCGTCGACCGGCTGGCCGCGCGCGGGGTGCGCCGCGGGGTCGGCACCTTCCTGGTGTTCCTCGCGGTCGGCGTCGCGGTGGTGGGGTTCGTCGCCGCGCTCGGCACGCTGCTGGTCGACCAGGTCGCGAAGATCGCCAAGGACCTGCCGCACCTGGTCGACAACGTGATCCTCTGGGTCAACCGGACCTTCCACCAGGACCTCTCGCTGGGGCAGCTGAAGCAGAAGGTGCTCAAGGACTCCGGCACGATCGAGAGCTACGTCCAGCAGGCCGCCGACAACGTGTGGGGCCTGTCCTCGACCGTGATCGGCGGCCTCTTCCAGACCTTCACGGTCGGGCTGTTCACCTTCTACTTCACCGCCGAGGGCCCGCGGGTGCGCCGGACGGTCTGCTCGCTGCTGCCGCCCGCCAAGCAGGGCGAGGTGCTGCGGGCCTGGGAGATCGCGCTCGCCAAGACCGGCGGCTACCTCTACTCGCGGGCGGTGCTCGCGCTGGTGTCGGCGGCCGGGCACTGGGTGATGTTCGCGCTGATCGACCTGCCGTACGCGGTGGCGCTGGCGATCTGGGTGGGCGTCATGTCGCAGTTCGTGCCGACCATCGGGACGTACCTGGCCGGGGCGCTGCCGGTGCTCGTCGCGCTGACCGTGCAGCCGGTGGACGGACTGTGGGTGCTGGCCTTCACGGCGGTCTACCAGCAGGTCGAGAACTACGTGCTGCACCCGAGGATCACCGCCCGGACGATGGACGTGCACGCGGCGGTCGCGTTCGGCGCGGTGATCGCGGGCGCGGCGCTGCTCGGCGCGGTGGGCGCGCTGATCGCCATCCCGGTGGCGGCCACCCTGCAGGGCTTCGTCGGGACGTACGTGCGGCGCTACGAGGTGGCCGTCGACCCCCGGATCGACCGGGGTGAGCAGCGGCGGGCCCGGCGGGTGCTGCGCCGGGAGGCGAGCCGGCGGCTGCGGCGGATCGTCGGCGGCGACCGGGACTGAATCCGTTCGGACGCGGTGCACGCGTCCGAACGTGCGACGCTTGAATCGAACAGATGTTCTTTGTACTCTCCGGCGAGGAGTTTTCCACAGGACGAGCCCGGTCGGGCTCGTTTGTCAGTGGGACGCGCTAGCGTCGAGGACGATGAAGCGCACAGCACAGAACCCGAGGGAAAAAGCCATGGCAGGTACGGACCGCGAGAAGGCCCTGGAAACAGCTCTCGCCCAGATCGAGCGGCAGTTCGGCAAGGGCTCGGTGATGCGCCTCGGCGAGAAGGCCAACGAGCCGGTCGAGGTGATCTCCACCGGGTCCACCGCCCTGGACGTCGCCCTCGGGGTCGGCGGCATCCCGCGCGGCCGCGTGGTCGAGATCTACGGCCCCGAGTCCTCCGGCAAGACCACCCTGACCCTGCACCTGGCCGCCAACGCCCAGAAGGCCGGCGGCACGGTCGCCTTCGTCGACGCGGAGCACGCGCTCGACCCCGAGTACGCCAAGAAGCTCGGCGTGGACACCGACGCCCTGCTGGTCAGCCAGCCGGACACCGGTGAGCAGGCCCTGGAGATCACCGACATGCTGATCCGCTCCGGCGCGATCGACCTGGTGATCATCGACTCGGTCGCGGCGCTCGTCCCGCGCGCCGAGATCGAGGGCGAGATGGGTGACTCGCACGTCGGTCTGCAGGCGCGCCTGATGAGCCAGGCGCTGCGCAAGATCGCCGGTGCGCTGAACCAGTCGAACACCACCGCGATCTTCATCAACCAGCTCCGCGAGAAGATCGGCGTGATGTTCGGCTCGCCGGAGACCACGACCGGTGGCCGGGCGCTCAAGTTCTACGCCTCGGTCCGGCTCGACATCCGCCGCATCGAGACCCTGAAGGACGGCACCGAGGCGGTCGGCAACCGCACCCGCGTCAAGGTGGTCAAGAACAAGGTCGCCGCGCCGTTCAAGCAGGCCGAGTTCGACATCCTCTACGGCGTCGGCATCAGCCGCGAGGGCGGCCTGATCGACATGGGTGTCGAGCACGGCTTCATCCGCAAGTCCGGCGCCTGGTACACCTACGAGGGCGACCAGCTCGGCCAGGGCAAGGAGAACGCCCGCAACTTCCTGAAGGACAACCCGCAGCTCGCCGACGAGATCGAGCGGAAGATCAAGGGCAAGCTCGGCATCGGCCCGAAGGTGGAGGAGCCGGCCGAGGGCGCGGCCGACGCCGCCGCCGCGGACGGCGCCGCGAAGCCGATCACCGCGACCGCCGCCAAGACGGCCGCGGCGAAGAAGACGGCGGCTGCCAAGGCCTGAGCCGTTGACACAGCACGACACGGTGGGCGGCGGCCCCGAGGACGACGACCACGGCCCGCCGGACTGGTTCGCCGCGGTGGCGGAGGAACCCGCCCCGGAGCCGGAGCCGTCGACGCCCCGCGCGGGGCGGCGCCGTCCGTCCACCGCAGCGAGGGCATCCGGCCCCGAGCCGGAGTTCGACCGGGCACCGGTCCGGGCGCGGCGCGGCGCGGCGCCCGGACCGGGCTCGGCGGAGGTCCAGGCCGAGGCACTCGGCCTGGTCTCCGCCTCCGAGCTGCCCACCGGCCGACGCCGCCGACGCTCGGCGGTGGCGGCCGAGGAGCAGGACATGAGGCCGCCGTCCGGGGGCGGCGGATGGCGCGAGGCCGAAGCGGCCGGTCACGGGGGTGTGGCCGCCTCGGTCTCGCGCACGCGTGCGCGCCGCCGGGGCGGGGGCTCCGGCGAGGGCGCGTTCGGTGAGTCCGGCGCGTTCGGTACGGAAGGCGCGGGGGGCGCCGAGGGCCGTTCCGCCGCCCGGCGCCAGCGGGTCGAGGAGTCGGCCGATCCGGAGAGCCGCGCCCGGGACATCTGCCTGCGACTGCTGACCGGTGCCGCCAAGACCCGCAAGCAGCTCGCCGACGCCCTGCGCAAGCGGGAGATCCCGGAGGCCGTCGCGGAGGGGGTGCTGACCCGGTTCGAGGAGGTCGGGCTGATCGACGACGCCGCCTTCGCCGAGGCCTGGGTGGAGTCCCGGCACGCCGTCCGGGGCCTGTCCCGGCGGGCACTGGCCCAGGAGCTGCGCACCAAGGGCGTGGCCGCCGAACTGGTCGAGCGGGCCGTCGCCCACCTCGACTACGACGACGAGACGGAGGCCGCCCGGGCCCTGGTCGAGCGCAAGCTGCGGGCCACCCGGGGGCTGGACCAGCAGGCCCGGATGCGGCGGCTGGTCGGCGTGCTGGCCCGGCGCGGCTACTCGGAGGGCCTGGCCTTCCGGGTGGTGAGGGCCGCGCTGGAGGACGAGGCGGCGGGCGAGACGGCGGACGGCTTCGCGTAGCGGCGCGCGGGGGCACGTGGGGGGCACGTGAGGGGCATGCGGGGGGCGTGCTTCCACGCGCGGGCGCCGCCGGCCCGCCGGCCGTGCGTCAGCCGGTCGGGCCGACCTGTTGCCGGGGGGCGGGTTCCGGTTCGGGGGCGCTGGCGAGCGGGGCCGGGCCGCCGCGGGCGCGGTCGGCGAGGGCCAGCAGGTCCTCCGCTGCGGCGCCCTGGGTGACGCCGACCAGGTGCCCGTCCGGCCGGATCAGCAGCACGGTGTGCGGCCCGGCCTCCGGGTACTCCTCGGTGACCAGCACCTCGGCCGGCACCGGCAGCGCGGCGGCGACCTCGGCGAGCCGGGGCATCAGCCCGGCGCCGAGCCAGTGCTCGGCGGACCAGACGGCGGTGCCGGGGGCGACCAGCAGCAGCAGGAAGGTGGCGCCGAGCCGGGCGTGCAGGTGGTCCGGGGTGCCGTCGGCGGCGAGCACCGGCAGGTCCGGGACGAGCACGCCGGGCGCGGTGGCGGGCAGCAGTTCGCTGAGCGAGGTGGTGCCGCGCGCGCCGCGCTGCACCGGGACGCGCGCCGGCACGCCGGACGGCGCCGCCGGGTAGGCGGGCGCGCCGCCGAAGCGGCCGGTGCCGAGCTGGCCGTCGGCGAGCAGCGGGGCGTGCTTGCGGAAGCCGCCGACGAGCAGCGAGCGCCGGGTCTGCTGCCAGCCGCGCAGCGGGCGCAGCAGCGGCATGGACTGGTCGACGGCGCGCAGCCGGGCGCCGACCGCGCCGCGCCGTTCGGCCTCGTAGCCGTCCAGCAGCGAGCCGCCGGGCTGGGGGCCGCCGCTGTGGAGGTGCCAGGCGAGGGAGAGCCGCCAGGCGAGGTTGTCGGCGTCGCGCAGCCCGTCCGCGAGGTTCTGCATGCCGAGCGCGCCGTGCAGGTGGGCTGCGTCGCCGGCGAGGAAGCAGCGGCCGACCCGGAAGCGGGCGGCGAGGCGCTGCTGGGCGGTGTGGTCGGCGGCGGCGAGCAGTTCGTAGCGGGGGAGTTCGCCGCACCACCCGGTGAGGGTGGAGGTGACCCGGGTGAGCAGGGTGTCGCCGGTGACGATGCCGGGCCAGGTGGCGTGCGGGTCGACCTGTTCGGTGGGGTCGGGCCGGCCGGGGGGCAGTCGCCAGTCGAGCCGCCAGACGCCGTCCGGCAGCGGTCGGGCGGAGGCCTCGCGGTCGCCGCGCCACGGGGGTTCGCGGTGCAGCCGGGCGCCGTCGAAGGGCAGGTCGACCCGGACGGTGGCGATGGCGTTGCGGTCGACGGCCGGGCGGCCGGGGAAGCGGACCTTCAGCAGCTTGCGGACGGTGGATCTGGCGCCGTCGCAGCCGACCAGGTGGCTGCCGCGCCACCAGGTGGTCGAGCCGTCCTGGGTGCCGGTGGTGCGGACGCTGACGCCGTCGCAGTCCTGTTCGAGTTCGACGACCCGGTTGAGCGGGACGAGCTTGATCAGCGGGGTGCCGGTGAGCGCGTCGCGCAGGCCGCGCTGGAGGCGGTGCTGCGGCAGGTGGAAGGTGGGGGAGTCGGTGAGGTCGATCCGCAGCACTTCCTGGCGCCGCCGCCAGAGGGAGAAGGAGTCCCAGAGGGCGGAGTCGGAGACGGCCCGCGGGTAGCCGATCCGGGTCAGGAAGGCGGTGATGTCGGCGCCGAGGACGACGCTGCGCGGGCCCTCGGGGCAGAGGCCGGAGCCCTCGTCCAGGATGACGGTCGGCACCTCGTGCCGGGCGAGGGCGAGGGCCAGGGCCAGACCGACCGGTCCGGCCCCGACCACGATCACCGGGTCCATGAGGGGACCTCCGGGCACGAACCGGCCGATCGGCGGCCGTCAGGTACCGCTGCCGCATATGCCGCGTGGAAGCTCCCGGGAGGTGTCACGAAGAGCAATGCAACAGTTCACCTGCGTGTCCGTCAAGCAGCAGTCGAAGTGCGCCGGTTCGCGCCGCGGCGCCCGCGGGCCTCGATCCACCGCGCGAGCGCGGTGAGGAGCAGGCACAGCACGATGTAGATCGGGCCGATCACCAGGACCACCGGGATGTAGGGGAAGCCGGCGGAGTTGGTGGGCTGGCTCGCGATGGCCTTTCCGACGAACAGCAGCTCGTGGTACGTGATGATGAAGCCGAGCGAGGTGTCCTTGAGGGTGACGACCAGCTGGCTGATCATCGAGGGCAGCATCGAGCGGACGGCCTGCGGCACCAGGATGGTGGACATCACCTGGGTCTTGCGCATGCCGAGCGCGTACGCCGCCTCGCCCTGGCCGCGCGGTACGGCCTTGACGCCGCTGCGGATGATCTCCGCCTGGACCGAGCCGTTGTAGAGCGTGAGGCCGAGCACCAGGGCCCACATCGGGTCGGTGGCGAAGAAGGCGTAGTAGAGCGCGACGATCAGGATCAGCAGCGGCATCGCCCGGAAGAACTGGACGACGGCGGTGCACGCCCAGCGCACCGGCTTGTGGTCGGAGAGCTGGCCGGCGGCCAGCAGCGCGCCGAGGGTCAGCGAGAAGGCTGCCGCGAGCCCGAAGGCCTCCAGTGTGGCCAGCAGGCCGTCCAGGATCCGCTGCTGGACGGTGTTGTACTGGAACACGTCCCACAGGGCCTGGTTGAACTGGCCCTTGTCGTCGAGGGTGGTGTAGACGAACCAGAGCAGTCCGGCGACGCCGATCAGCGAGAGCACCCCGAACACCCGGTACCGGGCGCGGGCCCGCGGGCCGGGGGCGTCGTAGAGGACGTTGGCCGTCGCGGTGCGGTTGAAGGGACTCATCGGGCCACCGCCAGTCGGGACTCCAGGAAGCGGAACAGCGAGGCGACCGTCGCACTGATCAGCAGGTAGGCGCAGGCCACCCAGAAGAAGATCGCGAAGATCGAGTAGCCCTTCTCGGAGAAGGCCTGCTGGTTGCTGAAGATCTCGCCCACGCTGAACGCGCCGGCGATCGCCGAGTTCCTCGGCAGGGCGATGAACACACTGCTCAGCGGGGCCAGGACGGTCCGGGTGGCCTGCGGCAGCACCACCAGGGTGAGGGTCTGGCCGAAGCTCATGCCGAGGCTGCGGGCCGCCTCGGCCTGGCCCAGCGGCACGGTGTTGATGCCCGAGCGGATCACCTCGCAGACGAACGAGGCGGTGTAGCCGCCGAGCGCCACGACCGCGAAGGTCAGGTGGCTGAAGTGCACGCCGAGCCGGGGCAGGCCGAAGGTGACGGCGAAGAACAGCAGGGTCAGCGGGGTGTTGCGGAAGAGCGTCACCCAGACGGTGCCGAAAGCGCGCAGGACCGGGACCGGGGAGACCCGGAAGGCCGCCAGCAGGGTGCCCAGCAGCAGGGCGAGCAGCGCGCTGAGCGCGCTCAGCTCGATCGTCTGCAGGAAGCCGTCGCGGAACAACGCGAAGTTGTCGTCCTCGAACAGGAAACCCATCCGGCGGCCCTCCTCTCAGGAGTGGTCAGGAATGTCGGTCGGTGCGGGGGATCAGTAGCGTTCGAGGGTCGGCAGGGTGGCCGGCGCCGGGGAGCCGGACAGGCCGAGCGTCGCGTCGTAGGCCTTCTTCCAGTCGCCGTTGTCCTGGTGGGCCTTGATGGCGTCGTTGATCGCGTCGCGCAGGTTCTTGTCGTCCTTGTTCAGGCCGACGCCGTACTTCTCCTCGGTGAACGGCTTGCCGACGACCTTGAGCTGGCCCGCGAACTTGGAGGCGTAGCCCTTGAGGATGGCGTCGTCGGTGGTGACCGCGTCGACCTCGCCGGCCATCAGCTTGTCGACACAGGCCGAGTAGGTGTCGAACTGGGTGACCTTGGCGTTGTACTTCTGGACGTTCTTGATCGAGGTCGAGCCGGTCGCGGTGCAGATGTTCTTGCCGGCGATGGTGTCCGGGCCGGTGATCGTGGTGTTGTCGTTCTTCACCAGCAGGTCCTGGCCGGCGATGTAGTACGGGCCGGCGAAGGAGACGGTCTTCTTCCGCTCGTCGTTGATGCTGTAGGTGCCGACGTAGAGGTCGATCTGGCCCTTGGCGATGGCCGGCTCGCGCTGCGAGGAGACCAGCGTCTGCCACTTGATCTGCTGCGGGGTGAAGCCGAGGTCGGCGGCGATCATCTTGGCGATCTCGATGTCGAAGCCGCTGCGGTCGCCGCTGGCGACGTCCTCGAAGCCGAGGCCGGGCTGGTCGGCCTTGGCGCCGATGCTCAGCTGGCCGCGCTTCTTGGCCTCGGCGAGGATCTGGGAGTCGATCTTGACGTCGCTCTTGACCGTGTAGGTCGGCACCTTCGGGGCGTTGGCGGCGCTCGGGTTGGCGGCGTCGCTGGGGGAGCCGTCCTTGCCGCAGGCGGCGGTGGCGGTGAGCGCGACGGCACAGAGCGCGACGGCGAGGGTGCGGGAAGTCCTCATGAGGGTTGTTCTCCTGGGGGCTGGGCCACGGCATCAACCGGGCTCTGACGTCTGGAGTCGTGGCTGGGCAGGGCCCGTCGGCGGGATCGCCGGGGCGGCCCCGTGGGGGTGCGGAGCGTCAGTGGTGCAGGATCTTCGAGAGGAAGTCCTTGGCACGGTCGGAGCGCGGTGCGGTGAAGAAGGCGTCCGGGGTGTTCTGCTCGACGATCCGGCCGTCCGCCATGAACAGCACGCGGTTGGCGGCGGAGCGGGCGAAGCCCATCTCGTGGGTGACGACGACCATCGTCATGCCGTCCGCGGCCAGCTGGCGCATGACCTCCAGCACCTCGTTGACCATCTCCGGGTCGAGGGCCGAGGTGGGCTCGTCGAAGAGCATCACCTTGGGCTTCATCGCCAGCGCCCGGGCAATCGCCACGCGCTGCTGCTGGCCGCCGGAGAGCTGCGCCGGGTACTTGTGCGCCTGCGCGCCGACGCCGACCCGGTCCAGCAGCTCGTGGGCGGTCTTCTCGGCGTGCGAGCGGATCACCTTGCGGACCTTGACCTGGCCCATGACCACGTTCTCCAGCACGGTCTTGTGGGCGAACAGGTTGAAGTTCTGGAACACCATGCCGACCTCGGTGCGCAGCCGGGCGAGCTCCCGCCCCTCGGCGGGCAGCGGGCGGCCGTCGATCGTGATCCGGCCGGAGTCGATGGTTTCCAGCCGGTTGATCGTCCGGCAGAGCGTCGACTTGCCCGAACCGGACGGGCCGATCAGCACCACGACCTCGCCCTGGCGGATCTCCAGGTCGATGTCCTGGAGCACGTGCAGCGCGCCGTAGTGCTTGTTGACCTTGCTCAGCACGACCAGCGGGGCGGCTGCGGGGGTGGAGTCCTCGACCGGGCTCTCGGTCATCGCGCCTGCTCCCTAGTTGCTTGTCGAATCGCGCCTGCCCGGGGAGCTCAACTCCCTTGGGTGGCAATGGTGGTACGTAGACCGGGGGCCGCAGCCGGCGGAGCCGCAGCCCCCGGTGGGCCGACCTTAGGAGGGGTGACAGCGCCCCGTCAGCCGATCTGAGCGGAACTTGAGGATCACGAAACGGCCACACGTCCCGCGCGGACCGTTCGCAGCGCGGCCGATCGGGCATGTCACAGCGGGCGTTCGCGCCGGTGCTCCCCGTCCCCCGGCGGCCCGGTGTGCGGCCGTCCCTGGCGCCGGGCCGTCCACTGGCCCATACTGCGCAGGACCGGCACCGGAACGATCGGCCCGGTGATCACGCGGGGGAAGGAGGAGAAGCAGGATGCGACTACTGCTCGTCGAGGACGACGAACGCGTCGCCGCGGCACTCGTCGCGGTGCTGGGCCGGCACGGCTTCCAGGTCCGGCACGCCCGCAGCGGGCACGAGGCGCTGGACGCCCTGGTACCGGACGGCAACGAGCCGTTCCGGGTGGTGCTGCTCGACCTCGGGCTGCCCGACCGCGACGGCTTCGAGGTGTGCAGCCGGATCCGGGCCGGCAGCGGCGTACCGGTGATCATGGTCACCGCGCGCGCCGACATCCGCTCCCGCATCCACGGGCTCAACCTGGGCGCCGACGACTACGTGACCAAGCCCTACGACATGGGCGAGCTCCTCGCCCGCATCCACGCCGTGGCCCGCCGTGGCGCCGTCCCCTCCGCGGCGGCCGCGCCCGCGCCCGACGCCGTCCCGCAGCAGCGCGGCCCGCTGGAGTCCCGCGGCATCCGGATCGACCGGGAGCGCCGCCGGGTCAGCGTGGACGGCCGGGACGTGCCGCTCACCCGCAAGGAGTTCGACCTGCTCGCCCTGCTCGCCCAGAGCCCGGGCGTGGTCTACCGGCGCGAGCAGATCTTCAGCGAGGTCTGGCGCAGCGGCTGGGAGGGCAACGGGCGCACCCTGGAGGTGCACATCGGCTCGCTGCGCAACAAGCTCGCCCTGCCGGGCCTGGTCGAGGCCGTCCGCGGCGTCGGCTACCGGCTGATCCCCGAGTGCCCGGCGCCGGCCGCCGACCGGACGCCGCCCGCGACCCCCGCGGAGCACTGACCGCACGTGCGCACCCGCCTGCTCGGCATCCTGATCGCCCTCATGCTCTGCGTCCTGGCCGCCCTCGGGCTGCCGCTCGCGGCGGCGGTGGCGGCGGGCGAGCAGACCGCCGTGGTCGTCGACCGGCTCGACGACGCCGCCCGTTTCGCCCAGGACCTGCCCACCTCCGGCGCCGGCACGGTGGACTCCGCCCGTAAGGGCGACCCGGAGCCGGCCCCCGGCGACGTCAGCCGCCGGCACGCGATCGACGCCGAGGTGCGGCGCTACCACGACCTGTACGGCGTGCGCCTCGGCATCTTCCAGCGCGACGGGTCGCCGATCTCGGTCGCCCCCGAGGACTGGCGGGTGCCCGCCGGCGGCTGGGGCGCGCAGGCCTTCCAGGAGGCGCTGGACGGGCGGCGCAGCCACAACCCGCCGCAGGTCTGGCCGTGGACCGGGGACCGCACGCTCACCGTCGCCACCCCGGTGGTGCGCGACGGCGACGTGGTCGCGGTGGTGCTCAGCGAGTCCCCGACCGGGGCGCTGCGCACCCGGATCCTGCACAAGTGGCTGGTGATCGCCGGTGGCGAGGCGGCCGCCATGATCGTCGCGGTGTTGCTGGCCGTCCGGCTCACCGAGTGGGTGCTGCGCCCGGTGCGCACCCTCGACCGGGCCACCCACGACATCGCCACCGGCCGGATGGCCGCCCGGGTCGCGCCCGGCGGCGGACCGCCCGAACTCCAGCGCCTGGCACGGTCGTTCAACGAGATGGCGGACCACGTGGTGCTCGCCCTGGACCAGCAGAAGGCCTTCGTCGCGGACGCCTCGCACCAGCTGCGCAACCCGCTCGCGGCCCTGCTGCTGCGGGTCGAGGTGCTCGGCCTGGAACTGCCCGAAGGGCACGAGGAGGAGCTCGGCGGCGTCCGGGAGGAGGGCGCCCGGCTGGCCCGGGTGCTGGACGACCTGCTCGGCCTGGCCACCGCCGAGCACTCCCGCCCCGAGCCCGAGCAGACCGACCTCGCCCAGCTCGCGCTGGCCCGGGTGGACGCCTGGCGGCCGGTCGCCGAGCAGCGCGGCATCGAGCTGGGCTGGGACGGCCCGGCGCTGGCGGTCGGCATGGCCGACCCGATCGGCTTCGGCTCCGCGCTGGACGCGGTGGTCGACAACGCGCTCAAGTTCGGCCCGCCCGGCAGCCGGGTGCGGCTGCGGGTGTCGGTGCGCCGGGACGAGGTCGCGGTCACCGTCACCGACGCCGGACCGGGCCTGACCGAGGACGAGCTGACCCGGGCCGGGGACCGCTTCTGGCGCAGCCCGCGGCACCAGAACGTGGACGGCTCCGGGCTCGGCCTCTCGATCGCCCGGACCCTGCTGACGGCCGGCGGCGGCTCGCTCTCCTTCGCCCCGGTCAAGCCGACCGGGCTCGCGGTGACCCTGGCGGTGCCCCGGCCGGAGCGGGCCGTCGAGGACTGAGCGGGCCCCGGACGCGACCGTCGGGCCCGCCCGCTACGGCTTGACCGAGCGGTAGTAGCGCGCCGCGCCCTCGTGCAGCGGGAGCGGGTCGGTGTACACGGCGGTGCGCAGGTCGACCAGCTGGGCGGCGTGCACCTGGGCGCCGATCTGGTCGCGGCTGTCGATCACCGCCCGGGTCATCCCCTCGACCAGCCCCGGGTCGACGTCGTCCCGGGTGATCAGCAGGTTGGGCACGGCCACGGTGGCGACCGCGTCCTTCGGCTCGGCGTTCGGATAGGTGCCCTTGGGCATCGTCGCCGCCCGGTAGGCGTCCGAGCCGCTGCCCTCCGCCTTGTGCAGCGCCTCGGCGAGGTCGCCGAGCGGCACCACCCGGATCCGGACGTGCTCGGACAGGTCGGTGACCGCGCTGGTCGGCAGGCCGCCGGACCAGAAGAAGGCGTCCACCTTGCCCTCGCGCAGGTCCTCGACGGCCTCGCCGATGCCGACCGGCACCGGGACGATGTCGCGGTCCGGGTTCAGCCCGGCGGCGGTCAGCAGCCGCCTGGTCACCGGGGCCACCCCGGACTGGGGCTCGCCCACGACCACCCGCAGGCCCTTGAGGTCGGCCGTGCGCCGCACCGGCGAGTCGGCCGGGACGACCAGCTGCAGGTAGTCGTCGTACAGCCGGGCGATGGCGCGCAGCCGGTCCCGGCCCGGGCCGTGGTAGTCGGCGACGGCGTCGGCGGTGGCGATCGCGAAGGAGTCGCGGCCGGTGGCCACCCGGTCCAGGTTCTCCACCGAGCCGGCGGACTTGTCCAGGGCCAGCCGCACCCCCGGCATCGCCCGGGAGACGTGGGTCTGCAGCAGCCGCCCGTACCGGTCGTAGACGCCGCTGGCCGATCCCGTCGCGAACCGGGTCTCGCCCTGCGGGTAGCCGGGCGAGCGGCCCGCCGACAGCCACCAGCCGCCGAATCCCGCGAGCAGCAGCACCAGCACCAGCACCGTCCGCCACAGCGGGCTGCGGGCCGCGGCGCGGACGGCGGCGCCGAGACGGGGGACGGTGATGGGGGCCATGCAGGGATAGTGCCAGGCGCCCCGGCCGAACGGGAGGGGGAAGGAACGGGCGATGGGCCGGGAAAAGCGCTTCGCGGGTGCCCGTACCCTGGTCTGGTGAGCGGTGAGAGCGGATTGAAGAGCTACAAGGTCGTCACGCACGGCTGTCAGATGAACGTCCACGACTCCGAGCGGCTGTCCGGGCTGCTGGAGGAGGCGGGCTACGTCAAGGCCGGGCCCGAGGGCGACCCGGACCTGGTGGTGTTCAACACCTGCGCGGTGCGCGAGAACGCCGACAACAAGCTGTACGGCAACCTCGGGCAGCTCGCGCCGGCCAAGGGCCGCAACCAGGGCATGCAGATCGCCGTCGGCGGCTGCCTGGCCCAGAAGGACCGCGAGACCATCGTCAGCCGGGCCCCCTGGGTCGACGTGGTGTTCGGCACCCACAACATCGGCCACCTGCCGGCCCTGCTGGAGCGGGCCGCGGTCGAGAAGAAGGCCCAGGTCGAGATCCTGGAGTCGCTGGAGACCTTCCCCTCCACGCTGCCGACCCGCCGCGAATCCGCCTACGCCGCCTGGGTCGCCATCTCGGTCGGCTGCAACAACACCTGCACCTTCTGCATCGTCCCCGCGCTGCGCGGCAAGGAGGAGGACCGCCGCCCCGGCGACGTCCTCGCCGAGGTCGAGGCGCTGGTCGCCGAGGGCGTCATCGAGGTCACCCTGCTCGGCCAGAACGTCAACGCCTACGGCTCCGACCTGGGCGACCGCGAGGCCTTCTCCAAGCTGCTGCGCGCCGCCGGGCAGATCGAGGGCCTGGAGCGGATCCGCTTCACCTCGCCGCACCCGCGGGACTTCACCGACGACGTCATCGCGGCGATGGCCGAGACCCCGGCCGTGATGCACCAGCTGCACATGCCGCTGCAGTCCGGTTCGGACCGGGTGCTCAAGGCGATGCGCCGCTCGTACCGGCAGGAGCGCTTCCTCGGGATCATCCGCAAGGTCCGCGAGGCGATGCCGGACGCGGCGATCTCCACCGACATCATCGTGGGCTTCCCCGGCGAGACCGAGGAGGACTTCGAGGAGACGATGCACACCGTCCGCGAGGCCCGCTTCACCAACGCCTTCACCTTCCAGTACTCCAAGCGCCCCGGCACCCCGGCCGCCGAGATGGAGGAGCAGGTGCCGAAGGAGGTCGTCCAGGCCCGCTACGACCGGCTGATCGCCCTCCAGGAAGAGATCTCCTGGGAGGAGAACAAGAAGCAGGTCGGCCGCACCCTGGAGATCCTGGTCGCCGAGGGCGAGGGCAAGAAGGACGACAAGACCCACCGGCTCTCCGGGCGCGCGCCCGACAACCGGCTCGTCCACTTCACGAAGCCGGAGGAGCCGGTGCGCCCCGGCGACATGGTGACCGTCGAGATCACCTACGCCGCCCCGCACCACCTGCTGGCCGAGGGCCCGGCACTCGCGGTGCGTCGCACCCGGGCCGGCGACGCCTGGGAGAAGCGCCAGGCGAAGCCCGCCGCCAAGCCGGCCGGCGTGCTGCTCGGCCTGCCGAAGATCGGCGCCCCGGCCGAGCTGCCGCTGGCCGCCCCGGCGGGCGGGGCCTGCTGCGGGGACTGAGACGCGTGCGGTCCGGACGGCCCGGCGGGAGTTCCTACTCCTGCCGGGCCGTCCGGCTTCTTGGCTAGAGTGATCCGCATGCTGGTAGCCGCCGCCGTGTGCCCCTGTCCGCCGCTGCTCGTCCCCGAGGTCGCCGCCGGGGCCGCGCCCGAGCTGGACGGGCTGCGCGCCGCCTGCGCCGAGGCGCTGGCCGCGCTGGTCGCGGCCGAGCCGCAGCTGGTCGTGGTGGTCGGCACCGGGCCGGCGGCCGAGGTGTGGACCGAGGGCGGGGCCGGCTCCTTCCTGCGCTACGGGGTTCCGCTGGTGGCCAAGCTGCCCGGCGGCCGGGTCGAGGGGCCGGAGCTGGCGCCCTCGCTGACCGTCGGCGCCTGGCTGCTGGAGCACGCCGGCGTGGACCTGCCGACGCACGCCTGCGCGGTGCCCGCGGACGCCCCCGCCGACCGGATGCTCGGG
Source organism: Kitasatospora sp. NPDC094028 (assembly GCF_049543595.1). NCBI lineage: Bacteria > Bacillati > Actinomycetota > Actinomycetes > Kitasatosporales > Streptomycetaceae > Kitasatospora > Kitasatospora sp. NPDC094028. The sequence goes on along the minus strand of NZ_JBMVFA010000020.1, from coordinate 103,895 downwards.
CTCGGCCAGGGCCTGGCCGGGCTCGCCGACCGGGTCGCCCTGCTGGTGCTGGGCGACGGCAGCGCCTGCCGCTCGCTGAAGGCCCCCGGCTACCTGGACGAGCGGGCCGAGGGCTACGACGCCGCGCTGGCCGCCGCCCTGGGCTCCGCCGACCTGCCCGCCCTCGCCGCGCTGGACGCCGGGCTCGCCGCCGAGCTCAAGGCCGAGGGCCGGGCGCCCTGGCAGGTCCTGGCCGGCGCCGCGCAGGGCGCCGGCCTGACCGCGCGGCTCGGCTACCAGGACGCGCCGTACGGGGTCGGCTACTTCGTGGCGTCCTGGAGCTGATCGTCAGGCCTGCGGGGCCTGGCCCCCGCTCCCGCCGCTCCCGCCGTTCCCGCCGGGCTGCTCCGGCTTGTGGGCGAAGTCGTCCACCGCGCCCTTGGCCTTGCTGGCGCCGTGCTCGATCTTGTCGCTGTACTTGCCCTTGGTCGCCTTGTCGATCGCGCCGCCGGCCTTGTCGACCATGCTGTCGATCTGCTCGTGGTGCTTGCCCGCGAGCTCGCTGGCCTTCTCCTTGAGCTCCTCGGCCTTGCCCTTGAGGTTGTCCATCAGACCCATGGCGATCTCACCCTTCCTCGACTGTCTCCCTGCACAACGCCCGGGAAGGGCAAAGCGTTCGCAAAGAAGGTCGACGACGGAAACGGAGGAAACAGTCATATCGTCGCGCAGCCGGGGCCCGGCGGCAGCCCGGTCTCCGGGGCGTCCCCCGTTTTGCGAGACTGGAGCGGTGAGCAGCTCCCGTGTGATCAGCATCGTCGGCGCGACCGCCGCCGGAAAGTCCGACCTGGCCGTCGCCGTCGCCCGCAGCCTCGGCGGCGAGGTGATCAACACCGACTCGATGCAGCTGTACCGGGGCATGGACATCGGCACCGCCAAGCTCACCGAGGACGAGCGCGGGGGAGTGCCGCACCACCTGCTGGACATCTGGGACGTCACCGAGGCCGCCAGCGTCGCCGAGTACCAGCGGCTGGCCCGGGCCGAGATCGACCGGCTGCTCGCCGCCGGGCGCACGCCGGTCCTGGTCGGCGGCTCCGGACTGTACGTCCGGGCGGCGATCGACGAGATGGAGTTCCCCGGCACGGACCCGGCCGTGCGCGCCCGGCTGGAGGCCGAGCTGGAGCAGGCCGGCCCGTACGCGCTGCACCGGCGGCTGGCCGAGCTGGACCCGGCGGCCGCCGAGGCGATCCTGACCAGCAACGGGCGGCGGATCGTCCGCGCGCTGGAGGTCATCGAGATCACCGGGCAGCCGTTCACCGCCAACCTGCCGAGCAACACCGCCGTGTACGAGGCGGTGCAGATCGGCGTCGCCGTGCCGCGGCCCGAGCTGGACGAGCGGATCACGCTGCGGGTCGACCGGATGTGGGAGGCCGGGCTGCTGGACGAGGTGCGGGCGCTGGAGGCGGTCGGCCTGCGGGAGGGGCGGACGGCCTCCCGGGCGCTCGGCTACCAGCAGGTGCTCGACCACTTCGCCGGCGAGTGCACCGAGGACGAGGCGCGGGCCGAGACCGTGCGGGCCACCAAGCGCTTCGCGCGCCGCCAGGAGTCCTGGTTCCGGCGCGACGAGCGCATCCACTGGCTCTCCCGGCCGGCCGGCACCGACCCGGTCGAGCTGCTGGAGCGGTCCCTCGAACTGATCGGGCGTCAGGGAGTTCCGGCCGCCTAGCACGGGTTTCGGCCAATTCGGCGGTGCAGGTGCGCGCGCAGGTGGCCGTGCAGGACGAACCGGGGGTCACGGCCCGATCACGTGATGGCCACGGATCACCCGTCGACCCCGGTCAGGCCCGAACGGCCCCTCTGGACATGCCATCATCGATGGCGTAGGGGTCGGCCCGGGAGGGCCGGCCGTGCCCGGCCGCGAGTCCGCTCGTGTCGAACAGTCAGGGGAGGCCGTGTGTCGACGGGTACCGGCCCCGAACCCGGCCAGCGGGGAAGCGTCACCGCACCGGCCGAGGAGTTCGACGAGTCGACGATGGGCGACCTCCCCGTGCTGACCGGCCTGGAGGCACCCACCTCGTACGCCCTCGCGGTGCCCGCGCTGGACACCCACCTCCCGCCGGACGCCGCCGTGCACGAGCGGGAGATCCGCCCGCTGCGCCGGCTGCGCTGGTGGCAGATCCTGCCGATCGCCCTGCTCGGCACCCTCGGCTCGCTGATGTTCGCCTTCCCGCTCGCCTTCGGCTCGGCCGGGGCGCGCGCCACCATGGTCGGGATGCTCGGGCTGCTGTTCACCGCCGCCTCGTTCGGCTGGGGCGCGATGGCCGCCCGGCACGCCGGCTACCGGTGGCCCGGCCTGCCGCGCCGCGGCTCCGGGCAGCGGGCGAGCTGGCGGGCGATCGCCGTCTACACCTTGATCGCGCTGGCCGCGTGCGTGCTCGCGGTCTGGCGGGTCGCGTACCTGCGGTAGGGCCTCAGTACCCTAGGGAGGGTGAGCGCATCCTCCTTCCCGCAGGCCGGCCTCCCCTTCTTCAAGGGCCACGGCACCCAGAACGACTTCGTGATCCTCCCGGACCCGGACGGCGAGCTGGAGATCGGCCCCGCGGCCGTCGCCGCGCTGTGCGACCGCCGGGCCGGCATCGGCGGGGACGGGCTGCTGCGGGTGGTGCGCGCCGCCGCCGATCCGGCCGCCGAGCACCTGGCCGACCGGGCCGAGTGGTTCATGGACTACCGCAACTCGGACGGCAGCGTCGCCGAGATGTGCGGCAACGGCCTGCGGGTCTTCGCCCGCTTCCTGGTCGAGGCGGGCCTCGCGAAGCCCGGCGAGCTGGCGGTCGCCACCCGCTCCGGGGTGCTCACCGCGAAGGTCGCCGAGGACACCGCGGGCGGCACGCCCGGCGAGGTCACCATCGACATGGGCAAGGCCCGGCTGCCCGGGCCGGACGGCATCGAGGTCGCGGTCGGCGAGCGCCGCTGGCCCGCCCTGAACGTCAACATGGGCAACCCGCACGCGGTCGCCTTCGTCGAGAGCCTGGACCACGCCGGCGACCTGTACAGCGCGCCGCTCACCAGCCCCGAGGGGGCCTATCCGGAGGGCGTCAACGTCGAGTTCGTGGTGGACCGCGGCCCGCGGCACGTCGCGATGCGGGTGCACGAGCGCGGCTCCGGCGAGACCCGCTCCTGCGGCACCGGCGCGTGCGCCGTCGCCGTGGCGGCGATCCGCCGGGACGGCGCGGACCCGGCCGTCACCGGCGAGGCCGTCGCCTACACCGTGGACGTGCTGGGCGGCCGGCTGGTGATCACCGAGCACCCGGACGGCCGGGTGGAGATGACCGGGCCGGCCGTGATCGTCGCCGAGGGGCGCCTCGACGAGCGCTGGTGGGCGTCGCTGTCGCAGGGCTGAGGGCCCGGTTTGCCCAATTCGTGGGGCGACGAATCCCCCCGATCGGGTGATACCGGTCGCGGACGGGAATCACGGCATCGCGGAACGTGCTCTCCTCGGTAGCATGGACCACCGGGTCGATCACCCCTGGGGAGGGGCAGCACCCGGCGACCGTTGCCGGAGGTGCGATGACCATCGAAGCCGGGCAGCCCCTCGCGGGGCAGCCGACGACCGTACGGCAGGCCGGGGCCAGGCGGCCCCTCGGAGAGCTCGGCCTGGCCGCCCTCGGCCGGGCCGGGCGGGCCGCGTTACTGGCCACCGGCCGCCAGCCGGTCCCGGACGCGCTCGAACCGCTCGTCCGGGTCCACCGCGCCCACCATCCGCAGGCCGACCTCGGCCTGCTCGCGAGGGCGTACCGGCTCGCCGAGGCCAGCCACCGCGGCCAGAAGCGCAAGAGCGGCGAGCCGTACATCACCCACCCGCTGGCCGTCACCATGATCCTGGCCCAACTCGGCGCCGGGACGACCACCTTGGTCGCCTCGCTGCTCCACGACACCGTCGAGGACACCGAGTTGACGCTGGACCAGGTGGGGGCCGGGTTCGGGCCCGAAGTCGCCTACCTGGTCGACGGGGTGACGAAACTGGAGAAGGTCGACTTCGGCGCGGCCGCCGAGGCCGAGACCTTCCGCAAGATGCTGGTCGCCACCGGGGACGACGTCCGGGTCATGGTGATCAAGCTCGCCGACCGGCTGCACAACATGCGCACCATCCGGCACATGAAGCCGGCCAGCCAGGTGCGGATCGCCAAGGTCACCCGGGACGTGCTGATCCCGCTGGCCGAGCGGCTCGGCATCCAGGTGCTCAAGGCGGAGCTGGAGGACATCGTCTTCGCCACCCTGCACCCCGAGGAACACGCCTTCACCCGCGCCCTGATGGCCGGCCACGAGGCCGAGCCGGACGCGCTGCTGGAGCCCTTCGCCCGGCGGCTGGCCCGCCAGCTGGCCGAGGCCGGGGTGGCCGCCGAGGTCACCGTCCGGCCCCGGCACTGCGTCTCGCTGCACCGGGTGCTGCTGAAGCGGGCCGCCGCGCCCGGGCGGGACGGGCAGCCGCAGCGGCCGCAGCCCGCCGACTTCGGGCGGCTGCTGGTGGTGGTCGAGGAGAACGCCGACTGCTACGCCGTGCTCGGCGAGCTGCACACCTGCTGGACGCCGCTGCCCGGGGAGTTCAAGGACTTCGTGGCCGCCCCCAAGTTCAACCTCTACCAGTCGCTGCACACCGCGGTGGCGCTGGAGGGCGAGGTGGTCGAGGTGCTGGTCCGCACCCGGCGGATGCACGAGGTCGCCCAGACCGGGGTGGTCGCGCTCGGCGACCCGACCCCGGCCGGCGCCGCCCCGGACACCGACGAACTGGACCGCACCGACCCGGCCCGGCCCGGCTGGCTCAGCCGGCTGCTGGAGTGGCAGCAGGAGACGCCCGACCCGGACGCCTTCTGGTCCGCGCTCACCGCCGACCTCGCCGGGGACCGCGAGATCACCGTCGTGACCGAGACTGGCGAAACGCTTCAGCTCAGGGCCGGGGCCACTTGTGTGGATGCGGCCTACCTGCTCGGCGAGGAGACCGGGCACCGATGTATCGGTGCCCGGGTCAACGGTCGGCTCACCGCGCTGTCCACCGCGCTGCGCGACGGCGACGTGCTGGCCGTGCTCACCGAGGCCGCCACGGCCGGCGGGCAGCCCTCCGGGCCTTCCCCGCAGTGGCTGGAGCACGCCCGCACCCCCGCCGCACGGCTGGCCATCGAGCGCTGGCTGGCCGACCACCCGGACCGGCTGCCGGTGGTGGGCACCGGCCCCTCGGACGGCCCCTCCGCCGGGCAGCCCGGGCAGCCCGCCCCGGCCGCGCGCCGGGACGCCCGGGAGGCCCGGGACGCCCGGGACGCCCGGCGCGCGGGCGGCGGGCGGCGGGCCGCACCGGTCGCGGTGGCCGGGCGCCCCGGCGCGACCGTCCGGCTGGCCCGCTGCTGCACGCCCGTCCCGCCGGACGAGGTGGCCGGCTACCCGATCCGCGGCGGAGCGGTGGCGGTGCACCGGGCCGGCTGCCCCGCCGGGGAACGGATGCGCGAGGACGGCCGGGCCGTGCTGGAGGTCCGCTGGCGGCCGCAGGACGCGCCGGCGGCCGGCCACCGGGTCACCCTGCGGGCCGAGGCGCTGAACCGGCCCCGGCTGCTCGCCGACCTCACCGCGGCGATCTCCGCCGCGGGCGTCGGCATCGTCTCGGCGGAGGTCGAGCCGCCGCAGGAGCTGCGGGTGCGGCACACCTACACCGTCGAGCTGCCCGAGCCGGCCGCGCTGCCCGGCCTGATGCGGGCGATGCTCAAGGTGTCGGGCGTGTACGACGTGAGCCGGCCGCACGCGCCCGAGGGCGGGGTCGGGCGGCCGGGGTGACGGGCGCCGCGGGCGGCGGACATCCTGGGTGACCGGGGGATGACCCCGGGTGAAAAGGGGATGACCGGCCCACCCCGGGCATGCGACCATCATGGGGAATTCACGGCCGGTCCGCGGCGTTCTCAGGGCACAGGAGCCCCGGTGACACCGCGGCCCCGAGGGGTAGCTCACCTCACCCGGACGGTAGCCGGGGCGTCAGCTGGGCAGACTCCTTACGGGCCCGTACCGACGGTCCCCGACAGGCCACCCGTACCAGCAGCCAAAGGACAGAATGACCTCCACGTTCGAAGCCCGCGACCACGCCGACGCCCCGCGCCGCATCGACGGTCGGCGGGCGGAAGCCCTCATGGACGAGGACCTCGCGGCCATCGACGAGGACCTCGGCCACCACTACGACGGCGACCAGTACGACCGCAGTGAGCGCGCAGCCCTGCGCCGGGTCGCCGGCCTCTCCACCGAACTCGAGGACGTCACCGAGGTCGAGTACCGCCAGCTCCGCCTGGAGCGCGTGGTGCTCGTCGGCGTCTGGACCGACGGCACCCTGGAGGAGGCGGAGAACTCGATGGCCGAGCTCGCCGCGCTCGCCGAGACCGCCGGCTCCGAGGTGCTGGACGGCGTCATCCAGCGCCGTGACAAGCCCGACGCCGCGACCTACATCGGCTCCGGCAAGGCGCAGGAACTGCGGGACATCGTCGCCTCCAGCGGCGCCGACACCGTGGTCTGCGACGGTGAACTCACCCCCGGCCAGTTGATCCACCTGGAGGACGTGGTCAAGGTCAAGGTCGTCGACCGGACGGCCCTGATCCTGGACATCTTCGCCCAGCACGCCAAGTCCCGGGAGGGCAAGGCGCAGGTCTCGCTGGCGCAGATGCAGTACATGCTGCCGCGCCTGCGCGGGTGGGGTCAGTCGCTGTCCCGGCAGATGGGTGGTGGCGGCTCCGGCTCGTCCGGCGGCGGCATGGCCACCCGTGGCCCCGGTGAGACCAAGATCGAGACCGACCGGCGCCGGATCCGGGAGAAGATGGCGAAGCTCCGCCGGGAGATCGCCGACATGAAGAAGGGCCGCGACACCAAGCGCCAGGAGCGCAAGCGCCACCAGGTGCCGTCCGTGGCCATCGCCGGGTACACCAACGCCGGCAAGTCCTCCCTGCTCAACCGGCTCACCGGTGCGGGCGTGCTGGTGGAGAACGCGCTGTTCGCCACCCTGGACCCGACCGTGCGCCGGGCCCAGACCCCGAGCGGGCGGGTCTACACCCTGGCCGACACGGTCGGGTTCGTCCGGCACCTGCCGCACCACCTGGTCGAGGCCTTCCGCTCGACCATGGAGGAGGTCGCCGACGCGGACCTCATCCTGCACGTCGTCGACGGCTCGCACCCCGAGCCGGAGACGCAGCTGGCCGCCGTCCGCGAGGTCATCGTCTCGGTCGACGCGCAGAACGTGCCGGAGATCGTGGTGATCAACAAGGCGGACGCCGCCGACCCGCACGTGCTGCAGCGGCTGCTGCGCCGCGAGCCGCACGCCATCGTCGTGTCGGCCCGCACCGGCGCGGGCATGGACGAGCTGCTGCAGCTCATCGACGACGAGCTGCCGCGCCCGGCCATCGAGGTGCGGGCCCTGGTGCCCTACACCCAGGGCGCGCTGGTCTCCCGGGTGCACGCGGAGGGCGAGCTGATCGCCACCGAGCACACCGGCGAGGGCACCCTGGTGCACGCCAAGGTGCCGGCCGAGCTGGCCGCCGAGCTGGAGCTCTTCGCGGTGGCGCTGCAGGGCTGAGCGCACGACCGGTGACGCGAGGGGCCCCCGGGACAGCCGTCCCGGGGGTCCCTCGCGCGTCGGGGCGTGTTCGGGGCGTGTCTGGGGCGGGCCGGGGCGTGTCCGGGGGCGGGCGCTACTTCACGTTCTTGGCGAAGTAGTCGAAGGCCTGCTTCGCCTGGTCCTGCAGCGAGGGCCCGGCCAGGTACTCGGACGGGTTGCGGTTGCCGATCGAGGTGACGCTGATCAGGTTCGGCTTGCCGTCCCTGGTGATGAACCAGCCGCCGCCACTGGCTCCGCCGGTCATGGTGCAGCCGATCACGTACATCGGCGGGCGGGCCCGGTCGAAGGACAGCCGGGCCGGCCGGACGGCGGAGTCGCAGTGGTCCAGCTCCATGCCGTCGAACGGCCGCTCGGCCGGGTAGCCGTACGAGACGGCCGAGGTGATCTGCTCGCGCGGAGCGTTGAACCAGATCGGCACCGAGCCGCCGACCGCCTCCTCCAGCGAGGTGCCGCCCTCGCCGCGCACCCGGACGATCCCGTAGTCGAACTGGTCGTGGGCGCCGACGCCGCTCTCCTGCAGCCAGGTCGGCGAGACCATCGCCCGCACCGCCGTCCACCGGCCGTACGGGGAGACCTGCTGCTCGGTGTACGGCTTGCCGCGGCTCGCCTGGCCGTCCCGGTTGAAGGCCGGCACGAAGACGATGTTCTTCATCCAGCCGCCGCCCTTGCCCTCGTGCAGGCAGTGCGCGGCGGTGTAGACCAGGTTGCTCCTCCCCGGGTTGAGCGGGTCGGAGACCACCGTGCCGGAGCAGACCGCGTCGCCCTTGGGCGTGGTCACGAAGAGCTTGCCGACCACGGCGGTGGCCGGGCCGTACGGGTGCGGCTGCGGCGTGGCCGGGACGGCGGCCGGTGGGGCGTCCCGCTCGACGCCGCTCTGGGCGGGGGAGGACAGCGCGTACTCCTGCACCAGCCGGGGCCTGGCGCCCTCCATCCGGCCGGTCGACCAGAAGCCCTGGGCCACCTCGTTCGCGAAGCCGCTGTCGGCGACGAACCGGGCCCAGTCCTCCAGCTTCCAGCCGCTCAGGTCGCCCACGCTGGTGGGCGCGGCCTTGGGCAGCGCGAGCGGCGGGGCGGTCGCGCCCGGGGAGGCGTCCGGCCCGCACGCGGTCGCGGTGAGCGCGAGCGCGCCGAGCAGCGCGGCGGCGGCCGTCGCGGCCCGGCGGCGCGGGCCTTCGTTCCTGGGCATGCTGAGTCCTCCCCCGTGGTGCTTCGGTGCTCGGTACGGCAACCGGACGGCTGCCGGGCGGCTGTTCGCCGCGCGGGTCACTGCTTGCGGGCGATCCAGTCCAGGGCGTTCCTGGCGACGGTCTCCAGGTACGGGCCGCTGAGCGAGGTGTGCTCCTGGGTGCCGATCGAGGTGTTGCTGACCAGGGCGGTCTTCCCGTCCGGCATGGTCGCGAACCAGCCGCCGCCGCTGGCGCCCTGGGTCATGTCGCAGCCGATGGTGAGCATGGTCGGGCGCTTGGCGTCGAAGGACAGCCGGGTGGGCTTGCCGCCGACGCACTTGTACAGCTCCTGGCCGTCGAACGGCTTGACCAGCGGGTAGCCGGCGGCCCAGACGTCCAGCTTGTCGCGCGGCGCGTCGAACCACACCGGGACGGCCGAACCGACCGTCTCCTCCAGGGACTTGCCGGCGTCGTTCTGGTTGTGCACGCGCATCACCGCGAAGTCGTACTGGTTGGCCGCGTCGCCGCTGCCGCCGCCCTCGACCATCCACTGCGGCGAGGTGGTGACCTGGTCGGCCCACCAGGTGCCCAGGGGTGCCAGCTCGGACAGCGGGGCCCGCTTGCCGCCGCTGGAGGCGCCCGAGTTGTTGTAGGCGGGCACGAAGACCAGGTCCTTGTAGAAGGTGCCGCCCTTGCCCTCGTGCACGCAGTGGCCGGCCGTCCAGACCAGGTTGCTCTTCCCCGGGTGCTGCGGGTCGGTGATCACCGTCGCCGAGCAGTTCCCGCGGCCGCCCTTGGCGCTGAAGAACACCTTGCCGGAGGGCTGCTTGAGGTACGGGCGGGGCACCGGCACCGCCTTGACCACCGGCGGCTCCGGATCGGTCGCGCCGTCGTCCGCCGGGGAGCCGGCGGCGGTGGGCGTGGGCGTGGCCGGGGCGGGCTTCGCGGACGGCGGGGCCGGGTCCGCGGGCTTGGAGTCGCCCATCTTGTCCGGGTCCCAGAAGTCCTTCACCACCGGGTTCTTGAAGACGTGCTTGGAGGCCCAGGAGTCCCAGTCCTCGAACTTCCACTTCTTCAGGTCGTCCCAGGTCTTCGGCAGACCCTCCAGCAGGCTGGTCGGCAGGCCGGAGGGCAGGGTGATCCGGCCACCGGAGGCGGGCGAGTCGCTCGCGGGCGGCGGGCCCGCCGCGGTGGAACCGCCGTCGCCGGCCGGGCCGTCCGGCCCGCAGGCGCTCACCGCGAGCAGTGCCCCCGCGACCGCGACGGCGGCCAGGGACCGGTGGATCGTAGGCATCTGTGCACTTCCCCCTGTTGCTCGGTCGGCGGTGGCGTCGGGCTCCGGTACGCGGCTCGCCGCCCTGGAGTCTTCCACCGCCGTACAGGACGGCGGCGGCCGCCCCCCGGGTTGCGCGGGCGGGCGGAGGTCACCGATCCGTGACGCGGACCGGGCGGGTCCGTTGCCGCAGCAGGGTCCGCCGGGCCGGTGCGGGAGTATCACGGATCTTCACCTGGACGAGTGAGCCGCCCTTGTGATCACCCGTCAGGGATAGGTAACCCTTACCTGACGCGAAGGTCGCGAGCACCCGCCGAACCGCTCCCCGCCCCGCCGCCCGCGCGTCCGCACCCCCACGCGCACCAAGGAGCAGCCTTGAGCACCGCCCTCACCGGAGCCCCGCCCGTCCCGCCGCCGGCGGCGAGCCGGGACGACCAGCCCGGCCCCGACCCGCTGCTGCACCCCGACCCCGCCGTCGCCGCCGAACAGGCCGCCGTGGAAGCCCTGTTGCGGTGCTGGACCCGCGAGACCGGCGCCCTCCCCGGACCGGACGGCCGACTGCGGATCGCCGTCCTCGGCGGCGCCGCCCGGCTCTCCGCCGCCGTCCGCTACTGGTCGCCCGGCGGCTGGCACCGGTTCGGCCCGGCCGTCCTCGCGGTCGGCGAGGCGGACGACGCCCCCGCGGCCGCCGACGGCTGCGGGGCCCCCGTCGACGCCGTCACCGCCGCCGCCCTGCTCGCCGCCGCGGCCGCCGAACGGCCCGACCCCGGCCAGGTCGCCGACCTCGCCGCGCGGGTCGCCGACTCGGTCGTCCGCACCGCCGAGATCCTCGCCCACCACCGCACCGCGGGCCCGGCCGGCGGCCCCGAGCGCTCGCACTTCCTCGCCGCCGAACAGGCCCTGCTGCTCGGCCACCCGCTGCACCCCACCCCGAAGAGCCGCGACGGCCTCGGCCCGGCCCAGAGCGCCGCCTACTCGCCCGAACTGCACGGCGCCTTCCAACTCCACTGGTACGCCGTCGACCGCACCCTGCTCGCCGCCGGCTCCGCCGTCGCCGACACCGCCGACCGGCTCACCGCCGACCTGCTCGGCGGCGCCCTCCCGCTGCCGCCCGGCACCGCCGCCCTGCCGCTGCACCCCTGGCAGGCCCGCGAACTCGCCCACCGCCCGGCCGTCGCCGCCCTCCTCGCGGACGGGCTGCTGCGCGACCTCGGCCCGGCCGGCGACCCCTGGCACCCCACCTCCTCGGTGCGCACCGTCTACCGGCCCGGCACCCCGTGGATGCTCAAGCTCTCGCTCGGCCTGCGGATCACCAACTCCCGCCGGGAGAACCTGCGCAAGGAACTGCACCGCGGCCTGGAGATGCACCGGCTGCTGGAGAGCGGGCTGGCCGCCGAGTGGCAGGCCGCCCACCCCGGCTTCGACATCGTCCGCGACCCGGCCTGGATCGGCGTCGACCACCCCGGCCTCGGCGACCCGGGCGGCCTCGACACCGTGCTGCGCGCCCAGCCCTTCGCCCCCGCCGACCGCGTGCTCTGCGTCGCCGGGCTGGTCGCCGAACAGCCGCGCGGCACCGGCGACACCGTGCCCTCCCGGCTCGGCGACACCGTCCGGGCGCTCGCCGCCCGCACCGGCCGACCGCTGCGCACCGTGGCCGCCGAATGGTTCCTGCGCTACCTGGACGCCGTCGTGCTGCCCGTCCTCTGGCTGGACGGCCGGGGCGGCATCGCGCTGGAGGCCCACCAGCAGAACAGCCTCGTCCTGCTCGACCGGGACGGCTGGCCCAGCGGCGGCCGCTACCGCGACAACCAGGGCTACTACTACCGGGAGAGCGCCGCCGACCGGCTCACCGACCGGCTCCCCGGGCTCGGCGCCGACAGCGACACCTTCCTCCCCGACCAGGTCATCGACCACCACTTCGCCTACTACCTCGGCATCAACCACGTGCTCGGCCTGATCGGCGCCTTCGGCAGCCAGGGCCTCGCCGACGAGGACGTCCTGCTCGCCGGGCTGCGCCGCTTCCTGGCCGGCCCGCGCGCCGCCGCCACCGGCTCGACGCTGCCCGCGCTGCTGCTGGACGCGCCCACCCTGCCCTGCAAGGCCAACCTGCTCACCCGGATCAACGGCCTCGACGAACTGGTCGGCCCGGTCGCCACCCAGTCCGTGTACGTGGACATCCCCAACCCGGTGGCGGGCGCCTGATGTGGGAGGACGTGGCGGCGTGGGGCGCCGTCCCCACCCCGGCCGGCGAGTTCCGGCTCGGCCCCGTCCGGCTGCCGGCCGACCTCCCGCTGCTCACCGGCTGGATGAACGACCCCGACGTCGACGAGTTCTGGGCGCTCGCCGGGCCACCCGCCGTCACCGAACGCCACGTCCGGGCCCAACTCGACGGCGACGGCCGCAGCCTGCCCTGCCTCGGCCTGCTCGACGGCGAGCCGATCGGCTACTGGGAGGTCTACCGCGCCGACCTCGACCCGCTCGCCGCGCACTACCCGGCCCGGCCGCACGACACCGGCCTGCACCTCCTGCTCGGCCCCGCCGCCGCCCGCGGCCGGGGCCTCGGCGCCGTCCTGCTGGCCGCCCTCGCCGACCTGGTCCTGCGCCGACGCCCGGCCTGCGAACGGGTGGTGGCCGAACCGGACATCCGCAACCGGCGCTCCGTCCGGGCCTTCGAACGGGCCGGATTCCACGCCGCCGCCGAACTCGACCTGCCCGACAAGCGCGCGGCCCTGATGGTCCGTTCCCGAGAATCACCTTCTGCCTAGGACACCCCCGTGGACACCTCGACACCCCCGCCCCACGACCTGCTCGGCGTCGGCATCGGCCCCTTCAACCTCTCGCTCGCCGCGCTCGCCGAGCCCGTACCCGGACTGCGCACCCTCTTCTGCGAACAGCGCCCGGAGTTCCGCTGGCACCACGGCATGCTGGTGGACGGGGCCCGGATGCAGGTGCCGTTCCTCGCCGACCTGGTCTCCCTGGTCGACCCGACGAACCAGTGGTCCTTCCTCAACTACCTGCGCGACCAGGACCGGCTGTTCCCGTTCTACTTCGCCGAGCGCTTCCAGCTGCCCCGCCGCGAGTACGACCACTACTGCCGCTGGGCCGCCGAACGGCTGGCCAACTGCCGGTTCGGCACCGAGGTCACCGCGCTGCGCGCGGACGGAGACCTGTTCCTGGCCGAACTGACCGACACCGCGACCGGCCGGCGCTCCACCGTCCGGGCCCGCAACATCGCCCTCGGCGTCGGCACCCGGCCCGTGCTGCCCGAGGCCTTCGCCCGGCTCGACGGCCACCCGGGCGCCTTCCACTCCGCCGACTACCTGGACCGCCGGGCCGACCTGGCCGGCGCCCGGGACATCACCGTGATCGGCAGCGGACAGTCCGGCGCCGAGGTCTTCCTCGACCTGCTCCGCCGCCACGACGGCGACGGCGTCCGGCTGCGCTGGCTCACCCGCACCAGGGCGCTCGCCCCCATGGAGTACTCCAAGCTCGGCCTGGAACACTTCACCCCCGACTACACCCGCTACTTCCACAGCCTGCCCGGGCCAGTCCGGGACACCCTGGTCGCCGCCCAGTGGCAACTGCACAAGGCCGCCAGCGCCGAGACCCTCGCCGACATCCACGACCACCTCTACGAGCGGACCATCGGCCGCCCGATCGACACCGCCCCGGTCGAGATCACCCCCGGCACCGCCGTCACCGACGCCCGCCCCGGCCCCTGCGGCGGCCTCGAACTGCACTGCCGGCACACCGACTCCGGCGCCGCGCACGTGCTGCGCACCGACGCCGTGGTGCTCGCCACCGGCTACCGGGCGGCCCGCCCGGCCGCGCTCGAACCGCTCGCCGACCTGATCGACTGGGACGAGGACGGGCGCTACCGGGTCGACCTCGACCACCGGGTCGCCACCCGGCCCGAACTCACCGGCGGCCTGTACGTCCAGAACGCCGAACTGCACACCCACGGCGTCGGCACCCCCGACCTCGGGCTCGGCGCCCACCGCGCCGCCGTCATCCTCAACGCCGTCACCGGGCGGACCGTCCACCGGCTGCCCGACCGCACCGCCTGGACCGGCTTCGCACCGCCCCCCGCGGCCCGTCCGCACCCCACCGTCCCCCGACCCCAGGAGTTGACCCGTGCCGCAACAGCCGGCCGCTGAACCGCCGCTCTACCTGCCCCCGCACCTCACCGCCGGGCACTGGCAGCCGGCCGGCCGCGCCCTGCTGGCCAAGATGCTCGGCGAGTTCGCCTACGAGGAACTGCTCACCCCCGGCCCCGGCCCGACCGAGGGCCGGTACCGGCTGAAGCTCCCCGAGGCCGAGTACGCGTTCACCGCCCGGCGCGGCGCCTACGACAGCTGGCAGGTCGACCCGGACTCCGTCAGCTGCGACCGCCCGGACGGCCTCGACCCGCTGCGCTTCCTCCCGTACGCCCGGACCACCCTCGGCATGGGCGGCGAGACCACCGGCCACCTGATCCGCGAACTCGCCGCCACCCTCACCGCCGACGCCCGCCAGCTCGCCACCGCCCTCACCGCCGCCGAACTCGCCGACCTCGACCACCCCGGCATCGAGGGCCGGCAGGGCGGCCACCCCTGGATCGTCCCCAACAAGGGCCGGATCGGCTTCTCCGGCAGCGACGCCGCCCGCTGGACCCCGGAGGCCCGCAGCCCGCGCCCGCTGCCCTGGCTCGCCGTGCACCGCCGGCTCGCCCGCTACCGCGGCGTGCCCGGCCTGGAACGGCCCGAGCAGCTGTACGCCCGCGAACTCGACGACGTCGACGCGCTGCGCGCCGGGCTCGGCCCGGACGCCGACGACTACCTGCTGCTGCCCGTCCACCCCTGGCAGTGGGAACAGACGGTCCTGCCGCTGTTCGCGCCCTGGATCGCCTCAGGCGAGATCGTCCCGCTGCCCACCGACGGGGACCTGCGGCTGCCGCAGCAGTCCATCCGCTCCTTCTTCAACACCGACCGGCCCGAGCGCTGCACCGTCAAGCTGCCGCTGTCGATCCTCAACACCCTGGTCTGGCGCGGCCTGCCCACCGAACGCACCCTCGCCGCGCCCGCCGTCACCGCCTGGCTGCACGGGTTGCGCGACGGCGATCCGTACCTGCGCGACGAGTGCCGGGTCATCCTGCTCGGCGAGATCGCCTCCGTCACCGTCGACCATCCCGTCTACCGGGAGCTGCCCGAGGCGCCCTACCAGTACAAGGAACTGCTCGGCGCGATCTGGCGCGAACCGCTCGGCCCCCGCCTGGACGGCGGCGAACGGGCCCGCACCCTGGCCGCCCTGCTGCAGACCGGCTCGGACGGGCGGGCGCTCGCCGCCGAGCTGATCGCCCGCTCCGGGCTCACCCCCGCCGAATGGACCGGCCGGCTGTTCGCCGCGTTGCTGCCGCCGCTGCTGCACTTCCTCTACCGCTACGGCCTGGTCTTCTCCCCGCACGGCGAGAACGCCATCGTGGTCTTCGACGAGCGGGACACCCCGACCCGGCTCGCGGTCAAGGACTTCGTCGAC
The DNA here is from genome assembly GCF_049543595.1 of Kitasatospora sp. NPDC094028. Taxonomy (NCBI): domain Bacteria; kingdom Bacillati; phylum Actinomycetota; class Actinomycetes; order Kitasatosporales; family Streptomycetaceae; genus Kitasatospora; species Kitasatospora sp. NPDC094028. The sequence continues at coordinate 88,330 of NZ_JBMVFA010000020.1, read as the reverse complement.
GACGTCAACCTCAGCGACCAGGACCTGCCCGAGCTGCGCGGACTGCCCGCCGAGGTCGCCGGGGTGCTGCTGCGGGACGACCCGCAGGGGCTCTGCCAGTTCATCCACTCCGGCCTCTTCATCGGCGTCTTCCGCTACCTCGCCCCGCTGCTGGAGGCGCAGGCCGGGCTGCCGGAGCCCGACTTCTGGGCGCTGCTGGCCGCCGAGGTCCGCCGCTACCAGGCCCGCTTCCCCGAGCTGCGCGAGCGCTTCGAGCTGTTCGACCTGTTCCGGCCGCGGATCGACCGGCTCTGCCTCAACCGCAACCGGCTGCTGCTCGACGGCTACCAGGACCGGCCGCACCGCCCGCACGCCGCCCGGTACGGGACGGTGCCGAACGCGCTGGTGGGCGTGGACGTGCGCCGGCCCGCACTTCCGCCGCAACGGGACCGGATTGTCGCCCCCGCGCCGTAGGGTGGGAGGGTCATGACGAACGACTCCGAAACCCAGCTCCCCGCCGATGGCGACGCCACGGCCGAGGAGGCCGCGGCCGTCCCGCGCACGCGCATCCCCGAACTGCTGCACGCCGCGGTCGAGGCCGTCGGCGGGGTGGAGCGCCCCGGCCAGGTCCAGATGGCCGAGGCCGTCGCCGACGCCGTCGACCACGGCGAGCACCTGCTCGTCCAGGCCGGCACCGGCACCGGCAAGTCCCTCGCCTACCTGGTGCCGGCGCTCGCCCACGGGGACCGCGTGGTGGTCGCCACCGCCACCCTGGCGCTGCAACGCCAGCTGGTCGAGCGGGACTTGCCGCGTACCGTGGACGCCCTGCACCCGGTGCTGCGCCGCCGCCCGCTGTTCGCGATGCTCAAGGGCCGCTCCAACTACCTGTGCCTGCACCGGGCCAACGAGGGCACCCCGAGCGACGAGGGCGAGGGCCTGTTCGACCCGGTGGACGCGCTCGGCGGGCCCGCCGGCAAGCTCGGGCAGGAGGTGCTGCGGCTGCGCGACTGGGCCGACGAGACCGAGACCGGCGACCGGGACGACATGAGCCCCGGCGTCTCGGACAAGGCCTGGGCGCAGCTGTCGGTCACCTCCAAGGAGTGCCTGGGCGCCACCCGCTGCGCGTACGGGCAGGAGTGCTTCGCGGAGAAGGCCCGGGAGCGGGCCAAGCTGGCCGACGTCGTGGTCACCAACCACGCGATGCTGGCGATCGACGCGATCGAGGGCGCGCCGGTGCTCCCCGAGCACGGGCTGCTGATCGTCGACGAGGCGCACGAACTGGTCAACCGGGTCACCGGCGCGGCCACCGCCGAGCTGACCGTGGGCGCCGTCAACCGGGCCGTGAAGCGGGCCGCCCGGCTGGCCAACGAGAAGGCCGTCGACGCGCTGCAGGCCGCCGCCGAGAACTACCACGGCCTGATGGAGACCGCCCAGCCCGGCCGGGTCGAGGAACTGCCCGAGTACCTGGCGTACGCCGTCACCGCGATCCGGGACGCCGCCCGGCAGGTGATCACCTCGCTCGGCGAGACCCGCGACAAGGGGCTCAGCGACGAGGACGCGGTGCGCAAGCAGGCGATGGCGTCCGCCGAGACGCTGCACGAGACCGCCGAGCGGCTGCTGGAGGACTCCGAGTACGACGTGGTCTGGATCGAGCGCAGCGACCGGTACGGGCTGGGCACCGCCTCGCTGCGGGTCGCCCCGCTGAGCGTGTCCGGGCTGCTGCGCGAGGGCCTGTACAAGGAGCGCTCGGTCGTCCTGACCTCGGCCACCCTCAAGCTCGGCGGGGACTTCAACGGCGTGGCCGGCTCGCTCGGCCTGCCGAAGGAGACCAGGCTGCCGGACGAGCGCACGCCGGGGGACAACCCGGCCTCGGGCAGTGCTTCCGGCTCGGACGAGGAGGGCGTCCCGTACTGGCGGGGGCTCGACGTCGGCTCGCCGTTCAAGTACCCCAAGCAGGGCATCCTGTACGTCGCCAAGCACCTCACCGACCCCGGCCGCGACCCCGAACGGCCGGACATGCTCGACGAGTTGGCCGAGCTGATCGGCGCGGCCGGCGGGCGCACGCTGGGCCTGTTCTCCTCGATGCGGGGCGCCCAGGCGGCCGCCGAGGCGATGCGGGAGCGGCTGGACCACCGGATCCTGCTCCAGGGCGAGGACACCCTGGGCGAGCTGATCCGGGAGTTCGCCTCGGACGCGAGCACCTGCCTGTTCGGCACGCTCTCGCTCTGGCAGGGCGTGGACGTGCCCGGGTCGGCCTGCCAGCTGGTCGTGATGGACCGCATCCCCTTCCCGCGGCCGGACGACCCGCTGATGAGCGCCCGCCAGAAGGACGTCGAACAGCACGGCGGGAACGGCTTCATGGCCGTCGCGGCGACGCACGCGGCGCTGCTGATGGCGCAGGGCGCGGGCCGACTGGTGCGGGCGGCGGACGACCGGGGCGTGGTGGCGGTGCTCGACCCGCGGGTGGAGACCAAGCGGTACGGGAGCTTCTTCCGGTCCTCGATGCCGGAGTTCTGGTACACCACGGACCGCAACCAGGTGCGCCGCTCGCTGGCGGCGATCGACGCCTCGGCGGCGCCGGTGCGGCCGGTGGTGAAGCGGGGCTGACCGGTTTCGGCCGGTGCGTGACGACGGGCCGGTGCGTGACGACGGACGGGCGCGTGACGACGGAGGGGCTCCCCGCTGACGCGGTGGAGCCCCTTTCCGGTGGGTGTCGTGCGGTGGGTGTCGTGCGAGGGGTCAGAGGCGGCGCAGGACCGCGACGACCTTGCCCAGGATGGTCGCGTTGTCGCCGTTGATCGGCTCGTACGCCGGGTTGTGCGGCATCAGCCAGATCCGGCCGTCCTCGCGCTTGAGGCGCTTCACGGTGGCCTCGCCGTCGATCATCGCGGCCACGATGTCGCCGTTCTCGGCGACCGGCTGGCGGCGCACGGTGACCCAGTCGCCGTCGCAGATGGCCGCCTCGATCATCGAGTCGCCGCGCACGGTGAGCGCGAACAGCTCGCCCTCGCCCACGAGTTGGCGCGGCAGCGGGAAGACGTCCTCGACCGTCTGCTCGGCCAGGATCGGCCCGCCGGCGGCGATCCGGCCGACCAGCGGCACGTAGGAGGTCGAGGGCCGGCCGGCCGTCTCGGCGGTGTTCGGGCGGGCCACCTCGACGCCGCGGACCTCGTAGGCGCGCGGGCGGTGCGGGTCCCGGCGCAGGAAGCCCTTGCGCTCCAGGGCCATCAGCTGGTGGGCGACCGAGGAGGTGCTGGACAGGCCCACGGCCTGGCCGATCTCGCGCATGGACGGCGGGTAGCCCCGGCGCTGGACGGAGTCCCGGATGACCTCGATCACGCGGCGCTGGCGCTCGGTGAGGCCGGCCTCGTCGGTGCGGATGCCCGGGGGGCGCCCGGGCAGCGCGCGGGCGGGGGAGGGATGGGTCTCGTCCATCGCGGTGGAGTGCTCGATCGGCTGGTCGGGGACGCGGCCGGCGCCGGAGAGGGCCGCGCCGTTCAGGCGGTGGTCTTCACTACGGTCCATGCTGATGTCGACACCCTGCTGATTCGTGGTGCGCTGCCCCACCTTGAACTGGGAGTGTTCCTGCACCGGGATGGTGTTGCTTTCGATCGTGTTCACGGCGGCCCCTCTCGACGGCTGTCCTCTCCTTTTTCCAGCCCAACGCGCCTCCTATCGAAAGGTTGCGCCAAACACACGTTCGAGTGAATTATTCGGGAGTTGGCTGACTCGATCAAGGCTTTGTTGTACATCGATTAAATGTTCGACTCGAACGTGGCTCCGGAAGTCTAATCGGCGCCGACACGCCAGGGGTCCCGCTTCCCCCGCAGACCTAGATGTAGTGGCTACTCTCCTCTCCGTGCCCAGTACTAGTGGTCACGGCGCATGATCAGCTTGCCGATGCCCCGGGCACATCGCATAGACTCGACCGGTCCGCACGTCCTGCCAGGGAGGGATCTCTCAGGTGCACTGCCCCTTCTGCCGGCACTCCGACAGCCGCGTTGTCGACAGCCGGACCACCGAGGACGGCAGCTCGATCCGACGCCGCCGGCAGTGCCCGGACTGTGGCCGACGCTTCACCACCGTGGAGACCGCCGCGCTGATGGTCATCAAGCGCAGCGGGGTCACCGAGCCGTTCTCCCGGCAGAAGGTCATCACCGGCGTCCGCAAGGCCTGCCAGGGCCGCCCGGTCACCGAGGACGCCCTCGCGCAGCTCGGCCAGCGGGTCGAGGAGTGCGTGCGCGCCAGCGGCAACGCCGAACTGACCACCCACGACGTCGGGCTGGCCATACTCGGCCCGCTCAAGGACCTGGACGTGGTCGCGTACCTGCGCTTCGCCAGCGTCTACCAGGCGTACGACGGGCTGGAGGACTTCGAGGCCGCCATCGCGGAGCTCCGCGCCGAGCGGCCCGTCACCGAGGCGGACGAGGCCTGCGTGCCCGTTCCCGCCGCCGCGCCCTAGGAGGCGCGCCCCGGGCCCCTGCCGGGCCCTTCCGCACCACATCGGCCCTGCGGGGCCCCCGTGCGTCCGAAAACTGGGCGCAGAACACTACAAACCGTGCGTAGCGGGCGAGGTCTCCGCCTGCCCGCACACCGGAAGAACGAACCAGCGGTGCCCGGATTTTTCGGGGCACTTCGGGCGTTTGCCCAGGAGGAGGAGCGAGAAGTGACAGACACCACGAGCGGTTCCGCACGCGGGTCGAAGTCCGAGAAGGCCGCGGCGAAGGGTGCCAAGGCGGCCCCGAAGGGCGGTCTCCGGATGGAACGCATCCACACCACTCCTGGCGTGCACCCGTACGACGAGGTCAGCTGGGAGCGTCGCGACGTCGTCATGACCAACTGGCGTGACGGGTCGATCAACTTCGAGCAGCGCGGCGTCGAGTTCCCCGACTTCTGGTCGGTCAACGCGGTCAACATCGTCACGTCCAAGTACTTCCGCGGCGCGGTCGGCACCCCGCAGCGCGAGTGGAGCCTGAAGCAGATCATCGACCGCGTGGTGCTCACCTACCGCGCCGCCGGCGAGAAGCACGGCTACTTCGCCACCAAGGACGACGCCGAGATCTTCGAGCACGAGCTGACGCACGCCCTCCTCCACCAGGTGTTCAGCTTCAACTCGCCGGTCTGGTTCAACGTCGGCACCAAGCAGCCCCAGCAGGTCAGCGCCTGCTTCATCCTGTCCGTCGACGACTCCATGGAGTCCATCCTCGACTGGTACAAGGAAGAGGGCATGATCTTCAAGGGCGGCTCCGGCGCCGGCCTCAACCTCTCCCGGATCCGCTCCTCCAAGGAGCTGCTGTCCTCCGGCGGCAACGCCTCCGGCCCGGTCTCCTTCATGCGCGGCGCCGACGCCTCCGCCGGCACCATCAAGTCCGGCGGCGCCACCCGCCGGGCCGCCAAGATGGTCGTGCTCGACGTCGACCACCCGGACGTCGAGGCCTTCATCGAGACCAAGGTGAAGGAGGAGGAGAAGATCCGCGCCCTGCGCGACGCGGGCTTCGACATGGACCTCGGCGGCGACGACATCACGTCCGTCCAGTACCAGAACGCCAACAACTCCGTCCGCGTCAGCGACGAATTCATGACCGCCGTCGAGAACGGCACCGAATTCGGCCTGCGCGCCCGGATGACCGGCGAGGTCATCGAGACCGTCGACGCGAAGAAGCTCTTCCGCAAGATGGCCGAGGCCGCCTGGGCCTGCGCCGACCCCGGCATCCAGTACGACTCCACCATCAACCACTGGCACACCTGCCCGGAGTCGGGCCGGATCAACGCCTCCAACCCCTGCTCCGAGTACATGCACCTGGACAACTCCAGCTGCAACCTCGCCTCGCTCAACCTGATGAAGTTCCTCGGCGAGGACGACTCCTTCGACGCCGAGCGCTTCGCCAAGGTCGTCGAGCTGGTCATCACCGCGATGGACATCTCCATCTGCTTCGCCGACTTCCCCACCGAGAAGATCGGCGAGACCACCCGGGCCTTCCGCCAGCTCGGCATCGGCTACGCCAACCTCGGCGCCCTGCTGATGGCCACCGGCCACGCCTACGACAGCGAGGGCGGCCGGGCCCTGGCCGGCTCCATCACCTCCCTCATGACCGGCACCGCCTACCGCCGCGGCGCCGAACTCGCCGGCGTCGTCGGCCCGTACGACGGCTACGCCCGCAACGCGGCCGCCCACCGGCAGGTCATGAAGCAGCACGCGGACGCCTCGCTGGACGCCGTCTCCTTCGACGACCTGGACGCCCCGGTCTGGCTCGCGGCCAACAAGACCTGGCAGGACGTCCTGCGCCTCGGCGCGGAGAACGGTTTCCGCAACGCCCAGGCCTCGGTCCTCGCCCCGACCGGCACCATCGGCCTGATGATGGACTGCGACACCACCGGCGTCGAGCCCGACCTCGCCCTGGTCAAGTTCAAGAAGCTCGTCGGCGGCGGCTCGATGCAGATCGTCAACGGCACCGTCCCGCGCGCCCTCAAGCGCCTCGGCTACCAGGACGAGCAGATCGAGGCGGTCGTCGCCCACATCGCCGAGCACGGCAACGTGGTCGACGCGCCCGGGCTGAAGACCGAGCACTACGAGGTGTTCGACTGCGCGATGGGCGAGCGGGTCATCTCGGCCATGGGCCACGTGCGGATGATGGCGGCGATCCAGCCGTGGATCTCCGGCGCGATCTCCAAGACCGTCAACATGCCCGAGAGCGCCACGGTGGAGGAGATCGAGGAGATCTACTTCCAGGCCTGGAAGCTCGGGGTGAAGGCATTGGCGATCTACCGCGACAATTGCAAGGTCGGCCAGCCGCTCTCGGCCAAGAAGAAGGACTCCGAGGCCAAGGCCGAGGAGGCCCCGGCCGCCCCGGTCGCCGCGGTCGAGAAGGTCGTCGAGTACCGCCCGGTCCGCAAGCGCCTGCCCAAGGGCCGTCCCGGCATCACCACGTCCTTCACGGTCGGCGGCGCCGAGGGCTACATGACGGCCAACTCCTACCCGGACGACGGCCTCGGTGAGGTCTTCCTGAAGATGTCCAAGCAGGGCTCGACCCTCGCGGGCATGATGGACGCCTTCTCCATCGCCGTCTCGGTCGGCCTGCAGTACGGCGTGCCGCTGGAGACCTACGTCTCGAAGTTCACCAACATGCGCTTCGAGCCGGCCGGTCTGACCGACGACCCGGACGTGCGGATGGCGCAGTCGATCGTCGACTACATCTTCCGCCGCCTGGCGCTGGACTTCCTGCCGTTCGAGACCCGCTCGGCGCTCGGCATCCACTCCGTCGAGGAGCGCACGCGCCACCTGGAGACCGGCTCGTACGAGCCGCTGGAGGCCGAGGAGCTGGACACCGAGTCGCTGGCCCAGTCCGCCCCGGTGGCCGCCAAGCCCGTCGCCCCGGCCGCCGTCGAGGCGCCCAAGGCGGCCCCGAAGCAGGCCCACAACTCCACGGAGCTGATGGAGATCCAGCTCGGCCTCAACGCCGACGCGCCGCTCTGCTTCTCCTGCGGCACCAAGATGCGCCGCGCCGGCTCCTGCTACCTCTGCGAGGGCTGCGGCTCCACCAGCGGCTGCAGCTGATCGCACGCCGTGCTGAGGTTCGCCGGATGAGGTGAACCTGAGGGCGGGGCGAGGACTTCACGTCCTCGCCCCGCCCTTTTTTGTCGGTGCGGTTTGCTCGGCTGCGCGCATGACCAAGACCGCGACCCGAGCGCCGTGGCGGCCGATCCGTACGGCGGTGAGGCGCGGGCGGGCGGTGGTCACCGCCCAGGACGAGGCCGTGGGCCTGCGCCATGGCCACGTCGGCACGGAGCACCTGCTGCTGGCGATCCTCGGCATGCCGGAGGACCCGGCCGCCGCGGTCCTGGTCGACGCCGGGCTGGACCGGGAGGCCGCGCTCCGGGCGGTGCGCCGGCTGCTCGGGCCGGGCGACGACGCCACCGCGCTGGCCTCGATCGGGGTGGATCTGGACGCCGTCCGGGACGCCGTCGAGTCGGTGTTCGGGGAGGGTGCGCTGGACGCGCCCGAGGAGCGGCCGACGCGCCGCGGCCTGTTCGGGGCGGAGCGCAAGGGGCCGCGCACCCGGTTCACGCCCCGGGCGAAGAAGGCGCTGGAGCTGTCCCTGCGCGAGGCGCTGCGGCTGAAGTCGGGGGAGATCGCGCTCGGGCACCTGCTGCTCGGGCTGATCCGGGAGGGGGACGGGCTCGGGGCCCGGGTGATCGCCGACCACGGCCTGGACCTGCCGGCCGTCCGGCGGGCGGTGGAGGCGGCGCTGGCCTGAACGCGGACCCCCGGAAGGGGGGAGGAGGTCGCTGTGCGGTGGAGTCGGTGTGAATGAAGGAGATTGACCGTCAACTGGCGGCTTGAGGGCAATGTCTGAATCGATATGATCGGCCGAAAGCGTGAACCGATCAGCCGCCCGGAAACGTTTTGCGACGTCGCCGGGCGGTCTCGTATGCGCCCGCCCAGCTGCCGGCGGCGGCACGGTCGCCGCCCGCCGCCCGCGCCGCCGCCCGCCGACGTTGCCGAGGACCGCACCGATGAGAGAAGCCACCAGCCCTGACGGTCGGCCGCAGCGACGGCCCGCACCGCGCACCGTCGCCGTCACGGCGGCCGCCGTCCTGCTGGCGCTCGTGGCCGCGCCGGTCGGGATCGGCCGCGCCCTGGACGCGCACCAGCCGCTCACCGGCGTCGCGGTGGCCGCCGTCGCGGTGCTCTGGCTGATCGCGGTCGGCCTCGCGGCGACCGGCACCGAGCGCTCCCGCCGGCTGGCCGAGGACCTCGCCGCGCAGCAGGAGCGGACCCGGGCCGCGCTGGCCGCGGCCGACGCCGTCCGACAGGCCGAGCGGGCCGCCGTCGACCGCACGGCCGCCGCGCTCACCGAACGGGACGCCGCGCGCGCCGAGCTGGACCGGCTGCGGGCCGAGTCCGAGGCCGAACGGGCCGGCTTCGAGGCCGAGCGGACCGGGTTCGCGACCGAACGGACCGGCTTCGAGGCCGAGCGGGCGGCGGCCGAGGCCTTCCGGACGGAGGTCGAGGCCGAGCGCGCCGAGCTGGACCGGATCGCCGAGGGCGTGCTGCCCGAGGTGGTGAAGAAGCTCCGCGGGGGCGCGACCGTGGACAGCGCGCTGGCCGCCCACCGCAAGCACCCCCAGTACGCGCTGCTGCGCGTGGTCGGCGAGGAGGTCGGCCGGGGCGAGCGCCTGCGGGCCGCCGCGCTCGCGGTCTGCGCGACCGCCGCCGGGCGGGTGCAGGCGCTGGCCACGAGCATGCACGCCGAGCTGCGCGAGATGCAGCACCGGCACGACGAGGAGGTCCTCGGCGACCTGCTGCGCCTGGACCACTCGACCGCCCAGGCGGGCCGGATGGCGGACAGCATCGCGGTGCTCACCGGCGCCCGCTCGGGCCGCCGCTGGGCCAAGCCGATCGCCGTCGAGTCGGTGCTGCGCGGCGCGCTCGGCCGGATCGGCGCCTACCAGCGGGTGCGGTTGCACAACGCCAGCACCGCCGCGGTCGCCGGGTTCGCGGCCGAGGGCGTGATGCACGCACTGGCCGAACTGCTGGACAACGCCACCAACTTCTCCGCCCCGCCGGCCGAGGTGCACGTCTACGTCGAGGAGGTGCCGGCCGGGCTGGCGGTCACCGTCGAGGACAGCGGGCTGGGCCTGAGCGAGAGTTGGCTGCGCCGGGCCGAACAGGCCGTCTCCGCCGAGCCGCTGGACCTCGCCACGCTCTCCGCCGGGACGCGGCTGGGCCTCGCGGTGGTCGGCGTGCTGGCGCGCAAGCACGGGCTGCAGGTCTCCTTCCGGCCTTCGGCGCGCGGCGGCACGGGGGTGGTGATGCTGATCCCGCAGCAGCTGATCACCCACCTGACCCCCGCGCCCGCCACGGCCCCCGCGCCGGTCGTCGAATCCGCGCGCCCGGCGCTCACCGCCGCCCGCCCGGCGCCCACCCCGCTGCCGGCGGCGCCCGCCCCGGCGTCCGCCTCCACCGCGGCCGCGACACCCACCCTGCCGACACCCGCCCTGCCGACGCCCGCCGTGCCTGTGTCCGTGCCCGCCGTGCCCGCCGTGCCCGCACAGGGCGGGCCCACCCGGATGACCGACAGCGGCCTCCCGCAGCGCCGTCGCGGCCAGACGCTGAGCGCCACCACCGCTCCCACGCCAGCCCCGGCCGGGAAGCCCGTACGGACCGGCCCGGCGGGCGCCGCCGCCCGGTTCGGCGCGTTCCGCAAGGCGGCCCTGCCGGTCGCACCCGCCGTGGCCCCGGCCACGGACCCCGACACCACGCCCGACGCCTCCCCCGTCACCGAGAAGGATTCCGAATGAGCAGCGCCCCCGACCGTGACCTCGACTGGCTGTTGGAGAACCTGCTGGCGGCGACGCCCGGTGCCCGGCACGCCCTGGTGCTCTCCGCGGACGGCCTCAAGCTGTGCCACACCGCCGGGCTGAGCGCCGACCAGGCCGACCAGCTGGCCGCGATCGCCTCCGGGCTGCAGAGCCTGGCGCACGGCGCCTCGATCGAGTTCGGCGACGGCAGCGGGGGCGTGCGGCAGTCGATGACCGAGTTCCACGGCGGCATCCTGTGCATCGTGGCGGCCGGCGAGGGCGCGCACCTGGCGGTGGTCACGGACGACGAGGCGGACGTGGGCGTGGTCGGCCACAACATGCACGGCCTGATCGAGCAGATCGGCGTCCACCTGAGCGCGCCCGCTCGTGAGGCGGAGGCGGGGGCGGAGGCGGCGGACGGCGCCGCGCGAGAGAGCGCCGGGATATGACGGCCGGGTCGGTGCTGCCGGGCCGTGACGACGACCCGGACCGTCTGTACACCATCACCGGTGGCCGCAGCCGCTCGCCGGAGAACGCCTTCGACCTGGTCACCCTGATCGTCGCGGAGCGGCGGCCGGCGCCCGGGATGCAGTCGGAGCACGTCCGGATCCTGCGGATGTGCGAGGCCCCGACCGCCGTCGTGGAGGTGGCGGCGGAGCTGTCGCTGCCCGTCTCGGTGGTGAAGATCCTGCTCGGCGACCTGCTGGAGTCCGGGGCGGTCACCGCCCGTCACCCCAGGTTCGCGCCGAACAAGGCCCGGCTGCCCGACCTCGACACGCTGAAGCAGGTGCTGCATGGCCTCCAACGGCTCTGACTCCCGGCCCGCGGTGCGCACCCCGCTGCGGGCGACGGCCGACAACGCGCTGAAGATCGTCGTGGTCGGCGGCTTCGGGGTGGGCAAGACCACGCTGGTCGGTTCGGTCAGCGAGATCCGCCCGCTGAACACCGAGGAGGTGATGACCCGGGCGGGGGAGGGCATCGACCCGGCCGGCCTGCACGGCAAGCGCTCCACCACGGTCGCCTTCGACTTCGGCCGGATCACGCTCTCGGAGCGCCAGGTGCTGTACCTGTTCGGCGCGCCCGGGCAGGAACGCTTCTGGTTCCTCTGGGACCGCCTGTTCAGCGGTGCCCTCGGGGCCGTCGTGCTGGTGGACACCCGCCGGCTGGAGGACTCCTGGTACGCGATCGACCGGCTGGAGCACCACGGCACCCCGTTCATCGTGGCCCGCAACAACTTCGGCGAGCCGACCCACACGCTGGAGCAGGTCCGCGAGGCCCTGGACCTGTCGCCCGGCGTCCCGCTGGTGGACTGCGACGCCCGCGACCGGGACTCCGGCAAGCGGGTCCTGATCCACCTGGTCCACCACCTGGCCGCCCTCGCCGGGGCCGACGAGGCCGCCCTGGCCGCGATGGCACCGGTGGCGTCCACGGCGCCGGCCGTCGTGGCAGCCGCCGGCGCCGCCGGGGCATCCGACGCGATCTACGAGGAGAGCACCCCGTGACCGAGCCCGCCGTCACCCCGCCCCCGGGCTGCCCGGCGCACGCCGGCGCCACGCCGCTGTACGGGCCCCGCTTCCAGACCGACCCGGCCCAGCTCTACCGCGAGCTGCGTGCCGGGCACGGCCCGGTCGCCCCGGTCGAGCTGGCCGGCGGCGTGCCCGCCTGGCTGGTGATCGGCTACCGCGAGCTGCAACTGGTCACCGGCCAGCCGCAGCTGTTCGGCCGCGACTCCAGCCGCTGGCGCCTGTGGGACTCGGTCCCCGCCGACTGGCCGCTGAAGCCGATGATGGCCCCGGTGCCGTCGATGCTCTACACCGAGGGCGAGGAGCACGTCCGCCGCTCCCGGGCGGTCACCGACGCGCTGGCCGGCATCGACGCCTACGAGCTGCGCAAGCACGGCGAGGAGATCGCGGACCGGCTGATCGACGGGTTCGCCGGGCGCGGGGAGGCCGATCTGGTCGCCCAGTACGCCCACCTGATGCCGCTGCTGGTGCTGTGCCGGGTGTTCGGCCTGGACGAGGAGCGGGCGCCCGAGCTGGTCGACGCGGTGCTCACCATGCTGGACGGCGGGCCGGGCGCGCCCGCCGCCGCCCAGCGGCTGCTGGAGCTGATGGCCGAGGTGGTCCGGACGAAGGCCGAGCACCCGGGCGAGGACGTGGCCTCGCGGATGCTGGCCCACCCGGCGGGCCTGGCCCACGAGGAGGTCATGCGCGACCTGCGGGTGCTGCTGATCTCCGGCCACCAGCCGAGCTCGTACTGGATCTCCAACGCGCTGCGGCTGATGCTCACCGACGAGCGCTTCTCGGCCTCGCTGGCCGGCGGCCGGCGCAGCATCGGCCAGGCACTCAACGAGGCGCTCTGGGAGGACACGCCGGTGCAGATCTTCGCCGGCCGCTGGGCCACCCAGGACACCCAGCTCGGCGGTCAGCGGATCGCCGCCGGGGACATGCTCCTGCTCGGCTACGCCGGGGCGAACGGGGACCCGCTGGTGCGGCAGGCGGACGGCCGCCCCGCCGAGGGGAACCGGGCGCACATGAGCTACTCGTACGGCGAGCACGGCTGCCCGTACCCGGCTCAGGAGGCGGCCGAGGTGATCGCCACCACCGCGATCGAGGTGCTGCTGGACCGGCTGCCGGACCTGCGGCTCGCGGTGGCCGAGCACGCGCTCGTCTGGCGGCCGTCGGCCTGGGTGCGCGGCCTGGTGGCGCTGCCGGTCTCGTTCACCCCGGGGCAGTAGCGCCCGTCCCGTTCCGCGCGGGGGCGTGCGTGCTGGTCGTTCCCCACCGTCACCACCCGCTGTTCGCGAGAGATCCGACAGAGATCCGACAGAGATCCGCGAGAGATCCGAAAGAGAAGAGTCGCCGATGACCGCCGCCCCGGCCCCGATCGCCCTCGATCCGCTGGCCCGCGACAACGCCGCCGAGGGCGCCCTGCTGCGGGCCGCCGGCCCGGCGGTGCCGGTGGTGCTGCCCGGCGGGGTCGCCGCCTGGGCGGTCACGCGGCACGCGGCCGCCCGCGACCTGCTCACCGACGCCCGGCTGGTGAAGGACGCCCGGCACTGGGCGGCCTACCAGCGCGGCGAGGTGTCGCGGACCTGGCCGCTGATCGGGCTCGCGGTGCCCGGCCCGAGCATGGTCACCACGGACGGCGCGGAGCACCGCCGGCTGCGGGCGCTGGTGGCGCAGGCGTTCACCCCGCGCCGGGTCGAGCTGATGCGCCCGCGCGTCGAGGAGGTCACCCGCGCGCTGCTGGACGGCCTGGCGGCCGGGGAGCCGGTGGTCGACCTCAAGAACGCCTTCGCGTTCCCGCTGCCGATGACGGTGATCTGCTCGCTGCTGGGCGTGCCGGAGTCCGACCACGGCACGCTGCGCGACCTGTACGAGCGGTTCTTCGGCATCAAGCCGAACCCCGAGGGCATCCAGGCGACCGTCGCCGGGCTGAACGCCTTCGTCAACGACCTGGTGGCGCAGCGCCGTTCGGCTCCCGGCGAGGACCTGGCGAGCGCGCTGCTGGCGGCCGACGCCGAGGGCGGGGCGCTGACCGACGCGGAGGCGGCGGCCACCCTGCGGGTGATCATCGCGGCCGGCCACGAGACCACGGTGAACCTGATCGGCAACGCCGTCCGGGCGCTGCTGGCGCACCCGGAGCAGCTGGCGCTGGTGCGTTCGGGGCAGGTGTCGTGGGACGCGGTGGTGGAGGAGTCGCTCCGCTGGACGCCGCCGACCAGCAACTTCCTGTTCCGCTTCGCGGCCGAGGACATCCCGGTCGGCGAGGTGGTGATCCCGGCGGGCGAGCCGGTGCTGGTCTCGTACAACGCGATCGGCCGGGACCCGCTGCAGCACGGCGTGACGGCCGAGCTGTTCGACGTCACCCGGGATCCGGCCCGCCACCTGTCCTTCGGCCACGGCCCGCACGTCTGCCCGGGCTCGCCGCTGGCCCGGCTGGAGGCGGGGGTCGCGCTGCCGGCGCTGTTCGAGCGCTTCCCGGCGCTGTCGCTGGCGGTGCCGGACGGCGAGCTGCGGCCGAGCCCGTCGATGGTGGTGAACAGCCTGCTGGAGCTGCCCGTCCGGCTGTGCTGAGCCGGCTGTGCTGAGCCGGCTGTGCTGAGCCGGCTGTGCTGAGCCGACCGTGCTGAGTGATCGTTCCGAATGATCGTCATATCGACGGCCCCGCCCGGGTTTCGTGTGGGGCCGTTGGTGTGTCCGGGGGTTTCCGGTGGTCGCGGTCGGGGCACCGGTGGATGAAGGTCGACCACGGACCTCGACGGCGGCCGAGGGCTGGGCTACCGTCGTCGAATCGGTTCGGCCGCCGCTCGCCCGCGATCCCCGTACGCCCATCTTCCGTACAGCGCAATGTCGTTCAGCCCACAACCGGCAGTACGCCCTGGCGAGGAGGACCGCGTTGACCCTCAACCCGACCGCGCCGCACCCGAGTTCCCGCCGCCGCATGGTCGCCGTGCCCGCCCTGCTGGCGGCCCTGGCCCTGACCGCGGCCTGTTCCAACAGTTCCGACAGCGGCGGCGGTGGCGGTGGTGGCGCCGCCGCGACGCTGACCGGCGACTGTGCCAAGTACCAGCCGTACGCCGGGCATTCGGGCACCACGGTGACGATGTTCGCCTCCATCCTCAGCCCGGAGTCGGACAACCTGGAGAAGTCCTGGGCCGACTTCTCGAAGTGCACCGGGATCAGGATCAGCTACGAGGGGTCGAACGACTTCGAGTCCCAGCTGCCGGTCCGGGTGGCCGGCGGCAACACCCCGGACTTCGCGATCATCCCGCAGCCGGGCCTGCTGGCGCAGATGGTGAAGAGCGGCAAGGTGGTGAAGCCGCCGGCCCAGACCGTCGCCAACCAGGACAAGTGGAGCCCGATCTGGAAGACGTACGGCTCCGTCAACGGCACCTTCTACGCGGCGCCGATGAGCGCCAACATGAAGTCGCTGGTCTGGTACTCGCCGAAGGCGTTCAAGGCGGCCGGCTACGAGGTACCGAAGACCTGGGCCGACCTGATGGCGCTCAGCGACCGGATCGCCAAGGCGGGCGGCGCCAAGCCGTGGTGCGGCGGCATCGCCTCCGGCACCGCCACCGGCTGGCCGGCCACCGACTGGCTGGAGGAGGTGGTGCTGGGCACGTACGGCGGTGAGGTGTACGACCAGTGGGTCGGCCATCAGGTGAAGTTCTCCGACCCGAAGATCATCACGGCGATGAAGACCGTCGCCGACTGGATGCAGAACCCGGCCTGGGTCAACGGCGGCTACGGCGACGTCAAGTCGATCGCCACCACCACCTTCCAGGACGCGGGCGCGCCGATCCTCACCGGCAAGTGCGCGATGCTCCAGCAGGCGTCCTTCTACCGGGCGCAGTGGCCCAAGGGCACCGCCATCGGCCCGGACGGCGACGTGTTCGCCTTCCACCTGCCCGCGGTGAACCCGGCGATCCCCAACCCGGTCGAGGGCGGCGGCGAGTTCCTGGCCGCCTTCTCCGGCCGGCCCGAGGTGCAGGCGGTGCAGAACTACCTGTCCAGCGCGGACTGGGCGAGCAGCCGGGTGAAGACCGCGACCGGCTGGGTCTCGGCCAACCAGGGCGTGGACAAGAGCCTGTACACCGATCCGATCGACCAGCTCTCGGCCGCGGCGCTGACCGACCCGAGCGCGACCTTCCGCTTCGACGGCTCGGACATGATGCCGGCCGCGGTCGGCGCGGGGCAGGAGTGGAAGTCGCTGACCGCCTGGTTCGCCGAGGGGCAGTCGATCCAGAAGACCGCCGCCGACATCGACGCCGCCTGGCCGTAAGCCGTAAGCCGTAAGCCGTAAGCCGTAGGCCGTAAGCGGTAGGCCGTAGCCGGCCGGGAACACTGCCCGGCCCGCCCGCCGATCGGCCCGGAACGCCGCCCGGCCCGGAACGCCGCCCGGCACGCAGACCGGGGCGGCACCACGACCACCTGCCGAGGGCGGTGCGGGGCCACCCACCCGCACCGCCCACCCCCTCCCTCCCCCCACGCACACCACGATCGCGCACAGCGCGCGACCATCCGTGACCACCGGACTCGAAGGGGCGCACCGTCATGCCCGTACCCGGCCCACCGCCTCCCGCCGCCGCGCTCGCCACCGGCGCCTGGGGTGACGCGGCGGTGAAGTTCGGCAACACCATCGGCGCCGTCGCGGGCTTCCTCGGCATCCTGCTGGTGGTGTTCCTCGTCGCCGGCCGGGCCCGCGGCCGGCTGGCCCGCCCGCTCGCCGTGCTGGTGTTCCTCGGCCCGGCGGTGCTGCTCCTGCTGGTCGGCGTGGTGGTGCCGCTGATCCGGACGGTCTACCTCAGCCTGCACAACGACGACGGCTCCCGGTTCGTCGGCGGCGAGAACTTCGGCTGGGCCTTCACCACCGACTCGGTGCGCAAGGTGCTGCTCACCACCCTGGAGTGGCTGGTGGTCGTGCCGCTGGTCGCGACCGGCCTGGGCCTGGCGCTGGCGCTGCTGGTGGACCGGATGCGCGGCCAGGCGGTGTACAAGGCGCTGATCTTCATGCCGATGGCGATCTCGCTGGTCGGCGCCTCGATCATCTTCAAGTTCGTCTACGAGTGGCGCGGGCCCGGGCAGCGGCAGATCGGCCTGCTCAGCCAGCTCGCCGCCGCCGTGGGCTGGAACGACCCGCCGAACTGGATGCTCTCGCAGCCGTTGAACACCTTCCTGCTGATGGCGGTGATGGTCTGGGTGCAGACCGGCTTCGCCCTGGTGGTGCTGTCGGCGGCGGTCAAGGCGATCCCGTCCGAGGTGGTGGAGGCGGCGCGGCTGGACGGCGCGAGCGGGGTGCGGCTGTTCTGGTACGTCACCGTCCCGATGATCCGCACCACCGTGATCGTCGTCCTGACCACCGTCATGATCATCACCCTGAAGGCCTTCGACATCGTCCGGACCATGACCGGCGGCAACTTCGGCACCCAGGTCCTCGCCAACGAGATGTACTCGCAGTCCTTCGTGCAGTTCAACGACGGGCGGGGCAGCGCCCTCGCGGTGCTGCTCTTCCTCGCCGTACTGCCGCTGGTGGCCTACAACATCGTCCAGCTGCGGAAGGAGCGTGAGGTGCGGTGAGCACGCGTCAGGTGAGCGGGTATCCGGCGGGCGGGCACCCGGTGGACAAGCCCCCCGTGAGCAAGCCCCGGGCGGGCGCGGCCCAGGGGGCGAACCCGGTGCGGAAGGCCTTCAGCAGCCCGCTGGCCTCGGCGTTCGTGATCGCGGTGACGGTGCTCTGGACGATCCCGACGGTCGGCCTGCTGGTGACCTCGCTGCGCCCCAAACAGGACGTGACGGCGGACGGCTGGTGGAACGCCTTCCTGCACCCGGATCTCGGCCTCGGCAACTACCACTCGGTGCTCTTCGAGGGTGGCTCCGGCGTCTCCACCGGGCTGATGCCCTACCTGGTGAACTCGCTGGCGATCGCCGTCCCCGCGACGGTGTTCCCGCTGGCGCTGGCGGCGATGGCCGCGTACGCGCTGGCCTGGGTGCGGTTCCGGGGCAGCGACGCGGTGTTCCTCACGGTGTTCGCGCTCCAGGTGGTGCCGCTCCAGATGGCGCTGATCCCGCTGCTGCGGCTGTTCTCCGGCGGGGCGCACCTGGGTTCGCTGACGCTGGTCCCGGCGGTGGACCTGAAGGGCAGCTACGCCCCGGTCTGGCTGGCGCACACCATGTTCGCGCTGCCGCTGGCGGTGTTCCTGCTGCACAACTTCATCGCCCAGCTGCCGCGCGACCTGATGGAGTCGGCGGTGG
The DNA here is from genome assembly GCF_049543595.1 of Kitasatospora sp. NPDC094028. Classification (NCBI taxonomy): domain Bacteria; kingdom Bacillati; phylum Actinomycetota; class Actinomycetes; order Kitasatosporales; family Streptomycetaceae; genus Kitasatospora; species Kitasatospora sp. NPDC094028. The sequence continues at coordinate 70,292 of NZ_JBMVFA010000020.1, read as the reverse complement.
TGGACGGGGCCTCGCACTTCCGGATCTTCCGCTCGATCGTGCTGCCGCTGTGCACGCCGGCGCTGGCCTCGTTCGCGATCTTCCAGTTCCTGTGGGCCTGGAACGACCTGCTGGTCGCGCTGACGTTCGCGGGCGGCACCCCGGAGGTGGCGCCGATGACGGTCCGGCTGGCCCAGCTGTCCGGGTCCTTCGGCGGGCGCTGGGAGCTGCTGACGGCCGGGGCGTTCCTGTCGATCGTGGTGCCGCTGATCGTCTTCTTCAGCCTGCAGCGGTACTTCGTGCGCGGGCTGCTGGCCGGTTCGGTCAAGGGCTGACGGCCGGTCGGGTCGGGGCGAAGTACGGCCGGCGCGCGTACGGCTGGGCGCGGGGCGGCGTACGGCCGGTCGGCGCCGCAACGGCGTACGGCCGGTCGGGGCCGCAACGGCGTACGGCCGGCCGGGGAGCGGGCTGCTCCCCGGCCGGCCGTACGCGGCACGTGGGTCGGGTCCGGATCGGGTGGTGCCGGTCCGGCGGTCCGGCCCGGTGGTGCCGGTTCACGGGCGCGGGCTCGGTGGCACCGGTTCAGTGCATCGCGACGCCGGAGGTCTCGGTCGGCAGGTCGCCCGGCTTGGCCTTGACCACGAGGAGCGCGACCAGGACGGCCACCCCGGCGAGCGCGGCGCCGACGACGAAGCCGTGCGAGATACCGTGGGCGAGCACCGAGTTGGCGGCGTCGGTGTGCGGCGGGAACTCGCCCTTGTCCTTGAAGTAGGCCAGCTGGTCCGGGGTGGCGGACTTCAGGAACCCGGGGGCCTGGGCCTGGCCCTCGGCCTTGGCGTAGTGCGCGAAGACCGTGGTCAGGATCGAGAGGCCGAGCGAACCGCCGATCTGCTGCATCGAGTTGAGCAGGCCGGAGGCGGCGCCGGTCTCCTCGCCGGGCACGCCCGCGACCGAGAGCAGCATCACCGGGACGAAGATCATTCCCATGCCGAGGCCGAAGACCACCGTGGGGCCGAGCACGCCGTCCAGGTAGCCGCTGTCCTTGTTCATCTGGGTCAGCCAGCTGAGCCCGATGGTGACCAGCAGCGCGCCGCCCGCCATGAACGGCTTCGGCCCCCACGTGGCCTGGAAGCGGGAGGCGATCTGCGCGGCGGTGATGATCGCCACGCTGATCGGCAGGAAGGCCACGCCGGCCCGCACCGGGCTGTAGTCGAGCGGGCCCTGCACGAACAGGACGACGTAGAAGAAGATGCCGAACATGGCCGCGGCGATGCAGAGCATCATCACCAGGCCGCCGGTGCGGTTGCGGTTGGCGAACAGGTGCAGCGGGGTGATCGGCTGGGCGGTGCGGTTCTCGACCACGAGGAACGCGGCCATCAGGACGGCACCAGCCGCGAAGGAGCCGAGCGTGACCGGGTCCGACCAGCCGTCCGAGGCGGCCCGGATGAAGCCGTAGACCAGGCCGACCAGGCCGAGCGTCGAGGTGAGCGCGCCGGGCAGGTCGAACTTGCCGTCCTGGCGCTCGGACTCGGTGATGTAGCGCGGCGCGGCGATCGCGATCAGGATCGCGATCGGCACGTTGACGAAGAACACCCAGCGCCAGTTCAGGTACTCGGTGAGCACGCCGCCGGCCAGCAGGCCGATCGCCGCACCCGAACCGGCCACCGCCGAGAACACGCCGAACGCCTTGTTGCGTTCCGGCCCCTCCTCGAAGTTGGTGGCGATCAGCGCGAAGGCGGTCGGTGAGCAGATCGCGCCGCCGATGCCCTGCAGGGCGCGGGCGGCCAGCAGGAGGTTGCTGTCCTGCGCGAAGCCGCCGAGCAGCGAGGCCAGGCCGAACAGCAGGGTGCCGAGGACGAACATCCGGCGGCGGCCGAGGATGTCGCCCACGCGGCCGCCGAGCAGCAGCAGCCCGCCGAAGGTCAGCGTGTAGGCGTTGATGACCCACGACAGGTTGGTGGTCGAGAAGTTGAGCGCGTCCTTGATGTGCGGGAGCGCGATGTTCACGATGGTGGCGTCGAGCACCACCATCAGCTGGGTGGCCGCGATGACGGCCAGGGTGATGCCCTTGCCGCGCCCCTGGCGGACCGGTGGTGACGAAGTCTTCTTGAGCGTGTCGGTGATAGCCACGAATGAGCCCCCTGCTGGCTACGTGCTCGGTGCTGTGCGTTCAGCGCCCCCGCCGGCCCTGGTGTGCTGCCCCGTGCCGGCGGGACTGGGAGAGAACGGGATCGTTCACTAATCTGGGACGATAGCTTGGCCCCGATTGTGAACGCAAGCGTTCCTTAGGAGTGTTGAACGGTGGCGATGGATCGACTGGTGCGGCGCCTCACGACGGACCGTGCGTCGGGCCGGACGGCCGCTGGACCCGCGCAGGCGAAAGCGGGGCCGAGCCCGGTGCCGATGGTGCCGGTCGTGCCGATGGTGCCGGTCGTGCCCGCTACGCGGCCGGGCGAGGAGCCGGGCCCGGCGCCCGCGTGCCCGATGCGGATCGCCCGGGAGGCACTGGCGCGGCCGGGGCGGCGCCGGGGGAAGGAGTTGGAGAATGCGATCTTCGAGGCCACACTCGACCAGCTCACCTCCGGCGGTTACGCGCGGCTGACGATGGAAGGGGTCGCCGCTGCGGCGCGGACCGGGAAGGCCGCGCTGTACCGGCGCTGGGCGTCCAAGGTCGAACTCGTCATCGACGCCTTGGACTCCACTCTCCCACGCCCTCATGGCGTGCCCGACCTCGGGTCCGCCCGTGCCGAATTGCTGCAGCTCATCGAGGTGTTCGCGGACTCGCTGAACTCCCGGGTGGGCAGCGCCCTGCACGCGCTGATGGGTGAGCTGTCCCAGCAACAGGCCGAGGTCTTCAAGGACTTCATCGTCCAGCGGGTGATCGAGCCGACCAAGGAGACCATCCTGGACATCCTCCGCCGCGGCGCCGAGCGCGGCGACGCCCGGCCCGGCGCGGCCAACCCGATGGTCGCCGACGTCGTGCCCGCGATGCTGCTGTTCCAGGTGAAGGTCGGCACCCGGGAGTACCTGGCGCCCGACTTCGCGGTCCGGCTGGTGGACGACGTGATGGTGCCGCTGATCCGGAACCCGTAGGCGCTCTGGGGCCTTCCGGCTCCGGGGCCTCCCGTTCGCGGCTCGCCGGGCGGTGGTGCGCCTGGCGGTGGTGCGTCCGGCGGCCTGTCGGTGGTCCGCCCGGTCGCGCTCCGCCGCCCGGCCCGGCCCCCGTCGTGACGGGCTTAGGCTGGAGGCTGTCCAGCTGAACGGAAGCCGCCATGCCCATCGTCCCCCCGACGCACTCCGTCGAACGCTCGCTCCGCCGGGCCGGCGCCAAGGTCGTGGTCGGTCTGGACGAGGTCGGGCGCGGAGCCTGGGCCGGCCCGGTCACCGTGGGCGCGGCCGTGACCGGCCTGCGCCGGGCACCGGAGGGGCTGACCGACTCCAAGCTGCTCACCGAGCTGCGCCGCAGGGCGCTCGCCCCCGTCCTCGCCGGCTGGGTCACCGCGTACGCGCTCGGGCACGCCTCCCCGCAGGAGTGCGACGAACTCGGCATGACGGCCGCCCTGCGGCTCGCGGCCGTCCGCGCCCTGGAAGCGCTGCCGGTCGAACCCGACGCGGTGATCCTGGACGGCAAGCACGACTACCTCGGCGGCCCCTGGCGGGTGCGCACGGTGATCAAGGGTGACCAGTCCTGCGTCTGCGTCTCCGCGGCCTCGGTCCTCGCCAAGGTCCACCGCGACACGATGATGGCCGAGTTGGGCGAGGATCACCCCGCGTACGGCTTCGCCGACAACGCCGGCTACCCGTCCCCGGTGCACCGCGCCGCGCTGGAGGAGTACGGCCCCACCGAGCACCACCGGCTCTCCTGGGCGTACTTGGACGCGCTGCCCAAGTGGCGCCACCTCAAGCGCGTCCGGGACACCGGCGGTGCCGATCAGGCGTGCGCGGACGAACAGCTGACGCTCGGTTTCTGACGTTGCGTCGGGAATTGCCCCGGGTGGGGTGAGCAACTCCGCGGTGCCCGATGGGTGGGGCGCCCGTGCGCGTTCGACCGGCATTTGATAGATATCCGGGTATGCCTGTCTTCCCCGAGGAGCCGGAGATTCACGAGAGCCTCCCGGGCCCCGGCGTTCCCTTCCCCCGCGAGTCGGACGCACAAGCCCTCCACACGCCCGCCACCGGCGGCGCGCCCGCCCCCGCAACCACCACCGTCGCCGCACCGGCCAGGGTGCCCGGCCCCCGCCCGGCAGCCCCGCGCCCGGCCCCGGCCCCGGCCCCGGCGCGGGCCGCCGGCTCCGGCGCGCCGCGACTGATCCCCAAGCCCGGTCCGGCGCCGCGCCGCCAGACCCCCGCCGCACCTCAGGTCGAGGTCCAGCGGATCGCTGCCACCCCGGCACAGGCGCTCGAACGCGCAGACGAGGCGGTCGACCGGCTGTTGGACGGCGGCCGAGACCCGGGTCAGATCCTGGTCCTGACGGTCGGCGAGGCGCACCCCTGGCAGCAGCACGAGCTCTCCTTCGGCGAGGAGCGCTACTGGGCGCAGCTCACCGAGGGCGGGGACGTGTTCTACGCGGACGCCGCGCTGGGCCGCCAGGCCCGCCGCGAGGCGGTCGTCCTGGTGGTCAACGGGGGCCCGGCCGCCCGGTCCGCCGAGGCGTACGCCAAGGCGCTCGGCCACGCGACCGCGCTGCTCGTGGTCTGCGGGGACGCCGGTCCGACCAGCACCCGTGCGGCCGGAGCCGCGCCGGGGCGCCGGGTCGACGCCTGACCGTCCGACTGTCCGACTGTCTGATCGCCTGATCGCCTGATCGCTGGGCCGTCCGGCCGTAGCCGTACCACCCGGGCCCGCAGGCCGTTCCGCCGCACAGGCGGGACGGCCTGCGGGGCTTCCCGGTCCGCTCGGGTCACCGGGTGCGCTCGGGCGTACGGTCCGTTCCGGCCGTTCCGGCGCGCGGGTGGTGTCGGGTGCGCGGTCCCGCCGTCGCGGTCCGCCCGTCGCGGTCCGGGCTCAGCGGGTGCCCGTGCGCCGGGCCGGTTCGACGGCCGCCACCCGGGCGGGAGCCCACGGCAGCTCGGGCGGACGCTCGGACGGGCGGGAGCGCTGCGGACCGTCCGCGCGCCTGGCCTGCTCGGCGGCCTGCTGCCGGGCGCGCTGGCTGCGCGGGGCGTCGTCGAGCGCCGAGCGCGGCGGCAGCTCCGTCACGGTGTGCACCGGCCCCTCCGCCCACGAACCCGCGTGCGGATTGCGTCCGCTCCGTCCGTCCCCGAGGATCTGCCAGCCCGCCGGGGTGAGCCCGATGTACGAGCCGCAGCGCAGGCCGTGCAGCACGGAGGCGTCCCGCAGCGCCCACATCCAGGCGCCGTCCTGCTCCGACCAGCCGGGCGCACCCTCGCGGCAGCGCAGCAGGACGGCCGTGCGGGTCGGGTGGGCGAGCCGCAGGTCGTGCGGGGTGATCCGGCGCAGGTGGGCGAGCAGGGCGTTCCGGTGCTGCCAGCCGTCGGTGTCGTGCGGCCAGGGGGTGAAGGAGGCCGAGGCGGCGAGGTGGTGGAGCGCGTCCAGGACGGCGACCACGACCGTGCCCGGCTGGGGCAGGTGCCGCTGGTGCAGCTCCAGGACGAACTCGCGCGGGTCGCCCAGCAACGGAATCCCCGAGGCGGTCCACGTCTCCAGGTCCAGCAGCCGTCTGGGCTCTGAACTCCGGGCGAGGGGATGTGGACCTCGGTCGATGCCGTTGATCACGATCCTCCTTCCTGGCCCGAGGGCAGGCGGGTGTCCGGGTACGCCGAAGGACAGGTCCAGCGGACCGGGCTTCGGGTACTCTCCGATTCTCGCGGCATCAGGGGTGAAGCGGCAATGACGAAATGATGAACGCCATCAGATGGCTCTGTGTCTGGCAGTTGCGGGCCGCCACTCCCCGTGTCGCCCCCGCCCGGGTGTCGACCTTGATCCGGGCCGCTCGGGGCGCACGCTGAACCGCTCGTCGCCTGGTGACAGCTCTCATTCGTTCGAGTGCCCTGTGTGATCGAAATCGCTCGGTCTGGCTCCTTTCCTTGAGCCATTCGAGTGAATGGCTCGGGCGATGTTCTCCGGCCGGCGCTCTGCCTTCCGGCCCGACCGGCGGCTGCCGGTCGCCGGTCGGGCCGCCTCCTCGTCCCTCCTGTGCGATCGCTCCGTCCTGGCCGCTCCCGCCCCGTCACTCCCGCCCGGTCACCCCTGCACGGCCAGCACCAGCGGCAGCACCGCGCCCGCTCCCGCCCGGCGCAGCAGCCGGGCCGCGACCGTGACCGTCCACCCCGAGTCGACCAGGTCGTCCACCAACAGCACCGGCCCGCCCGCGGCGGCCACCGCCTCCTCCAACCCGGGCGGCAACACCAGCGCGCCGGCCAGCGAGTGCAGCCGCTGGGCGCTGTTGCTGCGGGCCCCGTGCGGCGGCCGCCCGTCCGCGTACTCGATCCGGCCGAGCAGCGGCATCCGCCCGATCTCGGCGATCCGCGCGCCGAGGGTGCCGACCAGCTGCGGGCGGGTCGAGGAGGCCATCGTCACCACGCCGACCGGCCGCTCCAGCCGGGTGCCCTCCGCGGTGGCCGGGCCGGCCCAGCCGCCCGGCCCCCGGGCCCAGTCCGCGAGCACCGCGACCAGCGCGTCCACGACCTCGCCGGGCACCGGGACGTCCGGTGCCTGCTCGGCGAGCAGGGCGCGCAGCCGGTTGCCCCAGCCGATGTCGGACAGCCGGCCGAGCGCCCGGCCGGTCTCCGCCTGTTCGCCCGCCGGGATCCGGCCCTTGAGCGGCACACCGAGCGCGTCCATCCCGGTGGGCCAGAGCCGGCGCGGCTCGAAGCTCACGCCGGGGCGGCCGAGGGCGGCCCGGGCCGCCGCCAGCGTCTCGGCGGAGACGTCCGGGGTGTGCAGCGGGCCCGCGCAGTTGTCGCACCGCCCGCACGGCGCGGCCTGCTCGTCGTCCAGCTGCCGGCGCAGGAACTCCATCCGGCAGCCGGTGGCCGTCGCGTACTCGCGCATCGCCCGCTGCTCGGCCTCCCGGGAGGCCGCGACCTTGGCGTAGCGCTCGGTGTCGTACGCCCAGCTCTGCCCGGTGGCCGTCCAGCCGCCCTTGACCCGGCGGACGGCGCCGTCCACGTCGAGCACCTTGAGCATGGTCTCCAGCCGGGCCCGGCGCAGGTCCACCCGGGGCTCCAGGGCGGCGGTGGAGAGCGGGCGGCCGGCCTCGGCCAGCGCGTCGATGGTGCGGCGCACCTGCTCCTCCGGTGGGAAGGCCAGCGAGGCGAAGTAGCGCCAGATCGCCTCGTCCTCGCGCCCGGGCAGCAGCAGCACCTCGGCCCGGTCCACGCCGCGCCCGGCCCGGCCGACCTGCTGGTAGTAGGCGATCGGCGAGCTGGGCGAGCCCAGGTGCACCACGAAGCCGAGGTCGGGCTTGTCGAAGCCCATGCCCAGTGCGGAGGTGGCGACCAGCGCCTTGACCCGGTTGGCCAGCAGGTCGGCCTCGGCGGTGCGGCGCTCGGCGTCCTCGGTGCGGCCCGAGTAGGAGGCCACCGGGAAGCCGCGCTCGCGCAGGAAGGCCGTCACCTCCTCGGCGGCGGCGACCGTCAGGGTGTAGACGATGCCCGAGCCGGGCAGCCGGTCGAGGTGGTCGGCCAGCCAGGCGAGCCGGTGCGCCGGGTCGGGCAGGGCCAGCACGCCCAGGGTGAGGCTCTCCCGCTCCAGCGGCCCGCGCAGCACCAGGGCGCGCGCGTCGCCGGCGCCGGTGCCGAGCTGCTCGGCGACGTCCGCGGTGACCCGGGCGTTGGCCGTCGCGGTGGTGGCCAGCACCGGGACGCCGGCCGGCAGGTCGGCCAGCATGGTGCGCAGCCGGCGGTAGTCGGGGCGGAAGTCGTGGCCCCAGTCCGAGATGCAGTGCGCCTCGTCGACGACCAGCAGGCCGGTGGAGGCGGCCAGCTCGGGCAGCACCTGGTCGCGGAAGTCCGGGTTGTTCAGCCGCTCGGGGCTGACCAGCAGGACGTCGACCTTCCCGGCCGCGACCTCGGCCTGGACCTCGGCCCACTCCTCGGTGTTGGCCGAGTTGATGGTGCGGGCGTGGATGCCGGCCCGGCCGGCCGATTCGACCTGGTTGCGCATCAGCGCGAGCAGCGGCGAGACGATCACCGTGGGACCGGCGCCGCGGGCCCGGAGCAGGGCGGTCGCGATGAAGTAGACGGCGGACTTCCCCCAGCCGGTGCGCTGGACGACCAGGGCGCGGCGGTGGTCGACCACGAGGGCTTCGATGGCCGTCCACTGGTCCTCGCGCAGGGCGGCGCCGGGGCCGGCCAGCTCGCGCAGGACGGCCTCGGCCCGCGCCCTGACCTCGGCGCGGTCGGTGGTGGCGGTGGTGTGGATCTCGGGCTGCTGCATGGCGTCCATGTAACCCCGAGCCGCCGACAGGGGGCGAATGCCGACCTCGGCGGGGAGCGGAATGCGGGGTGGAGGTCATCCGTTCATCTGCTGAACGTCCGTCAAAATTCACTCGACGGAGTGGGTTTGATGTACTCCGAATGGGCGAAGAGGAATTCGGGGCCGGAGTTATCCACAGGAAAGCGAATGCTTCGGCGGCGTCGTCGGATCGCGCGCACTCTTGCGGCCATGAACGCGATGAACAACGAACACGTCATCCTGTCCCTCGGCCCGGCCTCCGGCCACCGGCCGGTGATCATGCGGGGCCCGGCCGACATGGCCGAGCTGCTGCCCTACCTCCTGGGCTTCTACCCCGACGACAGCATCGTCGCGGTCGGGCTCCAGGGCCCCGACCTGCATCAGGGCGGGGTGATCCGGGCCGACCTCCCGGCCGACCCCGCGCTGTGGCCCACCGCGGCGGACGAGACGGCCGCCCTGCTGGTCGCGCTCTCCGAGCGGCACGGCATCCGTCCGCTGCAGGTGCTCCTCTACCTCTGCCGGGACTCGGCCACGCCGCACGCCCCGCCCGCGGTGGACGGGCTGCGGCCGCTGTCGGACCACCTCCGCGCCGCCTTCGGGCGCAGGGGAGTGGCCGTCAAGGAGTCGCTGTGCGTCTCGGACGGCCGCTGGTGGTCCTTCCTCTGCCGGGACGAGGGCTGCTGCGACCCGGCCGGCAACCCGGTGCGCAGCGGCCCCGACCCGGGCCCGGCGGCCGCCGCCGCGACCGTCGCGGGGCTGGTGCCGCGCGGCAGCCGGAAGGCGATCGTCGGCGCGCTGGCCCCGATCGACCCGCCGGGGGCCGGTGCCCAGCGCGAGGCCCTGGGCCGGGCGGTGGCCGCCGCGGGCGCCGTCACCCGGGAGCAGGGCGCCGCCCTGCTCGACCAGGTCTTCGCCGAGTTCGCGGCCGGAGCCCGGGAGGTAGACGAGGAGCGGGCGGCCCGGCTGCTGGTCGCTCTGCGGGACCGCCTCACCCGGGACCGCGGCGTCGAGTACGCCCGGCCCGCCGAACTGGCCCCCGCCGAGCGGCTCTGGCGGTTCCTCGCCCGGCGGGCCGTGCCGCCCTTCGAGGACTGCGCGGCCGCCCCGCTGACCTTGCTGGCCTGGGCTTCCTGGGTCGCCGGGGACTCGGCGACGGCCCGTGTCGTGCTCGGCCACGTCCTCCGGCTGGCCCCGGGCTACCTGCTGGCCGAGCTGCTCTACGAGTCGCTGAACGACGGCCTGGCGCCGGAGGCGCTGATGGCCGCCGTGGAGGCTCAGCGGTGCCGGCGGGAGGAGCGGGCGCCCGGTCCGTCGCGGCCCGCCGACCGGCCGCAGGCGCCCGGAGCTCCGGAGCCGGGTGCTGCTCCCGAGGCCCCGGAGCCGGGAGACGCGCCCGCCGGGCGGTCCGATCCGGCGCCGGGCGGGCACCGGCGGCGCCGGGGTGTCCGGCGGAAGGGGGCGGCGCCTCGGCCGGGCCCGGGCGCGCCCGGGCCCGAGGGAACCGCCGGGCCGGCCGGGCCGACCGGGCCGGCCCCGGAGGGCGGCGGAGCGGGGCCGGTCGCCCTGCTCCCCGCGCCCGGGCCGGTGGCCGGGGAGACGGGGGCGACCGAACGGCGGCCCACCCGGGGCGTCCGGCTCGGCCGGTCGGCCGCCTGCGCCTCCACCGCCGACCGGTCGGCCACCGCGACCGGGGCCGGCACCGGCCTGCATCGGCGCCGCGGCTGCCGGCGGGAAGCGGGAGGGGGCCGCCATGCGCGCTGACCTCCTCGCGCCCCCGCCGGGGCGGCGCGCGCTACGCCTCGCCGTGCGCCATCTTGATCAGGCGGTCCAGCACCTTGCCGCCGCTCAGCCGCAGGCCGTCGTGCTCCCACTCGTTGGTGATCCAGACCCGCAGGCCCCGCACGGCACGGGCGGTCTCCAACGAGGCGGGGGTGTCGACGTACATGTCGTCGTGGTAGACCGCCGCCACGACGGGCACGGCGTTGGCGGCCAGCCGCGCCGGGTCGTACAGGTCGGGCCAGTCGGTGCGGGCGGCGAGCAGCTCCGCGGTCTCCTTCAGCGGGCGCAGCGCCGGGTCGGTGTCGAACATCCAGGGGTAGATCATCTCCCCGGTGAACAGCACCGGGGCGTCGGAGTCCAGCGCGGCCCGGGCGTCGAACTGCGGGAAGTCCTTGCGGAGCCGCTCGGCCGACCAGGCGGTGCCGCCCTGGTCCACCGACCGCTGCCCGTAGATCGACTCGTGCAGGACGGCGTACAGCGGGCCGCCCGCGAAGGACAGCTGGGCCTGGGCGCCGGTCAGGAAGGTGTCGGAGAGTTCGGGCCCGGCCGCGCCCTCCACCCAGGCCTCCTCCAGCAGGTAGTGCAGGGCGCCGGAGCCGCTGCCGCCGCCCAGCATCAGGCCGAGCGCCTGGAACGCCTCGACGGTGAGCAGCCCGCCGTCCGGCAGGGTCGCGGGCTCGGCGGCGAGGTGCGCGGCGATCCGTCGTACCGCCTCGACGTCCTGCGGGAAGCGGGCGTAGTGGGCCTCGTTCTTGCCGACCACGCGCGGGTAGGCGGTCCGGTAGACCTCGTCGGCGGGGGTGGTCAGGCCCGCGAGGCCGCCGGTGATGAAGGCCTCGGTCAGGCCCTCGGGGGCGATGGAGAGGTAGGTGAGGGTGCAGAAGCCGCCGAAGCTCTGGCCGAGCACGCTCCAGCGCCGGTCGGCGCCGAGCAGCCGGTGCCGGATCAGCTCGGCGTCGCGCACGATCGAGTCGGCGCGGAAGTGCGCCAGGTAGTCGGCCTGCTCCTGGGGGCCGCCGCGGCGGGCGAGCGACTGCCGGTTCGCGGGCGTGGACCGCCCGGTGCCGCGCTGGTCGAGCAGGAGCACCCGGTAGTCGTCCAGGGCGCGGTCCAGCCAGGAGTCCCGGCCGAGCGGGCGGGCGGCCTTGCCGCCGGGCCCGCCCTGGAGGAAGAGCAGCCAGGGCAGGTCGTCCCGCTCGCGGCCGGCGGCGACCACCTCGCGGGCGTACACCGCGATCTGCTCGCCCTCCGGGGCGGCGTGGTCGAGGGGCAGCTGGAAGACGTGGTCGGTCGTGACAATCCCGGGCAGCCGGCTGGCGGTGGACATGCAACTCCTCGGTCTCTGCTGGTCACAGCGGTGGTGTCGCGATTCACGGGATCGCCGGGTGCGGGCGCCGCGACCCCCGCACCGTATCCTGACCGCGGTCGAGCGGCCGTTCGACCACCACCACCCACGTCGAGCACCGGTCGTACTGTCGGATCCGTATGCGAACGGCCCATGCGGCGCGGCCCCGGCAATGGGTGGACGGCGGCGGCAGCACCCGAGTGACGGGCCCGGCCGGGCGGGGCCGCGGTTGCCCCGCGGCGTGACCTGGAGGCCGCCTGCGGCGTTCACCCCGGGGGCCACGTGCCCGGACGGCGCCCGTCCGGACACCGCTCCCCGGGCGGTACGTGCCACCTCGCCGGGGCGTTCGCGTCCCGGGGCGACGGGCCCGACGACGTCCGGGCCGACCGGCGGGCCCGCGGTGTCGGCCCGTAAGGTCGGCGCGGCGCCGGTACCGGCCCGGTACCGCGCACGGCACGACCGGCGCCACGCACGGCGCCACCCGGCACCGGGCACGGTCGAGCACGGCAAACGGCCTGCGGGGCACCCCGCCGACCCGGCACCATCAGCAGGCGATCGAGCATGCTCGCGGCCCACCGGCCAGACCCGGCCACCGGACCGCCGAGGGGAGGAGAGTCCGGTGACCGCCATGAGGCCACCACGGGCCGTGCCGGCCGAGAGCGTGGCCGGCGTGCCGAGACCGGCCGGCCGGCCCGACCAGGCCCCGCCCGCCCAGCCCTTCGGGCCCGCCACGCCCGGCGGTGCACCGGTCGGCGCACCCGTGGGCCCGGGCCGCCCGATGGCCCCGCCGCGCCCCCAGCCCCCCGCCGCCCACCACGCGGTGCTCTGCGTCAACGCCCCCGGGATGGCCGCCTCCGGCCCGGACGGCCAGCTGCGCGGCCACGGCCTGCACGGCTTCTACCGCCACGGCGTCCGGGTGCTCGCCCGGATGGAGCTGCGGCTGGGCGGCATGGAACCGCTCCCGCTCCTGGGCACCCTGACCAGCACCGCCCAGGCCCGCTTCCTCGGCACCGTCCGCCTCCCCGGGGACCTCGACCCGGACCCGGCGCTCACCGTCGAGCGGCTGCGCCACGCGGACGGCGTGGAGACCGTCACGGTGCGCAACACCGGCGGCCGCCCGGCCCGGCTGCCGCTGGAGATCGCGCTCGGCACCGATCTCGGCCCGGTGGCCGAGATCGCCGCGGGCCACCGCCCGCCCGACCTGCCGGGCCAGGTGCAGTCCGCCGGGCTGCGCTGGACCGGCCCGGCGCACAGTGCCGTGGTCAGCGCCAAGCCCTCCCCGCACGCCGTCCTGGCCGGCGCGGGGGTGCTCCGCTGGGACCTGGAGGTCCAGCCCGGCGCCCGCTGGTCGGTCGAGCTGCGCGCCGAGCTGGAGAGCACCGCCGCGGGCCCGCGCCCGCCCGGCGGGCGCGGCACCGGCGTCCCGCTGCCCTGGGCCGAACCGGAGGTCCGCAGCGACGACCCCCGCGCCGTCCCGCTGGTCACCCGCTCCCTGGACGCCCTCGGCGGGCTGCTGCTCGCGGACCCGGACCGGCCGACCGACCTCTACCCGGCCTCCGGCGTGCCCTGGCGTTTCGGCCTCGCCCCGGCCGACGCGCTCTGGGCCGCCCGGCTGACCCTGCCGCTCGGCACCCGGCTCGCCGCCGGCACCCTCCGGGCGCTGGCCCGCCGGCAGCAGCTCACCGCCGCCCCCGGCCGCACCGAGGGGCTGCTCCCCGGCGCCCTGCGGCACGGCGGCCCCGAGCTGCCGCCCTCCTGCACCGCCACCGAGGCCACCCTGCTCTTCGTCACCGTGCTGGCCGAGGCCTGGCGCTGGGGCCTGCCCCGGGCGGAGGCGGTCGAACTGCTGCCGACCGCCGAGCGCGCCCTGGTCGCCCTGCGCGAGGGCCTGGTCGACGGCTTCGTCACCGATCTGAGCCGCCCGGCGCAGGACCATTCCGCCCACCCGGTGCCCGCCCGCGCCGAGGTCCAGGCCCAGGCCCACCGGGCCGCCCTGCACGGAGCCGAGCTGCTGGAGGCCTTCGGCCGCCCGGGTGCTGAGCAGTGGCGCGGCTGGGCCGCCGAGCTGCGCGGCCGCTTCCGCGAACGGTTCTGGATCGACGACCTCTCCGGCGGCCGGCCTGCCGCCGGGCTCGCCCCCGGCGGCCAGCCGCTGCCCGCCCTGGCCTCCTCCCTGGTGCACCTGCTCGACACCGGGCTCGCCGCGGACGGCGGCCGCCACGAGAGCCTGCTGGACCGCGAGCAGACCCGGCTGTTCGCCCAGCGCCTGGCCGCGCCCGAGCTGGACAGCGGCTGGGGCCTGCGCACGCTCAGCGCCAAGTCCCCCCGGTTCAACCCGCTCGGCCACCGCAGCGGTGCGGTGCGGGTGCACGAGACCGCGCTGGCGATCGCCGGGCTCGCCGAGGCCGGCCACGAGAACGAGGCCGGCGCACTGCTGGAGGGCCTGCTCGCCGCGGCGGCCCACTTCGACGGGCGGCTGCCCGAGATGTACGCGGGGGAGCAGCGCACCCCCGGTTGCCCGCCCGTGCCGCACCCGGCCGCCTGCCGCCCGGCGGCGGTCTCGGCGGCCGCCGCCGCGCACGCCGTGTTCGCACTCGCCGGGGTGCGGCCCGACGTCCCGGGCGGCCGGGTGCTGGTCCGCCCGGCCAGCACCGCGCCGCTCGGCGAGCTGGAGCTCACCGGGCTGCGGGTGGCGGGGGAGCCCTTCTCGGTCCGGGTCAGCCGGATCGGGGTGGCGATGGTGGAGGAGGCGCCTGCTGAGCTGCAGCTCGTCGCCCGCTGAGCCGGCGGCGAGCCGCCTGCGGCCCGCGGGCCGCCCGTGCGCGAACCGTGCGCGCGACGGGGCGGCGCGGGCGGCGCGGGCGGGGCGCCGGGTGCCGCGCGGCCCGGCCGAGGGCCTGTCCTTATCGTCAGAGAGACGACTATGATCGTCGCCATGTCGCGCTACGATCCGTCGGCCTTCCCCCCGTTCGCTGTCACGGTTGACCTGGTGGTGCTGACGGTGCGCGACCACTCGCTCTGCGCCCTGCTGGTCAGACGAGGTGAGCCGCCGTTCCAGGGGTACTGGGCGCTGCCCGGCGGCTTCGTCCGCCCGGACGAGGGCCTGGCCGAGGCAGCCTCCCGGGAACTCGCCGAGGAGACCGGTCTGCGCGCCCACTCCGCCCCCGGTCACGAGGCGGTCGGCCCGGCCACCGCGGGCGCCCACCTGGAGCAGCTGGCCACCTACGGGCACCCGCAGCGCGACCCCCGGATGCGGGTGGTCAGCGTCGCCTACCTGGTGCTCGCCCCCGACCTGCCGACCCCCCGGGCCGGCGGCGACGCCAGCAGCGCCCGCTGGGCCCCGGTCGGCGAGCTGCTCGGCCAGAGCCCGGCGGACGGCGTCCCGCTCGCCTTCGACCACGGCCTGATCCTCGCGGACGGCGTAGAACGCGCCCGCTCCAAGATCGAGTACTCCTCGCTCGCCACCGCCTTCTGCCCGACCGAGTTCACCGTCGGCGAGCTGCGCCGGGTCTACGAGGCGGTCTGGGGCGTCGTGCTGGACCCGCGGAACTTCCACCGCAAGGTGACCGGAACCCCCGGCTTCCTGCTGCCCTCCGGCGGCACGACGACGCGTCAGGGCGGCCGCCCGGCCCAGCTGTTCACCGCCGGCGGTGCGACCGTGCTCAATCCGCCCATGCTGCGCCCGGAGTCCTGAGTCCTGAGTCCTGAGCCCGGAGCCCGGAGCCCGGAGCCCGGCCAATCCCGTCACCCCGTGCGGGAATCGCAGGATCGGATTGTCCCCTGATCGGGTGAGCCGGACGGCCGCCCGGCCCGTCCCGCCGCCGTAATGCCCGGAATCGCCCCCGCCGCCCCCTAATGTGCTGGCGCGAGGCCGTGCGGGCACGCCGGCCCACCAGGGGGCGCCGCGCGTCCAGTGGACCGGCCGAAGGCATGGGAGCAGCCAGCGATGATCCAGAGCACCGGACTGACCAAGGTCTACCGAAAGGGTGCCCCGCCCGCCGTGCTCGACCTGACCTTCGACGTCCGGCCCGGCATGGTGACGGCGCTGCTCGGCACCGAGGAGGCGGGCAAGACCACCGCCCTGCGGCTGATGCTCGAACTCGAACGCGGTCAGGGCGTCACGCTCTTCGGCGGCCGCCCGTACCGCCGGCTGCGCCGGCCGGAGCGCGAGGTCGGCGTGCTGCTGCCGGGGCCGGGGGAGGGCGCCGCGGCGGTCGCCGGCCACCCGGGGCGCACGGCGCGCGGCCACCTGCGGATGCTCGCGGCGGCGGTCGGCGTCCCCGCCCGGCGGGCCGACGAACTGCTGGAGCAGACCCGGCTGGCCGCCGTCGCCGGGCAGCGGCTGCGCAGCTTCTCGCCGGGCATGCACCGCCGGCTGGCCCTGGCGGCCGCCCTGCTCGGGGATCCGTGCGCGCTGCTGCTCGACGCGCCGACCGAGGGGCTGTCCCCGCGCAACGTCGAGTGGTTCCACTCCTTCCTGCGCTCCTTCGCCGTCGCGGGCGGGACGGTCCTGACGACCACCCGCACCCCGCAGGAGGCCGCGCAGCTCGCCGACCGGGTGATCACCCTGGACCGGGGCCGGCTGGTGGCCGACCAGCCGGTGACGGAGTTCCGCCGCACCAGGCTCAGCCCCGAGGTGGCCGTCCGGGGGCCGCAGATGGCCCGGTTGGCGGACCTGCTGGTCGGCCAGGGCGCCGAGGTGCGCCGGGACGGCAGCGTGGGCCTCGCGGTGGCCGGCCTCGACCGGACCGAGATCGGCGAGCTCGCCTACCGCAACGGCATCATGCTGCACGAGCTGGCCGACCGGGTGGTCGAGCAGCCGGTGCCCCGGGCCGCCCTGCCGGTCGCCTCGGGCCGCTCCGGGCACCTCCGGGTCCAGCACGGCGAGCCGTCAGAGACGCCGCCCGGGGAGTCGCCCGCAGGGCCGTCCGAGGCGCAGTCCGAGGCGCAGTCCGAGGAGCCGCGGCGGGAACCGGACCAGCCGCCCGCCCCCGCCCTGCCCGCCCTGCCCGTGGCGCCGGTGGCCGCCGGCGGCGCCCGCGCGCTGCGCGGCGCCGCCCCGCGCCGGGAGGAGCCGGCCGCCCCCACCGTGGCCGTGGACCGGCTCTTCCGCGAGGGCCCCGGCGACCGGCCGCACCCCGTCCGGTCCGGGGCGGTCGGCCGCCGGACGAGCGCGGCCGACCTGCTCACCGACGACACCGTCCGGCTGAGCCGCCCGGCCCGCCCCGCCGCGGGCGCCGCCCCCGCCCTCCCCGCCCTCCCCGCCACCCCCGACGACCACCGGAGCGAGTGAACCGTGCGTGTCCTGGCCTACGAGCTGCGCCGGCTGCGCGGCCTGCGTTCCACCTGGCTGCTGCTGGCCGCCGTGCTGGTCGGCGACGCCGCCGTGGCCGCCGTGCTGGCGAGCCAGACGCCGTCCGGCCCGATGGCCGCCCCGGCCGGGGTGCGGCTGCTGACCGCCGCCGTCCCGCTGATCCCGCTGCCCTTCGCGGCGCTCGGGGCGGGCGTGCTGGGCGCGCTGTCGTACGGGCACGAGGTGCGCCACCCGGGGCTGCCGGCCTCGCAGGTGGCGTACGCGCGCCGGGTGCGGCTGCTGCTGGCCAAGCTGCTGGTGGTCGGCCCGGTGGCGGCGCTGCTGGCGCTGGCCACGCTGCTGCTGGACACGGTGGCCGTGCACCTGGCGCTGCCGTCCGGGGTGACGGTGGCGGCCTGGGCGGAGCCCGGCGCGCTGTCGGCCCGGGTGTCCGGGGCGCTGACCGGCGCCGGCCTGTCCGGGTTGGACGACCTGCCGGGGGCCTTCGCCCCGGTGGCACTGGTGGCCGGCCACGGCGTGCCGGCCGCCCTGCTGGCCTTCGTCCTGCTGACCGTGGTGGCGGCCTGGACCGGGGTGCTGACCGCCTCGCTGACCCGCAGCGCCGCGGCCGGGGTCCTGCTGCTGTGCGCGCTGCCGCCGCTGCTGGAGTCCGGCGTGGCCCTGTCGCTGCGCCGGACGGGCCGGCCGTGGCCGGGCCGGGCGGCCGAGCTGCTGCCGTTCCAGTCCGGCATCGAGTGGGCGTACGGCTGGGTGTACGGCGGCACCCGCGGGGCGACGGCCGGGGGCGCGGCGCTGACCGATCCGGCGCTGCTCGCGGCGGTGGCGGCCCCGGCCGTCCTGCTGCTGCTCGCGGCCCTGCTGCTCCAGGCCCGCCGCCGGGCGCTCTAAGCCGCTCCCCGAGCCGCTCCCCGGACCGGCCTTCGGACCGGTCCGCGGCCCTGCCCCGGCACCGGCCCGCCGGGGCGGTGGGCGCCCCGAACTACCAAGATCGACCAGCAGTGACCGCAATGCGTGGTTCTTCCCGATAAGAAGTCAATGATCCAGTCACGGTCGATCACCCTTTCGTGTGCTTTTCACGAGAATTCTCAAGCTGTGCCTGCCGATCGCCGACAAAGGAGGCGTGAACACCCTTGCGCACCCCACCATGACCCCCGCCCGTTCCGCCGAAGGGCCCATCGGCTCCGGCGAGCTGGACCGCTTCTCCTACGCCGACCGGCCGACCCCGCCGGCGCCCCGCTGGGAGGGCGCCGAGTCCGAGCTCTCCCGGGTCGGCCGCAAGACCACCAGCAGCCGCGGCCGGGGCCTGCACGGCCAGCTGGTCCAGCAGCTCGGCCAGATGATCGTCTCCGGCGACCTGGGCGCCGACCGCCCGCTGGTCCCCGAGGAGATCGGCCAGCGCTTCGAGGTCTCCCGCACCGTCGTCCGCGAGTCGCTGCGGGTGCTGGAGGCCAAGGGCCTGGTCAGCGCCCGGCCGAACGTCGGCACCCGGGTCCGCCCGGTCGGCGACTGGAACCTGCTGGACCCGGACATCATCGAGTGGCGCGCGTTCGGCCCGCAGCGGGACGAGCAGCGCCGGGAGCTGTTCGAGCTGCGCTGGGCGATCGAGCCGCTGGCCGCCCGGCTGGCCGCCGGCCACGGCCGGGAGGACGTCCAGCAGCGGCTGGTCGAGCTGGTCGAGATCATGGGCCACGCCGCCGCCCAGGCCGACCTGTCGACCTACACCCGGGCCGACGCCGAGCTGCACGCGCTGATCCTGCAGATGGCCGGCAACCGGATGCTGGAGCACCTGTCCGGGATCGTCACCTGCGCGCTGCAGGTGTCCGGCGGCCCGGCGATCTCCTGCGAGCGGCCCTCCGAGCCCTCGGTCGGCCTGCACGCCCGGCTGGTGGACGCGCTGGGCGCCGGCGACGGCACCGCCGGCGAGGCCGCGATGCGGGCGCTGCTCACCGTCCACCCCGAGATCGAGCCCTCCGTCCCCGCTCCCCGGGAGCACTGAGCGGCCCGGTCCGGTGCGCGGAGGCGCCGTGTGCCGCCCGCCCCGCCCGTACGTCCGTCCCCACCGCCGCTCCCCGTCGCCGTCCCGATGGGCCCGCCGCCCGGCGGGCGCGTCCCGGGGCCCTCCGGCCGCCTTCGCGGTGCCGCCCGGAGGGCCCCTGCGCGGCGGGGGCGGGAGCCGGTCGGAACGCCGGAGGGGACGGCGCCGCGTGCGGTAGCGTCCATGCCAACGACTTTCGGCGCGAGTGCGCGATGATGGACTCCGGCCCCGTGGCCGCGGGCACCCGAGGGGTGTGACCCGCGACACGAAGGCCATGCGTAACACTTGACGAGTAGCAGCGATGTGTCCTGAGCGGAAGCAGCTCCGGAATAACGCCAACATGTCAGAACGCTGTGTTGGTCCGCGGCGCTGCTGCCGTCCCGTAGACCCCAGTCCTCAAGCCCGAGTCGGTCGGAATCGACAGCGCGCGCCCAGGCACGCGATCTCCTTCCCCGCCCGCTCGGGCGGCCGGTACGGGTTCGAGTCCACTCATCGTCCGAGAGGTTGTTCGTGTCGGCCAGCACATCCCGTTCACTTCCCCCCGAGATCGCCGAGTCCGCGGCTCTGCTGGCGCTCATCGAGCGGGGCAAGGCCCAGGGGCAGATCGCCGGTGACGACGTGCGCCAGGCGTTCGAGGCGGACCAGATCCCGGTCACCAAGTGGAAGAACGTCATGCGCAGCCTCAACCAGGTGCTGATTGAGGAGGGGGTGGACCTCATGGTCAGCGCGGCCGAACCGGCCGGCGCCAAGCGCAAGAGCGTTGCTGCCAAGAGCCCCACCAAGCGCACCGCCACCAAGGCGGTCACCACCCGGACCCCGGCCGCCCCCGCGGCCCCGACCAAGCCGCCCGTGCGCATCGCGCCCGGCGCGCCCGTCGCGGCTCCGGCCGTCGCGGCCGCCGCCGCGCCGGCCCCCACGGTCTCCGCCGAGATCACCGTCGAGGCGACCACCGTCGTCACCGAGGTGAAGGCGACCGTGGCGAAGAAGGCCGCCCCGGCCAAGAAGGCCGCGGCCAAGAAGACCGCCGCGCCGGCCAA
Source organism: Kitasatospora sp. NPDC094028 (assembly GCF_049543595.1). NCBI lineage: Bacteria > Bacillati > Actinomycetota > Actinomycetes > Kitasatosporales > Streptomycetaceae > Kitasatospora > Kitasatospora sp. NPDC094028. The sequence goes on along the minus strand of NZ_JBMVFA010000020.1, from coordinate 50,384 downwards.
GAAGGCCGCCGCCAAGAAGACCGCCGCCGGCAAGACCGCCAAGGGCGACGAGGAGCTGCTCGGCGAAGAGGAGCTGCTCGAGGACGTCGCGCTGCCCGGCGACAAGCCGGGCGAGGAGGCGGAGCCCGAGGAGGAGTCGCAGGGCTTCGTGCTCTCCGACGACGACGAGGACGACGCGCCGGCCCAGCAGGTCGCCGTCGCCGGTGCCACCGCCGACCCGGTCAAGGACTACCTGAAGCAGATCGGCAAGGTCCCGCTGCTCAACGCCGAGCAGGAGGTCGAGCTCGCCAAGCGCATCGAGGCCGGCCTGTTCGCCGAGGACAAGCTCTCGGCCGCCGACAAGCTCGCCCCCAAGCTCAAGCGCGAGCTGGAGATCATCGCCGAGGACGGCCGCCGGGCCAAGAACCACCTGCTGGAGGCCAACCTCCGCCTGGTGGTTTCGCTGGCCAAGCGCTACACCGGCCGCGGCATGCTGTTCCTGGACCTGATCCAGGAGGGCAACCTCGGTCTGATCCGTGCGGTCGAGAAGTTCGACTACACCAAGGGCTACAAGTTCTCGACCTACGCGACCTGGTGGATCCGTCAGGCGATCACCCGCGCCATGGCCGACCAGGCCCGCACCATCCGCATCCCGGTGCACATGGTCGAGGTCATCAACAAGCTGGCCCGCGTCCAGCGCCAGATGCTCCAGGACCTGGGCCGCGAGCCCACCCCGGAGGAGCTGGCCAAGGAACTCGACATGACCCCCGAGAAGGTCATCGAGGTCCAGAAGTACGGCCGCGAGCCGATCTCGCTGCACACCCCGCTGGGCGAGGACGGCGACAGCGAGTTCGGTGACCTGATCGAGGACTCCGAGGCGGTCGTACCGGCCGACGCGGTCTCCTTCACCCTGCTCCAGGAGCAGCTGCACTCGGTGCTGGACACCCTCTCCGAGCGCGAGGCCGGCGTGGTCTCGATGCGCTTCGGCCTGACCGATGGTCAGCCGAAGACGCTCGACGAGATCGGCAAGGTGTACGGGGTCACCCGTGAGCGCATCCGCCAGATCGAGTCGAAGACCATGTCGAAGCTGCGCCACCCGTCGCGCTCCCAGGTGCTCCGCGACTACCTGGACTGATCGGCCGCACAGCGTCACCCGGAGGCCCGGAACCGGTACGGTTCCGGGCCTCCGGGCTGTCCGGGCCCGCCCCGGGAGCCGTTCGGGCGGGCCCGGACGGCCGGTCCGTCAGCGTCCGGGTGGCGCTTGTCGCCCGTCCGGGTGGCGGCATGCCGGTAACCGGTCGCACCGCGTAGTCGGTCACCTACGCTGTGCCGGTTGCCTGCTGCCGAGCCGACTGGAGCCTCACGGTGCTGCCCGACGTGGACCGCGCTGACCTGCCGACCCCCGCCCCGACCCGCCCGGACCTGGGCCCCGCCCGCGACGGGCGGCGGCGCCGCCGGGCCGCCGTCCTGGCGCTGCTGGCCGCCGTACCCGTCCCGCTGTTCGCGCTCGGCACGGCCGGCCCGGCCGAGGCACAGCGCCGGGTGGTCGGCGGCGACGCCGTGAGCATCGACGACCACCCGTGGATGGTGGCGCTCTCCAGCCGCCAGCAGTTCGGCAGCGGCCACTCCGGCCAGTTCTGCGGGGGAGCGCTGGTCACCCCGACCAAGGTGGTGACGGCCGCCCACTGCTTCTACGACGAGTCCAGGGGCGCCCGGGCGGACCGGCCCGGCCTGAAGGTGATCGTCGGCCGGGACGACATGCGCGGCTCGGCGGGCCGCGAGGTCGCGGTGCGGTCGGTGTGGATCCACCCCGACTACTCGTTCTCCGCCAACATGAACGACGTCGCGGTGCTCACCCTCGCCGAGTCGCAGGGCTCCCGTCCGGTGATCGACCTGATCGGCCAGGGCGAGAGCGGGCCGTACGCGCCCGGGACGCGGGCGCAGGTCTACGGCTGGGGCGACACCACCGGGCGGGGGGACTACTCACCGGTGCTGCGCGGCGTCGAGGTGTCGATGATCGCGGACCAGACCTGCGCGCACGCCTACCCGGGCGGGCAGGACGGCAAGTTCGACGCCCGCGGCATGGTCTGCGCGGGCGAGGAGAAGGGCGGCAAGGACGCCTGCCAGGGCGACAGCGGCGGCCCGCTGGTGGTCGAGGGCCGGCTGGTCGGCCTGGTGTCCTGGGGGACGGGCTGCGCCGAGGCCGCCCACCCCGGGGTCTACACCCGGATCTCCTCGGTCACGGACAAGGTGCGCTCGGCGCTGTGACGCCCCGGCGGCGGCGTGACCGCGCGGTCACGTTCTGACGTCGCGTCGGGTGGCGCCGGCCGAACGCGGGGGAAGCGGCCGGAGAACGGTGCCCCCGGGTCGCGGAGGCCCGGGAGCGGAAACGACGGAGCCGGGCGAACGGCCCCCGAGGGGGTCGATCGCCCGGCCCACCGGTCGCACGTGGTGTGCGACCGGACACAGCTCGACGTTGTCTGGCTGGTGCGGCGCCCGGGATCAGCGCTCGTCGTCGGCGGCCGTCGCGGTGGTGGTGCCGGACAGGCGGCCGCTCTCGTCCTGTATCTCCACGGCGATCTTCTTGAGCTCGGGCTCGAACTTCCGGCCGTGGTGGGCGCAGAAGAGCAGCTCGCCGCCGCTTGCGAGAACGACGCGCAGGTAGGCCTGGGCGCCGCAGCGGTCGCAGCGGTCAGCCGCGGTGAGCGGGCTCGCAGGGGTCAGAACAGTAGTCACGTCGCCTCTTCTCTAGCTCGACGAGCTGTCGTACCAGGGTCAACATCCAACCAGGTCGAAAACGTTCCCGCTCGTGGCTTTTCTTCTCTGAGGATTCTGCTGTGTTGATGAGGAGGTGCCCCGGGCGCCGGTGGTTCATGCGTACCGGATCCCAGGAGCGGACCGCGGCTCGAACGCCCGATCGGGACCGGGTGCGAGGTCCGCGTAGCATAATCCTCTGCCGGGTTGGAGCATAAGCCCCGTCCCGGGCCCCGGTAGCCTGCATCACAGCAGTTCCGGAGCCTGCGCCCGGCCCCACGATCCGCCAGGACCGGTGCTACCGGGAGGAGATGGCGCCCCCGGGGGCCACACCCGGGCGCGGTCCTTGTTCGCGCAGCGCGTACAAGCCGCGCGGGGCCGGCCTGCTGTGCTGCGCACCCGGCGGAGGGGTGCGAGCACACTGGGCGACGGATGTCGGTGCGGCGTGCTGCACTGGCGGACGGTCCGGATGTGTCCGGATGTGACCGATGAGACAGAACTTCACCGAGGAGAGTGCCGCGTGAGTGCCGAAACGACCGTGCCGTCCGCGCTGCTGGCCGGCGACGACGGTTCCAACTACACCGCGCGGCACCTGCTCGTCCTGGAGGGCCTGGAGGCCGTCCGCAAGCGCCCCGGCATGTACATCGGCTCCACCGACAGCCGCGGCCTGATGCACTGCCTCTGGGAGATCATCGACAACTCCGTCGACGAGGCGCTCGGCGGCTACTGCGACCGCATCGAGGTCCTGCTGCACCCCGACTCCTCGGTCGAGGTCCGCGACAACGGGCGCGGCATCCCGGTCGACGTCGAGCCCAAGACCGGGCTGTCCGGCGTCGAGGTCGTGATGACCAAGCTGCACGCCGGCGGCAAGTTCGGCGGCGGCTCGTACGCGGCCTCCGGCGGTCTGCACGGCGTCGGCGCCTCCGTGGTCAACGCGCTCTCCGCGCGCCTGGACGTCGAGGTCGACCGCAACGGCCACACCCACGCGATCAGCTTCCGCCGCGGCACCCCCGGCATCTTCACCGAGGCCGGCCCGGACGCGCCGTTCGAGCCCGCCAACGGACTCGCCAAGGCCCGCAAGGTCCCCAAGACCCGCACCGGCACCCGGATCCGCTACTGGGCCGACCGGCAGATCTTCCTCAAGGACGCCAAGCTCTCCCTGGAGAACCTGCACAGCCGCGCCCGGCAGACCGCCTTCCTCGTCCCCGGCCTGACCATCGTCGTGCGCGACGAACGGCTCACCGAGAGCGAGCAGGTCGAGGAGTCGGTCTTCCACTACGACGGCGGCATCGCCGAGTTCTGCGAGTTCCTCGCCCCCGACAAGCCGGTCTGCGACGTGCTGCGGCTGCACGGCGAGGGCACGTTCAAGGAGACCGTGCCCGTCCTGGACGAGCTCGGCCACATGACCCCCACCGAGGTCACCCGCCAGCTCGGCGTGGACATCGCGCTGCGCTGGGGCACCGGTTACGACACCACCCTGCGGTCCTTCGTCAACATCATCGCCACCCCCAAGGGCGGCACCCACGTCACCGGCTTCGAGCGCTCGCTGGCCAAGACCGTCAACGAGGCGCTGCGCGCGGCCAAGCTGCTGCGCGTCGCCGAGGACGACATCACCAAGGACGACGCCACCGAGGGCCTCACCGCCGTCGTCACCGTCCGGCTCGCCGAGCCGCAGTTCGAGGGCCAGACCAAGGAGGTGCTCGGCACCTCGGCGGCCAACCGGATCGTCGCCGCCGTCGTCGCCAAGGAACTGAAGGCCTTCCTCACCTCGGCGAAGAAGGACCAGAAGCTCCAGGCCCGGGCCGTCATGGAGAAGATCGTCGCGGCCGCCCGCACCCGGGTCGCCGCCCGACAGCACAAGGAGGCCCAGCGCCGCAAGACCGCGCTGGAGACCAGCTCGCTGCCCGCCAAGCTGGCCGACTGCCGCAGCGACGACGTCGACCGCAGCGAACTCTTCATCGTCGAGGGCGACTCGGCGCTCGGCACCGCCAAGCTCGCCCGCAACTCCGAGTTCCAGGCGCTGCTGCCGATCCGCGGCAAGATCCTCAACGTGCAGAAGGCCTCGGTGAGCGACATGCTCAAGAACGCCGAGTGCGCCGCGATCATCCAGGTGATAGGGGCCGGTTCCGGCCGCACCTTCGACATCGACCAGGCCCGCTACGGCCGGGTCATCTTCATGGCCGACGCCGACGTCGACGGCTCGCACATCCGCACCCTGCTGCTCACCCTCTTCCACCGCTACATGCGGCCGATGGTCGAGCAGGGCCGGGTCTTCGCCGCCGTGCCGCCGCTGCACCGGATCGAGCTGACCAACCCGAAGCGCGGCCAGGAGAAGTACCACTACACCTACTCCGACGCCGAACTGCGCTCCACCCTGCTGGAGTTCCAGCGCAAGAACATGCGCTGGAAGGAGCCGGTGCAGCGCTACAAGGGCCTCGGCGAGATGGACGCCGACCAGCTGGCCGAGACCACCATGGACCCGCGCCACCGCACCTTGCGCCGGATCAACCTGGGCGACCTGGAGCAGGCGGAGCGGATCTTCGACCTGCTGATGGGCAACGACGTCGCTCCGCGCAAGGAGTTCATCGTCGACTCGGCGGCCACCCTGGACCGCTCCCGCATCGACGCCTGACCGCGGCCGTCCGCGAGGGCCCTCCACCCGTGGGTGGAGGGCCCTCGCGTCGGTGCTTCCACCCGCGGTCCACCTCGGCGCCGATCAGTCGGGAACGCCGGATCCGTAGCGTCGGAGAGGTCAGCAGCACGCCTCTCCTGAGGACGGGGAAATCCGATGACTGGTCTCGTCAATCTCGTGGTGATCGCCGCCGTGGTGGTCCTGGTGGTCCAGCGGCAGATGCGCGCCCAACGCCTGGACGGGGAGCGCCGCTTCTGGGTGCTGCCGCTGGTCCTGGGAGTGCTCGCGCTGCGGGACCCGCAGATCATCGACCACCAGCACACCGCGCTGTCGGTCGGGCTGCTGGCGGCCGGGCTGGTCGCCGTGCTCGCGATGGGGTCGGTCTGGGGCTGGACCGTCCGGATCTGGCGGGACGCGGACGGGTCCGTCATGGTCAAGGGCACCAAGGCCACCCTGGCCGCCTGGGGCGGGATGATCGCCGTCCGGATCGGGATCTACGCGGTCGGCTCGGCGCTGGGCGTCCACCAGTCGGGCAGCTCGCTGATGCTCGGCATGGCGGTCCTGCTGCTGGTCCGCTCGATCGTGGTGAACTGGAGGGCCCGGTCGCTGGAGCCCGCGCGGGCCGCCGCCGTCCTGCACTGAGCCGCCGTCATCGCACCCGTCGTCACCGCACCCCACTTCGTGAGCACCGAGGAGGCACCCGTGGCCGGGTGGCACTGGACCCGCTGGCCGTCCCGCGAGGGGCTGGAGCGCGAGGCCGAGAGCCGGCCGCGGCGGGTCCTCACCGTGTTCGGCCGGACCGTCCTGCTGGTCATCGTCGGCTGGGGGACCTTCTCCGGCGGCAGGTACGCCGGCTGGGCGGTGCCGAGCGCGGCGGCCGGGCTGGCCGCAGCCGTCACGCTCTGCGCGCTCTACCTGCGCGCCACCCGGGAACAGCGCCCGGCGGCCTCGTATCTGCTGTCCGCCGCGCTGGTCGGCGGCGGCTGGCTCGCCAACGCGGGGACGGCCTACACGCTGGCCGACTTCCTCTGGATCGGGCTGTCCGTGACGGTCCTGATCCGGCTGCCGCTCGCACCCGCGCTGCTCGCCGCGGCGGCCGCGCTGGGCTCGTACGCGGCGGCCTCCCCGGCGAGCTGGCTCAGCGTCGCCGCCACCCTCGGCGGTTCCGTCCTGGTCGGCTATCTGTTGCGACTGGACATCGAGGCGCGCGGCACCGCCCGCCGGCTGCTCGCCCAGGAACGCGCCGCCCGCGCGGCGGAGGCGGAGAGCGCCGCGCTCGCCGAACGGGCCCGGATCGCCCGGGAGATCCACGACGTGCTCGCCCACAGCCTGTCCGCGCAGCTCGTCCACCTGGAGGCCGCCCGGCTGATGCTGGACGCCGGGACGGACCGCGAGCAGATCCGCGAACGGGTGGTCGCCGCCCGGCGGATGGCGCAGGACGGCCTGGTCGAGACCAGGCAGGCGCTGTCCGCGCTGCGCGGCGAGTTCACGCCGGTCGGGGAGTTCCTGGTCGAGTTGGCCGACCGGGAACGGGCGACGCTCACCGTGGCCGGCACCCCCCGGCCGCTCGCCGCCGAGGCCGCCCTCGCGGTGCGGCGCACCGCGCAGGAGGCGGTCACCAACGTCCGCAAGCACGCGTCGGGTGCCCGCTGCTCGGTCGAACTGCGCTACCTGGACGACGCGGTGGAGCTGGAGGTGCGCAACAGCCGGGCGCCGCGCGGCGAGTCGGCCGGCCGGCCGGCGTCCCGCGAGCTGGCCGACAGCGGCAGCGGGTACGGTCTGCTGGGGATGCGCGAACGCGCGGAACTGCTCGGCGGCACCCTGCTGGCGGGCCCGGAGGACGGAGGGTGGCGCGTGCTGCTGCGGGTGCCGGCATGACCGGTGGAGCGGTCACCAGGGTGCTGGTGGCGGACGACCAGACCGTGGTGCGCGAGGGCATCGTGATGCTGCTGGGGCTGCTGCCCGGCATCGAGGTGGTCGGCGCGGCCGCGGACGGGGAGGAGGCCGTCGCGCTGGTGGAGCGGCATCACCCGGACGTGGTGCTGATGGACCTGCGGATGCCGCGGGTCGACGGCGTCGAGGCCACCCGGCGGATCCGCGCCGAGCACCCGGGTACCGAGGTCGTGGTGCTGACCACCTACGCCGACGACGAGTCGCTGTTCCCCGCGCTGCAGGCCGGCGCGCGCGGCTACCTCACCAAGGACGCCGGCGGCGAGGAGATCGCCAAGGCCATCGCGGACGTCCGGGCGGGCGCGGCCGGGCTCTCGCCGCAGATCCAACTCCGGTTGCTGGAAAGGCTGTCGGAGAAGCCGGACCGATCGGCGCCGGCCGCCGAGCGGCCCGCCGCCGGGCCGGCGGAGCTGCCGGACGGGCTGACCGCGCGGGAGGCCGAGGTGCTCGCGCTGATCGCCCAGGGGCTGTCCAACACCGAGATCGCCCAGCGGCTGTTCGTCAGCCCGGCGACCGTGAAGACGCACATCAACAACCTGTTCGCCAAGACCGCCGTCCGGGACCGGGCGCAGGCCGTCGCGTACGCGTTCCGACACGGAATCACCGGTATGCAGCAGTAGTGCGATGAGCGTCCGTCAGATCATCCACCACCTCATCGAGTGAAGGTATCTGCGATGGTCACGGACGGTGTCCGGGCGCCTCCATCATGGTTCGGGTCAGAACGTCCGGCCGGTCCAGGAGCAGCAGTGCCACAGCAGCAGACGAGCAGTCCCGGGCAGGGACAGCGATTCGACTGGTGGGCCGCTCCGGCCGCCGCCAGCGCGTCCGACCCCTCGGCCGCGCACCGCCGAACGGCGGTACCGGCGCAGCAGCCGCCCGCCCGTCCGGCGGCACCCGCCCGGCCCGCCCCCGCCGAGCCGCCGGCCGTGCCGCTCCCGGCCGCACCGCTCTCGCCGCCGTCGTCGGCACCGTCGTCGGTGCCGCTCCCGGCGTCCGGGCCCGTACCGGCGCAGGTGCCCGCGCCCGCGCGCGTCGTCGGGCCGGCCCCGGCGGCCGCCGCCGGCCCCGACAGCGCCGAGGTCTACCGGACCGTCCAGGCCAGCGCGGCCTTCCAGGACATCCGCCGCGGCTACCGCACCTTCGTCTTCCCGGTCAGCGGCGCCTTCCTCGGCTGGTACCTGCTGTACGTGGCCGCGCAGGCCGCCGCCCCCGGCCTGATGCGCACCGAGGTGGCCGGCCCGCTCAACGTCGCCTGGCTGCTCGGCCTGCTGCAGTTCGCCACCACCTTCCTGCTGACCTGGCTCTACGCCCGCAACGCCCGGACCAAGCGCGACCGCGCCGCCCTCGGCCTGCGCTGGGACACCCAGGACCAGCTCCGGTGAGCGCCGTGACCGCGGTGACCAGCACCGCCACCCCGCCGCCCGTCGCCCCCACCGGCGACCACCACGACCTCGCGATCGCGCTGTTCGCGGTCATCGTCCTGGTCACCCTCGGCATCACCCTGTGGGTCGGCCGCCGGGGCAACGCCGCCGAGGACTTCTACGCCGGCGGCCGCGGCTTCACCCCGCTGCAGAACGGCTTCGCCCTCTCCGGCGACTACCTCTCCGCCGCCTCCTTCCTCGGCGTCGCCGGGCTGATCGCCCTGTACGGCTACGACGGCGTGCTCTACAGCATCGGCTTCCTGGTCGCCTGGCTGGTCGTGCTGATGCTGGTCGCCGAACTCGTCCGCAATGCCGGCCGGTACACCCTCGCCGACGTCCTCGCGCTGCGGCTGCGCCGGCGCAGGGTCCGGGCCGCGGCCGGCGGGGCCAGCGTCGTCGTCACTTTGCTCTACCTGGTCGCCCAGATGGTCGGCGCCGGCTCGCTGGTCGCCCTGCTGCTCGGCACCAACAGCACCGGGGCCCGCACCTGGGCCATCATCGCGGTCGGCGCGCTGATGATCGTCTACGTCACGGTCGGCGGGATGAAGGCCACCACCTGGATCCAGATCGTCAAGGCCTTCCTGCTCATCGCCGGCTCGGTGCTGCTCACCGTCCTGCTGGTGGCGCGCTTCCACGGCGACCTGTTCGCGCTGATGCGCCAGGCCGCCCAGCACAGCGGCGCCGGCCACCGCTACCTCGAACCGGGCCTCAAGTACGGCGCCACCTTCACCAGCCGACTGGACTTCTTCAGCCTGGGCCTCGCCCTGGTGCTGGGCACCGCCGGCCTGCCGCACATCCTGTCCCGCTTCTACACCGTGCCCACCGCCCGGGCCGCCCGGCGCTCCACGATGTGGGCGATCGGGCTGGTCGGCGGCTTCTACCTGATGGCCATCGTGCTCGGCCTGGGCGCCACCGCGCTGGTCGGCTCGGCCGAGGTCCGGCACGCCAACTCGGCCGGGAACACCGCCGTCCCGCTGCTCGCCCTGGTGCTCGGCGGCGGCAACGGCAGCACCGGCGGCGTGGTGCTGTTCGCCCTGATCTCGGCGATCGCCTTCGCCACCATTCTCGCCGTGGTCGCCGGGCTGACCCTGGCCTCCTCGGCGGCCTTCGCCCACGACATCTGGGCCGGGGCCTGGCGCGGCCGCCCCCGCCGCCGGCCGCTGCTGCGGCGCGGCGTGGTGCCCGGCACCCGCCCGGCCGAGGCGGCGCCCGCCGCGGACGGGGCCGCCGACGCGGACCCGGTCAGCGAGCACGAGGAGGTCCGGGTGGCGCGGATCTCGGCGGTCGGGATCGGCGCCGCCGCGATCGCGATCAGCCTCTTCGCCCAGCAGCTGAACGTCGCCTTCCTGGTCGGCCTGGCCTTCGCGGTGGCCGCCTCCGCGAACCTGCCGGTGCTGCTGTACAGCCTGTTCTGGTCGCGGTTCACCGCCCGCGGGGCCGTCTGGTCGGTGTACGGCGGTCTCGTCCCGGCGATCGTGCTGGTGTTCTTCTCGCCGGTCGTCTCCGGCACGAAGGTGGCGCTCTTCCCGGGCATCGACTTCCACTGGTTCCCGCTGGAGAACCCCGGGATCGTCTCGATCCCGCTCGGCTTCCTGGCCGGCTGGCTCGGTACCGTCACCTCGCCCGAGCCCGCCGACGCGGACCGTTTCGCCGAACTGGAGGTGCGGGCCCTCACCGGTGCGGGCGCGGCCTGAGTGCCGCGCCTCGGGGAACCCCGGCGGTCCTGGGGCCGCCGGGGTTCCCCGTGTCCGGCGCCGGCCGGCTAGCGCTGGACGGCGAGGCCGTAGCGGTGCTCCGGGCGGCCGGTGTCGCCGTAGCGCAGGGTCAGCCGCAGCCGGCTGTCCCGCTCCAGCTGCTTGAGGTAGCGCTGCGCCGTCGAGCGGCTCAGACCGGTGGCGTCGGCGACCTCCTGGGCGGACAGCGGCCGGGCCGCCCGCCGCAGCACGCCGAGCACCAGGTCGGTGGTGGGCGCCGAGTGGCCCTTGGGCAGCGGGCCGGCCGGGACGGCGGCGCTGCGCAGGGTCGCGAACAGCCGGTCCACCTCGTCCTGGCCGGCCTCCCGGGCGGGGGCGGCCAGCGCGTGCCGCAGCTGCGCGTACGCGACCAGCTTCTCCCGCAGCCCGGCGAAGGTGAACGGCTTGACCAGGTACTGCAGCGCGCCGTGCTGCATCGCGGCGTGCACGGTGGAGACGTCCCGGGCGGCGGTCACCATCATCACGTCGCAGGACACCTGCCGCTCCCGCAGCCGGCGCACCAGCGCGAGGCCGGTCTCGTCCGGCAGGTGGTGGTCGAGCAGCAGCAGGTCCACCGGTCGGCGCTCCAGCGCGGCCAGCGCCTCCCCGGCCGAGTGCGCGGTGCCGGTCACCCGGAAGCCCGGCACCCTGGCCACGTACGCGGCGTGCACGTCGGCGACCCGGAAGTCGTCGTCCACCACGAGTACGTCGATCATCACGCCTCCGCGAGCTGAGTGGTGAGCAGGGCCTCGGGCAGCTCGACGGTGAACCGGGCGCCGCCGAGCGGCCCCGCGTCGAGCACGATCCGGCCGCCGGTCCGTTCGACCAGCCGCCGCACCATCGCCAGGCCCAGTCCGCGCGGGCGGTGCGCGGGCGCGTCCTTGCTGGTCCACCCCTCTTCGAAGACCTGCTCGCGCAGCTCCTCCGGAACGCCCGGGCCGCTGTCCGCGACCTGCAGCAGCAGGGTGGAGCCGGCCGCGGCCAGGCTGACCTCCACCCGGCCGCCCCCGCTCGGGGCCCGCCCGGCGGGCCCCAGGGCGTCCACCGCGTTGTCGATCAGGTTGCCGAGCACCGTCACCAGCGCCCGGGCGTCCACCACCGCGTCCGGCAGGTGCGCGGCCGGGGCGAGCAGCAGCCGCACCCCGCGCTCGGCGGCCACCGCCGTCTTGCCGGCCAGCAGTGCGGCGACGTGCGGGTCCCGCACCTGCTCGGCGATCCGGCCGGCCACCACGGCGTGCGAGCCGGACTGCTCCGAGATGAACGCCACCGCCTGCTCGTGCCGGCCCAGCTCCAGCAGCCCGAGCAGGGTGTGCATCCGGTTGGCGTGCTCGTGGTCCTGCGCCCGCAGTGCCTCGGTGAGGCTGCGAGTGGTGTCCAACTCGCGGACCAGCGACTCCAGTTCCGTCCGGTCGCGGAGGGTGACCACGGCGCCGTGCCCGTCCGTCGCCATCCGGTTCACCACCAGCACCCGGTCGTCCCGGACGGCCGGCAGGTCGGTGCCGGTGATCCGCCCGGTCAGCACGTCCGCGAGCCGGCCCGGCGGCAGCACCTCGGTGATCGGGCGGCCGGTGCTGTCCTCCGGCAGGCCGAGCAGCCGGACGGCCTCGTCGTTGGCGATCCGGACGCGGCCGTGCTCGTCCAGCGCGACCATGCCCTCGCGGATGCCGTGCAGCATCGCCTCCCGCTCCACCAGCAGCGCGGAGATGTCGGCCAGCGCGATGTTGTGGGTGCGGCGCTTGAGTCGGCGGGCCAGCGCGAGCGTGGCGACGGTGCCGGCGGCCAGGCCGGCGCCCGCGCACAGCAGGATGCCGGTGAGCATCTTCAGCAGCCGGCGGCGGATCGAGTCGTCGCTGATGCCGACCGACACCTCGCCCACGATCCGGCCGTCCGCCGCGCGCAGCGGCACCTTGCCGCGCGCGGTGCGGCCGAGCGTGCCGTCCTGGATCGCGGTGACGCTGCGGCCGCTGAGGGCGGGCTCCGGGTCGGTGCTGACCCGGTGGCCGATCCGGACCGGGTCGGTGTGCGAGAGCCGGATGCCGTCCAGGTCGGTGACCACCACGAAGCTGGCACCGGTGGCCAGCCGGATCTGTTCGGCGTTGCGCTGCACCGTCGCCGAGTCGCGGGCCTCGGCGGCGCGGGCGATCACCTCGTCGGTGGCGGTGGCCTGGGCGATCGACAGCGCGCGCTGCATCGCGTCGTGGTCCAGCTCGTTGCTCACCGGGGCCAGGAACAGGCCGGCGGTCACGGCGGTGACACCGACCGTGACGACGGTCTGGCCGAGCAGCAGCTGGGCGAAGACCCGGCGGGGCCAGCGGGGGAGCTTCATCCGGGCCTCCTCTCGACGGGGGGCGGGGCGGGGGTCGGGACACCCTGGGTTTCCGGCGTGTTTCTGTCAGCCGCGTCCCCGCAGTTGTAGCGCAAGCAAAACGAGCAGAACACCCCTCAATGCGGAGAAGTCGCACTACGCGAAGAAGGCTCCCGCCGGGGCCGGGCCCGCTCCTACCGTTTCGGGGCAAGCACCGACCCCGGAGGAAAGCATGAGCGAGCGAAGCGAGGCGGGGGGCGTGAGGACGACCCCGGCGATCGAGCTGATCGGTGCGACGAAACGGTTCCGCACACCGTCCGGCGCCCTGCACACCGCTGTCCGCGATCTCGATCTGACCGTCGCCCAGGGCGAGTTCGTCGCCGTCGTCGGCCCGACCGGTTGCGGCAAGTCCACCACCCTGACCCTGGTCAGCGGCCTGGAGGAGCCCACCGAGGGCGACGTCCGGGTGTACGGCGAGCCGGTCCGCGGGATCGACCCCAAGGTCGGCTTCGTGTTCCAGCAGGACGCCGTCTTCCCGTGGCGCACCGTGCTGTCCAACGTGACGGCCGGCCCGCGCTTCCGCGGCGTGCCCGCCGCCGAGGCCAGGGAGCGGGCCCGGGACTGGCTCGGCCGGGTGGGCCTGGCCGCCTTCGAGGACCGCTACCCGCACCAGTTGTCCGGCGGCATGCGCAAGCGCGTCGCGCTCGCCCAGACCTTCGTCAACGACCCGACGATCCTGCTGATGGACGAGCCGTTCTCGGCGCTGGACGTGCAGACCCGCGCCCTGATGTCCGACCAGCTGCTGGAGCTGTGGGCCGGCACCGGTTCTCCCAGAAACGCAGCCTCGGTCGTGTTCGTCACCCACGACCTGGACGAGGCCATCGCGCTCGCCGACCGGGTCGTCGTGATGACCGCCGGGCCGGCCACCGTCAAGGAGGTCTTCACCGTCGACCTCCCGCGCCCGCGCACCGTGGAGGCCGTCCGACTGGAGCCGAGGTTCGTCGAGCTGTACCGCGAGATCTGGGCCTCGCTCGGCGAAGAGGTCCGCATCACCCGGGAGAGAGGAGCGGGTCGTGCCGCCTGAGACCGCGCCGGCCGCCGGCACCGCACCGGCGGCCCCCGCCACCAGCCGGACCGAGGCTCGCCAACGAGCCGCCCGCAACCGGAAGTTGAGCGTTCATGCGGCGCGCGCCGCCGTCCTGTTCGGCTTCCTCGGGCTCTGGGAGGTGTGCGCCCGTGGCGGCGTCATCGACCCGTTCAACTTCTCGCAGCCGTCGAAGATCTGGGACCAGATCTGGCAGTGGACCACCCACGGCACCGCGCAGGGCTCGCTCGGCGAGCAGATCGGCTACACCCTGTACGAGGCGCTGGCCGGCTGGGTGGTCGGCGTGATCGGCGGCGTGCTGCTGGGCATCGCGCTCGGCCGGATCCGCTTCCTGGCCGACGTGTTCGGGCCCTACATCAAGGTGCTCAACGCCATCCCGCGCATCGTGCTGGCCCCGATCTTCCTGATCTGGTTCGGCCTCGGGCCGGCCTCCAAGGTCGCCTCCGCCGTGGTGCTGGTGTTCTTCCCGGTGTTCTTCAACGCCTTCCAGGGCGCCCGCGAGGTCGACCGCAACCTCGTCGCCAACGCCCGCATCCTCGGCGCCTCCCACCGCAAGGTCACCCTGCAGGTGGTCATCCCGGCCGCCACCACCTGGATCTTCACCAGCCTGCACGTCAGCTTCGGCTTCGCGCTGATCGGCGCCATCGTCGGTGAGTACATCGGCGCCACCAAGGGCCTCGGCCTGCTGGTCGCGGCCGCCCAGGGCACCTTCAACGCGGCCGGCGTGTACGCGGCCATGACCATCCTCGCCGTCGTCGCGCTGCTCACCGAGGGGCTGCTGACCTTCGCCGAGAAGAAGCTGTTCCGCTGGAAGCCCGCCGACGCGGGCGACGGCCGCTGATCCCCTCCAGAGCCAGAGAGGCACCCCCACCATGCGCCCGAACCCGATGAACAGAGTCGCTGCCGTCGGCCTCGCCGCCGCCCTGCTGCTCCCGCTCACCGCCTGCGCCAACGACGCCGCCCAGTCCACCCACGGCGCCGCCCCGGCCGGGCAGAAGGTCGACGGACCGACCGTCAAGATCATGGTCGGCGGCCTGGACAAGGTCATCTACCTGCCCGCCATGCTCACCCAGCGGCTCGGCTTCTTCGCCGAGGCCGGCGTCAACGTCGAGCTGATGAGCGAGCCCGCCGGCGTCAACGCCACCACCGCGCTGCTGGCCGGCGACGTCCAGGGCGCGGTCGGCTTCTACGACCACACCATCGACCTGCAGGCCAAGGGCAAGCACGTCGAGTCCGTGGTGCAGTTCTCCCAGGCCCCCGGCGAGGTCGAGATCGTCTCCGCCAAGCAGGCCGACGCGATCCGGTCCGGCGCCGACTTCAAGGGCAAGAAGCTCGGCGTCACCAGCATCGGCTCCTCCACCGACTTCCTCACCAAGTACCTCGCGGTCAAGAACGGCACCGCCGTCAGCGAGTTCAGCCCGATCTCGGTCGGCGCCGGCCAGACCTTCATCGCCGCCCTCCAGCAGGGCAGCATCGACGCCGGGATGACCACCGACCCGACCGTCGCCAACATCCTGGACAAGAACCTCGGCAAGGTCCTCTACGACCTGCGCACCCCCGAGGGATCCCGCCAGGCACTCGGCGGGCTCTACCCCTCGTCGGCGCTCTACATGAACACCGACTGGGTGGAGAAGAACAAGGACACCACCCAGAAGCTCGCCAACGCCTTCGTCAAGACCCTCAAGTGGATGTCCACCCACAGCGCCCAGGAGATCGCCGCGAAGATGCCGGCCGACTACGCGCAGGGCGGCGTCGAGCAGTACGCGGCCGCGATCAAGGCGACGCTGCCGATGTTCACCACGGACGGCGTGATGCCGGCGGACGGGCCGAAGACGGTGCTCGCGGTGCTCGCCGCCTTCCACCCGGACGTCAAGGGCAAGGAGGGGAACATCGACCTGGCCAGGACGTACACCACCGCGTTCGTCGGCAAGGCCACCGGCTGAGGCCGCTTCGGTCTGAGTCCCGACCGCCGCGGTCCCGCGCTCACCCCCACGGGCGCGGGGCCGCTCCCGTCCTCGACGCCTCAGACCCCGCGGACGGACAGCACGTCCATCCGGGACGGTGTCACGGGCGCCTTGCCACAGCTCTCCGGGCGCGCCGGTTCGCCGAACGCCTCGATCACGTCCACCTCCCAGGCCCGGCCGTCCCGGTGCAGCACCCCGACCAGCCAGCGGCCCGCGCCGTCCGGGCGCTGCGCCACGGTCAGCACGTCCACCGCGGTCTCGCCGGTCGCCAGCCGCACCGCGTGCTCGGCCGCCTGGCCCGGGCGCTCCCAGCCCGAGCAACCGCGCGACCACTCCGGCACCACGCGGCCGGCCGCCGTCGCGGCCAGCACCTCCTTCGCGGTCACCGGGGTCAGCCGTCCGTACGCGTAGCCGTACGGCAGCACCAGCATGGTGGGGGCGAAGCGGTGCCCGCCCAGGTGGGTGACCTCCCACACCTCGCTGTGCGCGGCCGCCGCCAGCTCCGCCGCGAGCGGGCGGCCCTGAAGCGCGCAGCAGCGGTCCCGGCGGCCGTTGGTGCACACCAGCGCCACCGGGCCGCCGACGTGCTCCACCCCGAAGCCGGTGTGGTCGCCGGCGCCCAGCGCCGCGAAGTCCAGTTCCAGCAGCTCCGCCGGATCCGTGACCTGCGCCCGGCGCACCCAGCCGCGGCCCGGCACGGTGTGCGCCACGATCACCTCGTGCCGCGCGGTCGGCAGGCAGTCCGCGTGCCGGCCGGGCCGCCGGATCAGCGCCGCCCGGACACCGGTGCCCGCCGCGGCCGCGTCCAGCGCGCGCCCGGTCGCCGGGTCGAGGTGGCTCTCGCGGAGCGCCTTCGCGCCCCACGGGCCGTTCTGCTCGATCAGCAGCCAGGTGGTCGCCACCGCCGCCGTGGCGGTCAGCGGCTCCGACAGTTCGCGCGACGCGCTCGCACAGGTGCTCACCGGCGCAAGGCTACCCGCAGGCCTCCGGCCGGGCCCGGCCCGGCCTGCCCGGCTCCGCTCAGCCGAAGGCGGCCCGGACGCGCGCGGCCAGCGCCTGGTCGGGAGGCCCGGCCGGCCCCGTCGCGTACCGGAGGTCCGCGAACTCCAGGTACAGGTTGCGCACGACGCCCGCGAACAGCTCCGAGTACAGCTCCCACTCCTCGGGGCACGGGGTGCTCAGCTCCAGCGTCAGCAGTTCGGTCTCGTTCGGCAGCGGCAGGTGCACCTGGATGAGCGAGACGGTCGGCTCGCGGCCGTCGTCGAGCGGCGCGGCCAGGGCGTCGATCACCGCGACCGCCCGTCCGGCGGGCAGGTCGATCGCGGTCACCTCCGCGCCCGGGCGGGCGCGGGCGAGGCGGGTGAGCAGGAAGTCGACGGCGCCCGGGTGGTCGGTGCCGACCAGCGGGCAGACCGAGGCGGTGATCGCCGCCGAACTCGGCCGGCCGTCCACCTCCACCAGGCAGACGCCCGCGTAGATCACCCCGGCCTCGCCCATCGGCGGGATCAGCTCGGCCAGCAGGGTGGCCCAGCCCAGCCGGACCTCGGCCGGGTCGACGGCCAGCACCTCGCAGGCCAACTCCCACAGTTCGGCGGCCACTTCGTCCTCGGTGCCGAACAGGGGCAGGTCGTGGAAGGCGGGCGGGACGACGAACCGGATGTGCAGCTGCGCGCTCCCGTCGGAGCCTGCCGCGACGGGCGTGCCGGACATGGCGGCCCCTTCAGTAGGACTTGCGGATCTTGGTGTTCACGGTCAGCCAGGACGGCAGCCGCGGGGGGACCGGCACGCCGTACGCCTGCGCGTCGTGCAGCAGCTCCCGGTAGGCGGCGGCGGGCTCGCGCACCCCGGAACGGCGCCAGCTGCGGTGCGTCCACAGCGCGGGCGGGGTGGCGAGGGCCCCGAGGGCGGCGAGGGCGGTGATCCAGGTGAGCATCAGCCTGCGCCCGTGGGCGTCGGCGGCGGGCGGCAGGCCGCAGGCCAGGGCGGCGGCGAGGGCCACCCCGAGCGCGGCGGTCAGGGCCCATCCGTTCCAGCGCCGGACGGCCGTGCGTTGCGCGGTGAGCAGCGCCCGGACGGCCTGCTCGTCCAGGAAGTCGATGCCGTGCGGGGCGCCGAGCGCGCGGGCCCGCTCGGCGAGCACCGGGTGGCGGTGGAGCTGGTCGGCCGGGAGTACCGGGAACGTCCGGTCGATCGCGGGGCCGTCGTACGGTCGGGCCTCGGCCGTCCGGGCCGGCCCCGGCAGCGGTGCCGGCGCGGCCGGTACCGGCCAGTCGGCGGGGATGCGGATCTCCAGGCCGGCGGCCCGGGCCCGGTCCAGCAGGCCGATGTACAGGGTGAAGCGGACGGCGGCCGCCTGCTTGTCCGTGTCCCGGGACGAGCCCAGGCCCCAGAGCACGAGCCCGGCCGGGATCGCGGCGATCGCCGCCACCAGGGCGGCGACCTGTTTCGGATCCGCCGGCGAGTGCATCGTGGCGCCGACGATCGCGGCCACCGCGATCCCGCCGAGGACGAGCATCGCGCCGGCCTCGGTGTGCCACGCGAGGTCGTTGCGCAGCCGCAGGTGTCTGGTGACGACGTCGCGGGCGGCGTCGTCGTCCAGCAGGTTGACGCCGTACCGCTGGTTCGCCCGCCGGGCGGCTTCGGCGATCTCGGGTACGGCGGCCAGCTGCCCGCCCGCCACGGGCAGGGGCACGTAGTCGTATCGGACCATCGGGTCCTCCGCTCAGGCGAGGGCGTTCAGGAACGGTTCGGGGGAGGGGTGCGGCGGGCCCGGGGCCCGGACCTCCTGCCCGCGCTTCCTGTCCTCGTGCAAGCCGAAGGACAGGCCGCCCGCCTTGACCGGGAGGGTCACGGCGCGGGGGTCGACTTCGACGCCCGTCTTCCGGAGCCCCGCCAGGATGCCCTTGGTCGACAGCGGATTGGACGTCATCTCGAACAGCCCCGCACCGGCACCCTTGACCCGCTCGACCCCGCCGGCGCCCTTGGACGCCTGCACGTCGTCGGCGAAGTTCCTGACGACCTTGGTCGCGATGTTGCCGCCCTCGACCCGCGCGGCCGTCCGGCCGGCGGTGGCGAAGCCCTTGACGGCGCCGAAGCCCGGAAGCGCCCCGAGCCCGTCCAGGCCGATGGACAGCCACGGCACGTCCTGGCCGCGGGCCTTGGCGATGCCGTGCCCGGTCCCGGCGGCCAGGCTGGTCAGCGCGGCCGCGCCGCCGAGGACCGGTGCGGCGCCCGGCACCCAGGACAGGGCCAGCGCCGCGATCGCCAGTCCGGCCGAGATCCTGGACAGGGCGTCGGCGTGGTCGGCCAGGAAGTCCAGGGACTTCTGCCAGGCGTGCTCCACCTTGTCCAGCAGCCGCTTGAACAGGCCCGGGTCCGGCGGGTGGTGGCGGGACGCCTCCATGATCGCCCGGGCGGCGGCCTCGGCCTTGTGCCGGTGGTCGTCGAGCTGCCGGTGGGCGCGGGAGATCAGCTCGTCGAGCTGGTGGTGCCCGCTCAGGCTGGCTCCCAGGGCCGCCTCGAACTGCGTCTGCGTCCGCATCATCACGTTGTCGGCGGGCTGTTGCGCGCCGGGCTGCCGGTACGAGTCCAGGGTGCGGCCGAGGGCGGCGAGCCGGTCGTCCGTCCCGGACAGCCGCGAGCGCAGTTCGACGGCCTCGGCCTCCATCGCCCGGCCGGTGGCGGCCATCCCGGACAGCTGGGTGTGCCAGGTCTTCAGGGCCCGCGAGCAGGCGGCCATCGAATCGTGGCCCTGGGCGAGGTACTCGGGCAGCCGGCCCAGTCTGCTCGCGAACCTGCGGGCCGCTTCGCCCTCCCAGGCGCCGCCGTCCGCGCCGATGCCGGCGAGCGCGTGCCGCAGCTCCGCCAGCTCGGCGGCGACGGCGTCGACGTCCGCGTACATCCTGGCGATGGCGCCGAGGTCCCCGGGGGCCGGGCAGAACCCGAGACCGGGCCAGTTCTTGTCGGTCATGGATCGGTTCCCCGCTGGTGGTGTGGCCGGTCTACGTGAAGCCCTGGGTGGTGCCCTGCTCGTTCCCGCCGTACGTCTCCAGGGAGGCGTCCAGGCCCTCGTGCAGGCCGTGGGCGAGCTTGGACATCCGGCCGATGCCGCCGTGCCAGTGGTCCTCGAAGCCCTTGCAGGCGGAGTCCAGGCGCTCGGTCCCCAGCTGCTCGCCCCTGCCGAGGTTCCGCAGGCGTTTCGCGGCCGAACCCATCCGCTCGCCGCATTCCCCCAATTGTCGGGAGACCGACCTCATCCGGGCCAGGTCGATCTTGAAGTCCTCGGCCAACTCCCAGTCCCCTCAGGGCTCGTGCCGCTCGGTGTCGAGACTCAAAGCTAACCCGGGAAACCGGTGGGTTCGTACCGGCACTATCACCTGACAGGCGTTCCTCCGAAAATCCGACATCTTTGGAGAATGCGAAGGGGAGGTGCACCGGACATCTCCGGTGCACCTCCCCTTCCAGGACCCGCGCGCTACGGGCGCCCGATCACGCCGGCCCGGCGACCACCGCGATCGGCGCCGTCACCGGCGTGCCCGAACCGTCCCGGCGCGAATCCCGCTCCGGCAGGTCCACCGGCACGCCCTTCGCCGTCGCCGCCCGCGCCGGCACCGCACCCGCCCAGGCGAACGCCAGACCGTCCTCGCCCCGCAGGAAGCGCTGGCAGCGCACACCGCCCGTCGCCCGGCCCTTGCGCGGGTACAGCTCGAACGGCGTCACCTTCCACGACACCTGCTCGTCGCCCGCGAGCGTCCCCGAAGCCGCCGCCACCGAGACCACCACCGCGTCCGCCGCCGGATCCACCGCCGTGAACGACAGCACCCGCGCGCCCTCCGACAGCTTGATGCCCGCCATGCCGCCCGCCGGACGGCCCTGCGGACGGACCTGGCCCGCCGGGTACCGCAGCAGCTGCGCGTCCGAGGTGATGAAGACCAGGTCCTCGTCGCCCGTGCGCAGCTCGACCGCGCCCACCAGCTCGTCACCCTCCTTGAGGGCGATCACCTCGAACTCGTCCTTGTTCGCCGGCCACTCCGGCACCACCCGCTTCACCACGCCCTGCACCGTGCCCAGCGCCAGACCCGGCGAGGACTCGTCCAGCGTGGTCAGCCCCAGCACCCGCTCGTCCGCCTCCAGCCGCAGGAACTCGCCCACCGCAGCACCGCCGGCCAGCGTCGGCGACGGCGTCGGCGGCAGCGCCGGCAGATCGATCACCGGCAGCCGCAGCACCCGGCCCGCCGACGTCACCACACCCACGTCCGCCCGCGCCGTCGCGTGCACCGCCGAAACGATCACATCGTGCTTGGCGCGCTTCTCCGACTCCTCGAACGGCTCCCCGTCCGCCGTCCGCGCCAGCAGACCCGTCGACGACAGCAGCACCCGGCACGGATCGTCCGCCACCTCCAGCGGCACCGCCAGCGCCGCGGACGGCGCCGCCCCCGCCTCCAGCAGCACCGTGCGCCGCTCGGTGCCGAACTGCTTCGCCACCGCGCCCAGCTCCGACGACACCACGCTGCGCAGCCGCGCGTCCGACTCCAGGATCTCCGTCAGCTCCGCGATCTCCGCCGTCAGCTTCGCCTTCTCCTGCTCCAGCTCCACCCGGTCGAACCGGGTCAGCCGGCGCAGCGGAGTGTCCAGGATGTAGCCGGTCTGCGTCTCCGACAGCGAGAAACGCTCCATCAGGCGCTCCTTCGCCTGCTGCGCGTTGTCACTCGACCGGATGATGGCGATGACCTCGTCGATGTCGACCAGCGCCACCAGCAGGCCCTCGACCAGGTGCAGCCGCTCCTCGCGCTTGCGGCGACGGAAGTCGCTGCGCCGGCGCACCACCGTGAACCGGTGGTCGACGTAGACCTCCAGCAGCTCCTTCAGACCCAGCGTCAGCGGCTGCCCGTCCACCAGCGCCACGTTGTTGATGCCGAAGGTCTCCTCCATCGGCGTCAACTTGTACAGCTGCTCCAGCAGCGCCTCCGGCACGAAGCCGTTCTTCACCTCGATCACCAGCCGCAGCCCGTGCTCGCGGTCGGTCAGGTCCTTGACGTCCGCGATGCCCTGCAGCTTCTTCGCGTTGACCAGGTCCTTGATCTTCGAGATGACCTTCTCGGGGCCGACGTTGTACGGCAGCTCCGTCACCACGATGCCCTTGCGGCGGGCCGTCACCGCCTCGATCGACGTCGTCGCCCGGATCTTGAACGTGCCGCGGCCCGACTCGTACGCGTCCCGGATGCCCGACAGGCCCACGATCCGCCCGCCGGTCGGCAGGTCCGGCCCCGGCACGAACCGCATCAGCGTGTCCAGGTCCGCGGACGGGTGCTTGATCAGGTGCCGCGCCGCCGCGACCACCTCGGACAGGTTGTGCGGCGGCATGTTCGTCGCCATGCCCACCGCGATGCCCGTCGCGCCGTTCACCAGCAGGTTCGGGAACGCGGCCGGCAGCGCCAGCGGCTCCTGCTCGCTGCCGTCGTAGTTCGGGCCGAAGTCGACGGTGTCCTCGTGGATCGACTCCACCATCGCCATCGACGCCGCCGTCAGCCGCGACTCGGTGTACCGCATCGCCGCCGGCGGGTCGTCATTGCCCAGCGAACCGAAGTTGCCGTGCCCGTCGATCAGCGGCAGCCGCATCGAGAACGGCTGCGCCATGCGCACCACCGAGTCGTAGATCGAGGCGTCGCCGTGCGGGTGCAGCCGGCCCATCACCTCGCCCACCACGCGGGCGCACTTCACGTGCGCTCGGTCCGGACGCAGGCCCATCTCGTTGGCCTGGTACAGGATCCGCCGGTGCACCGGCTTCAGACCGTCCCGCGCGTCCGGCAGCGCACGCGAGTAGATCACCGAGTAGGCGTACTCCAGGAAGGAGCCCTGCATCTCGTCCACGACGTCGACGTCGAGGATCCGCTCCTCGAAGTCTCCGGGCGGCGGGGTCTGCGAACTGCGGCGGGCCATCGCGGCGGGGCTCCCTTACGTGTCGCTGGCGGTGTGCTCGATCGAAAATCGGTCGGTCCCGGTCGGACCCGGTCTCAACCGGCCGCGGGCCCCGTCAACAGGGCGCGGCGCCCCCATTGTGGACCCTCGCACCGACACTCCCGGCCAGCGCCCCTCTTCCGCCCCTGGCGAACGCCCCGTCCGCGCGGACACGAACGCACCCCTCACGCGTTGCACCACAATGGGGGACGCCACACGAACCCCCGACATCGACGACGGGAAGGACCCGAGCGCATGGCCAACCCGGCCCCCGCCTCCCCCCGAGGCATCGCCATCACCGAGCACCGCCTGGCCAACGGCCTGCGCGTCGTCCTCTCCGAGGACCACCTCACCCCGGTCGCCGCGGTCTGCCTCTGGTACGACGTCGGCTCCCGCCACGAGGTGGAAGGCCGCACCGGCCTCGCCCACCTCTTCGAGCACCTGATGTTCCAGGGCTCCGCCAACGTCTCCAACAACGGGCACTTCGAACTCGTCCAGGGCGCCGGCGGCTCGCTCAACGGCACCACCAGCTTCGAGCGCACCAACTACTTCGAGACCATGCCCGCCCACCAACTGGAGCTCGCCCTCTGGCTGGAAGCCGACCGCATGGGCTCGCTGCTCGCCGCCCTCGACGACACCTCCATGGAGAACCAGCGCGACGTCGTCAAGAACGAGCGCCGCCAGCGCTACGACAACGTCCCGTACGGCACCGCCTTCGAGAAGCTCACCGCGCTCTCCTTCCCCGGCGACCACCCGTACCACCACACCCCCATCGGCTCCATGGCCGACCTCGACGCCGCCACCCTCGACGACGCCCGCGCGTTCTTCCGCACCTACTACGCGCCCAACAACGCCGTCCTCTCCGTCGTCGGCGACATCGACCCCGAGCAGACCATCGCCTGGGTCGAGAAGTACTTCGGCAGCATCCCCGCCCACGACGGCAAGCAGCCCCCGCGCTCCGGCGAACTCCCCGACACCATCGGCCGCGAGATCCGCGAACAGCTCCACGAGGACGTCCCCTCCCGCGCCCTCATGGCCGCCTACCGGCTCCCGCACGACGGCACCCGCGAAGCCGACGCCGCCGACCTCGCCCTCACCATCCTCGGCAGCGGCGAATCCAGCCGCCTCTACAACCGGCTCGTCCGCCGCGACCGCACCGCCGTCTCCGCCGGCTTCGGCCTGCTCCGCCTCGCCGGCGCCCCCAGCCTCGGCTGGCTCGACGTCAAGACCTCCGGCGACGCCACCCTCGACCAGATCGACGCCGCCGTCGACGAGGAACTCGCCCGCTTCGCGGCCGAAGGCCCCACCCCCGAGGAACTCGAACGCGCCCAGGCCCAGATCGAGCGCGAATGGCTCGACCGGCTCACCACCGTCGCCGGCCGCGCCGACGAACTCTGCCGCTACGCCGTCCTGTTCGGCGACCCCAAGCTGCTCAACGACGCCCTCCCCAAGGTCCTCGACGTTACCGCCGAAGAGGTCCAGGCGATCGCCAAGGCCCGGCTCAACCCCGACAACCGGGCCGTCCTCGCCTACGAGCCGACCGCCACCGACGACGAGACCGACGACGACACCGCTGCCACCGAAGAGGAGGGTGCCGCCGCATGAGCACCGACTACGTCCCCGCGATGACCTTCCACCCCCAGCCCCAGCCCGGCACCCCCACGCCCTGGGCCTTCCCCGCCCCCGAGCGCACCACCCTCGGCAACGGCACCACCGTCCTGCACTGCCACCGGCCCGGCCAGCAGCTCGTCGCCGTCGAGGTCCTCCTCGACGCCCCGCTCGCCGCCGAACCCGAAGGCCTCGACGGCGTCGCCGCCATCCTGGCCCGCGCCCTCAGCGAAGGCACCGACACCCTCACCGCCGAGGAGTTCGCCGCCGAACTCGAACGCGCCGGCGCCACCCTCGACGCCCACGCCGACCACCCCTGCATCCGCGTCTCCCTGGAGGTCCCCGCCTCCCGGCTCCAGCGCGGCCTCACCCTCCTCGCCGACGCCCTGCGCGCCCCCGCCCTCCCCGAGGAGGAGATCGAGCGCCTCGTCGCCAACCGCCTCGACGAGATCGTCCACGAGCAGGCCAACCCCGCCCGGCGCGCCGTCAAGGCCCTCTACGCCGAACTCTTCGACACCGCCGACCGGCTCTCCCGGCCCCGCGCCGGCACCGCCGACACCGTCAAGAGCATCGACCGCGCCGCCGTCCAGGCCTACTACCAGGCCCACGTGCGCCCGGCCACCGCCACCGTCGTCGTGGTCGGCGACCTCACCGGCACCGACCTGCCCGCCCTGCTGGAGAGCACCCTCGGCACCTGGACCGGCACCCCCGCCCAGCCCGCCGAACTCGCCCCCGTCACCGCCGACGACCGCGCCCGCGTCCTCATCGTCGACCGCCCCGGCTCCGTGCAGACCCAGCTGCTCATCGGCCGCATCGGCCCCGACCGCCACGACGACGCCTGGCCGGCCCAGATCCTCGGCACCTACTGCCTCGGCGGCACCCTCACCTCCCGCCTCGACCGCGTCCTGCGCGAGGAGAAGGGCTACACCTACGGCGTCCGCGCCTTCGCCCAGCCGCTGCGCTCCGCCGCGGACGGCAGCGGCCGCTCGCTGCTCGCCATCAGCGGCTCCGTCGACACCGCCTCCACCGCCCCGGCGCTGGAGGACACCTGGACGATCCTGCGCACCCTCGCCGCCGAGGGCCTCACCGACGCCGAGCGCGACGAGGCCGTGCAGTTCCTGGTCGGCGTCGCGCCGCTGAAGTACGAGACCGCGGGCTCGGTCGCCGGCACCCTGGCCGACCAGGTCGAGCAGCACCTGCCGGACGACTACCAGGCCGAGGTCTACCGGCAGCTCGCCGAACTGCCCACCGCCGCCGCCACCGAGGCCGTCGTCGCGGCCTTCCCGCCGGAGCGCCTGGTCACCGTCCTGGTCGGCGACGCCGCCGAGATCGCCGACGCCGTGCGGGCGCTCGGGATCGGCGAGGTCACCGTCGTCAGCTGACGCGTTCTCCCAGTCCGGCCCGGTGGAGCACCCGCTCCACCGGGCCGGACGCGTGTTAAATCCGTTGCGCGCGCCGGACGTTCCGTGGATAGATGTTCCCCGACGCACAGAGCGTGCGAACCGCGGACGAAACGAAGGGAGGCGGTCACCATGCGGGTCGAGCGAACCATACGACGACGCTCCCCAAGGCCGTATCTCCCCTGTCCCGCCCTGGCCGCCTGAGCGCGCCCACCCCTGAACTTCCCCGAGCCGCACCGGGATCCGTATGCGCGCGGCACTCCTTCGTACGAACCACCCGACCCGTGGAGGTCGTTCAACCATGACGTACACCGAGGTACCCGGCATCCGGGTCCCGATCCGGATGTGGACCGACCCGGCGACGGTCGAGGGCGCGGCCATGCAGCAGCTGCGCAACATCAGCTCGCTGCCCTGGCTGCACGGCCTCGCCGTGATGCCCGACGTCCACCTGGGCAAGGGCGCGACGGTCGGCTCCGTCATCGCCATGAAGGGCGCGGTCTGCCCGGCGGCGGTCGGCGTCGACATCGGCTGCGGGATGAGCGCGGTGAAGACCTCCCTCACCGCCAAGGACCTCCCGGACGACCTGTCCCGCCTGCGCTCCAAGATCGAGCAGGCCATCCCGGTCGGCCGCGGCCTCCACACCGACCCGGTCGACCCGACCAAGCTGCACGGCTTCCGCGCGACGGGCTGGGACGACTTCTGGCACCGCTTCGACGGGGTGGCCGAGGAGGTCAAGTGGCGCCGCGAGCGGGCGATGCAGCAGATGGGAACGCTCGGCGCCGGCAACCACTTCATCGAGCTGTGTGTGGATTCCACCGGTGTGGTGTGGCTGATGCTGCACTCCGGGTCGCGCAACATCGGCAAGGAGCTGGCGGAGCACCACATGGGCGTCGCCCGGTCGCTGCCGCACAACCAGGGCCTGGTGGACCGGGACCTCGCGGTGTTCATCGCGGACACCCCGCAGATGAACGCCTACCGCCAGGACCTGTTCTGGGCACAGGAGTACGCGAAGCACAACCGCGCGCTGATGATGGGGCTGTTCCAGGACGTCGTCCGGCGTGAGTTCGTCAAGGCGAAGGTCACCTTCGACGAGGTCATCAGCTGCCACCACAACTACGTGGCGGAGGAGCGCTACGACGGCGTCGACCTGCTGGTCACCCGCAAGGGCGCGATCCGGGCCGGCTCCGGCGACTACGGGATCATCCCCGGCTCGATGGGCACCGGCTCCTACATCGTCCGCGGCCTGGGCAACAAGGAGGCGTTCAACTCCGCCTCGCACGGCGCCGGCCGCAAGATGAGCCGCACCGCCGCGAAGAAGCGCTTCACCACGCGGGATCTGGTCGACCAGACCAAGGGCGTGGAGTGCCGTAAGGACAGCGGCGTCGTGGACGAGATCCCGGGCGCCTACAAGTCCATCGAGAAGGTCATCGAACAGCAGAAGGACCTGGTCGAGGTGGTCGCGCACCTCAAGCAGGTGGTCTGCGTGAAGGGCTGACCGAAACCGATCGGGGTGCCGCCACGGTGTGGCGACACCCCGATCGGGTGCGTGCTGGGAGGCTCAGGCCGCGGCGGGGAGCTCGTCGAGGCCTTCCTGGACGAGCTTCGCGAGGCGGTCGAGGGCGTCGTCGGCGTTCTCGGCGTCGGAGGCGAGGACGACCTCGTCGCCGCCCTGGGCGCCGAGGCCGAGCAGGCCGAGCATGGAGGCGGCGTTGACGGGGTTGCCGCCCGGCTTGGCGATGGTGATCGGCACGCCGGTGGCCGTGACGGCCCGGACGAAGACGGAGGCGGGACGGGCGTGCAGGCCCTCGGCCCAACCGATGGTGACGCGGCGCTCAGCCATGAGACGTGCCTTTCCGGTGAAGCTGGTCACGGCCGCGCTCTGGGGGAGCCGGGGGGAACGGCCGTGTTGTCTAGACCAGTGTTGCACGCAGGCGGCCGCCGTGAGCCGCCGCGTTCGGGAGTTGTGATTGTTTCTTTTCGGGGCATAAGGCCCGGTCGCGGGCCCTGTCCACCCTGCCGCGAGCACACACCCGGCGCCATTCGGCCCGCCGCCGGATAACCTGACGATCGTGGACGACTCCGCGGCAGCGAACCCCGACCAGCCGGACTACCCGCAGCACTGGGAAGCCGACATCCTGCTGCGTGACGGCGGTACGGCGCGGATCCGGCCGATCACTCCCGGCGACGCCGAGCGGCTGGTGGAGTTCTACGGACACGTCTCCGAGCAGTCCAAGTACTTCCGTTTCTTCGCCCCCTACCCCCGGCTCTCCGACAAGGACGTCCGCCGCTTCACCCATCACGACTTCGTGAACCGGGTCGGCCTGGCCGTGGTGATCCGGGACCGCTTCATCGCGACCGTCCGCTACGACCGGATCGACGCCGAGGGCCGCCCGTCCGAGACCGGCACCGACGCCGAGGTGGCCTTCCTCGTCCAGGACGCCCACCAGGGCCGCGGCGTGGCCTCCGCCCTGCTGGAGCACATCGCCGCGGTGGCGCAGGAGCGCGGCATCCGGCGCTTCCAGGCGGAGGTGCTGCCGGAGAACCGGAAGATGGTGAAGGTCTTCACCGACGCCGGCTACACCCAGCACCGCAGCTTCGCGGACGGCGTGGTGCACCTGGAGTTCGACCTCGAACAGACCGAGCGCTCGCTCGCCGTGATGCGCGCCCGCGAGCACCGCGCCGAGGCCCGCTCGGTGCAGCGGCTGCTCACTCCGCGCTCGGTCGCGGTGATCGGGGTCTCGCGCAACCCGCAGACGGTCGGCCGGGCCGTCCTGCGGGACCTGCTGGGCAGCTTCGACACCGAGTTCGAGAGCCGTTACGAGCCCAAGGACACCCCCCGCGCCGTCTACGCGGTGAACCGCAACGCCCCGCCCGGCACCGAGTTGGACGGCGTCCCGGTGCACCGCTCGATTCTGGACATTCCCGGGCCGGTGGACCTGGCCGTGATCACCGTCCCGGAGGGCGCCGTCCCGGCGGCCGTCGCCGAGTGCGGCGCGCACGGCGTGCAGGGCCTGGTGGTGCTGACCGCCGGGTACGCGGAGACCGGCCCGGAGGGCCGGGACCGGCAGCGCGCGCTGGTGCGCCAGGCCCGCGCGGCCGGGATGCGGGTGATCGGCCCGAACGCCTTCGGCCTGATCAACACCGACCCGGACCTCCCGCTGAACGCCTCGCTCGCCCCGCACCTGCCGGAGCGCGGCGGCTTCGGCATCTTCTGCCAGTCCGGCGCGATCGGCGTGGCCCTGCTGGAGGCGGCCCACCGGCGCGGCCTCGGCGTCTCCTCGTTCGCCTCGGTCGGCAACCGGGCGGACGTCTCCGGCAACGACTTCCTGCAGTACTGGGCGGAGGACGAGGCCACCGAGGTGGTGCTGCTCTACCTGGAGTCCTTCGGCAACCCGCGCAAGTTCACCCGGATCGCCCGCCGGCTGGCCGCCGCGAAGCCGGTCGTGGTGGTCAAGGGCGCCCGGCACACCGGCAGCCTTCCGCCCGGGCACGCCGTCCCGGTCACCGCCAGCGGCCTGCGGGACGCGACCGTCGACGCGCTGTTCGAGCAGGCCGGCGTGATCCGGGTGGCGACCATCACGGAGCTGTACGACACCGGTGAGCTGCTGGCCCAGCAGCCGCTGCCACCCGGGGACCGGGTCGCCGTGGTCGGGAACTCGGACTCGCTGGGCCTGCTCACGTACGACGCCTGCCTGAGCGCGGGCCTGCGTCCGCGCACGCCCGTCGACCTCACCACGGCCGCGACCGGCGAGAACTTCCGGATCGCACTGGACGTCGCGCTGGCCGATCCCGCGGTGGACGCGGTGATCGCCGTCGCCATCCCGCCGATCGGTACCTCCGCGCACGCCTTCATGGGCGGCCGGCTGACCGGCCCGGACGACCCCGAGATGGGCTCGGACGATCCCGAGATCGCCACCGCCCTGCTCGAAGCGGGCGTGCGCGCACGGGAGTTGGGCAAGCCTCTGGTGCTCGCCCACCTGGCGCTGACCGACCTGCCGGTACGGCTGCGCCCCGGCGGCGTCCCGGCGTACGCGGCGCCCGAGCGCGCGGTGCGCGCCCTCGCGCACGCCGTGCACTACGCGCAGTGGCGGCGCCGCACCGCCGCGGCGGAGGAGACGGCGCGCGTCCCCGAGCTGGACCGGATCGACGAGCCGGGCGCCCGCGCCCTGGTCGAGGCGGCGCTGAACACCCGCACCGCGACAGCGGCCCGCACCCAGCCGGGCGGCGCCCGGATCACCCTGCCGGACGACGGGGCCCGCGCGCTGCTGGCCCGCTACGGCATCGACGTCTCGCCCGCGCTGCCCGCCCCGGACGAGCGGACGGCCGTCGAGGCGGCGGCCGCGCTCGGCTACCCGGTGGCCCTGAAGGCGACCGCCCCGCACCTGCGCCACCGACCCGACCTGGGCAGCGTCCGACTGGACCTCACCGACGAGGCGGGCCTGCGCCGGGCCCACCGCGAGCTGGACTCGCTGCTCGGCGGCGCCGCGCAGGCCGAGCTGGTGGTGCAGCGGATGGCGCCGCGCGGCGTTGACACCGTGATCGGCGCCACGGTGGATCCGGCGGTCGGCGCGATCCTCTCCTTCGGGCTGGCCGGCGCCCCCGCCGAACTGCTGGGCGACCTCGCGCACCGGCTGGTCCCGGCCACCGACCAGGACGTGGCCTCGCTGGTCCGCGAGGTGCGGGCGGCGCCGCTGCTGTTCGGCTGGCGCGGCGCCGAGGCGGTGGACACCGGCGCCCTGGAGGAGCTGCTGCTGCGGGTGTCGCAGCTGGTGGACGACGTGCCGGAGATCGCCTCGGTGGACCTCGAACCGGTGGTCGTGGCCCCGCACGGACTGGCGATCCTTGGGGCGCGGGTGCGCATCGCGCCGCTGCCCGTCCGGAGCGATCTGGGCCCGCGCGCGATGAGCACGCTGTAACCTTCCTTGGTTGTGCCCCGCTCGCGGGCGCCTGTTGTCCGAAGCTCGGCGCCGCGCCGCCCGCTTCGTCGGCGGACCATGCCAGGATGGAGTTATGGCGAAGACCGGTACCACCACCACTCAGGACCTGCGCTCGGCGATCGAGCGCAGCGGCTACTACCCGGCCCTGGTGTCCGAGGCGGTGGAGTCCGCGGTGGGCCCCGAGCCGATCAGCTCCTACCTGGTGCACCAGGAGACCACCTTCGACGCGAACGAGGTGCGCCGGCACGTGACGGTGCTGGTGCTGACCCCGACGCGGTTCGTGGTGAGCCACACGGACGAGCAGTCGGGCGCCGAGGGCAGCCCGGCGGTGCCGTACGCCACGACGTCGACGGAGAGCGTGCGGCTGGACCGGATTGGCTCGGTCGTGGTGAGCCGGATGGTGGCGAACCCGGAGACGTACACGCCGGGGACGCTGCCGCGCGAGGTCGTGCTGACGATCGGCTGGGGGGCGGTGCAGCGCCTGGACCTGGAGCCGGCCGGCTGCTCGGACCCGAACTGCGAGGCGGACCACGGCTACACCGGTTCGGCGACGGCCGACGACCTGTCGCTGCGGGTGAGCGAGGCCGGCGACGGCCCGGAGACGGTCGCCCAGGCGCTGGCCTTCGCCCGGGCGCTGTCCGACGCGACGATCGACAACGGCCCGCGGGCCTGATCCACCGCAGCTCCCCAGTTCCAGAGCTTCCGCCCGCGACGAATCCGGTTCCATGTCCTTCGCTTCCCCCGACGGCTACGACGCCTTCGAGATCCTTGACCCCGCCGCGGCCCCCGCGCCCCTCTACGGCAGCGGTTCGCTGTGCGACCTGCTGCCCTCGGTGGCGGCGGGCCTCGGCGTGCCGGGGTTCACCGCGACGCTGCCGATCGCCCCGGCGGACCGCGCGGTGGTGTTCCTGGTGGACGGCCTGGGCTGGGAGCTGCTGCTGCGCCACCCCGAGTACGCGCCGTTCCTGTCCTCGCTGGTCGGCAGTTCGCTGGGCGGCACCGGCCGTCCGCTGACGGCGGGTTTCCCCTCGACCACGGCGACCTCGCTGGCTTCGGTCGGCACCGGTACTCCGCCCGGCCTGCACGGGTTGGCGGGGTACACGGTGGCGGTGCCGGGCGCCGGCTACCTGATGAACCAGCTGCGCTGGCAGCCGCACACCGATCCGGGGGCGTGGCAGCCGTACCCCACGGTGTTCGAGCGGACGCACGAGGCGGGGGTGGCGACCGCGCAGGTGTCCTCCCCGCTGTTCGCGCAGACGCCGCTGACCAGGGTGGCGCTGTCCGGCGGCACCTTCCTGGGCCGGACCACCGGCGAGGAGCGGATGGACCTGGCGGCCTCCTGGCTGGCCGAGCACGACCGGGCGCTGGTGTACACCTACGTCAGCGAGCTGGACGGCGCCGGTCACCGCTTCGGGGTGGACTCCGACGAGTGGCGGATGACGCTGGACGCGGTGGACCGGCTGGCCCGCCGGCTGGCCGAGCAGCTGCCGCCGCGTTCGGCGATGTACGTGACCGCCGACCACGGCATGATCGACATCGCCCCGGAGGACCGGATCGACTTCGACGAGGACTGGGAGCTCGGCGCCGGCGTGGCCCTGCTGGGCGGCGAGGGCCGGGCCCGGCACGTGTACGCGGTGCCGGGTGCGGCGGCCGACGTGCACACGGTGTGGAGCGAGGTGCTGGGCGACCGGATGTGGGTGGCCACCCGGGACGAGGCGATCGCCGCGGGCTGGTTCGGCCCGGTGGTGGACGAGCGGGTGTACGGGCGGATCGGTGACGTGGTCGCCGCGGCGCGCGACGACATCGCGATCATCGCCTCCCGCAACGAGCCCGGCGAGTCGGCGATGATCGGCCTGCACGGCTCGATGACTCCGGTCGAGCAGTTCGTGCCGCTGCTCGAAGTCCGCGGCTGATCCGTGACCCCGACCCGTGTGCGCCCGAGGCGCCCGAACCCCCTTGATGTGAAAGGCCTTTGCTCCACCCATGGCTGAACTGGTGTTCTTCTCGGGCACGATGGACTGCGGCAAGTCGACGCTGGCGCTGCAGATGGACCACAACCACACGGCGCGCGGTCGGCAGGGGGTCATCCTGACCCGCAACGACCGGGCCGGTGCGGCGACCATCTCCAGCCGGCTGGGCCTGCGCGCGGAGGCGGTCGAGGTGACGGACGACTTCGACTTCCACGCGCACGTGGTGCACCGCCTCTCGGCGGGTGGCCGGGTGGACTACCTGATCTGCGACGAGGCGCAGTTCTTCGCGGCCGAGCAGGTCGACCAGCTGGCCCGGGTGGTGGACGAGCTCGACATCGACGTCTACACCTTCGGCATCACCACGGACTTCCGCACCCGGCTGTTCCCCGGCTCGCAGCGCCTGATCGAGCTGGCCGACCGGGTGGAGGTGCTGCAGGTGGAGGCGCTGTGCTGGTGCGGTGCGCGGGCGACCCACAACGCCCGGACGGTCGGCGGGGTGATGGTGGTCGAGGGCGCCCAGGTGGTGATCGGCGACATCTCGGTGAGCGAGGACGAGGTCGGCTACGAGGTGCTGTGCCGCCGCCACCACCGCCGCCGGCTGACCGCCGCGACGGCCCGCGCCTCGGTGCTCTCCCCGGACGTGCTGCCCTTCGAGGAGCAGCAGGTCTAGGCCGCGGGGGCCGCAGCGGGGGCGGGCGGGCGACTCACGCCCCCACCTCCAGGACGGAGAAGTGCCCGCCCTGCGGGTCGGCCAGCCGGGCGGCGCGGCCGCGCGCGGTGTGGTGCGGCTCGACCAGGACGCGGCCGCCGAGTTCGACGGCCTGGTGGGCCGTCAGTTCGGCGTCCGGGACGGCGAAGTGGGTGCGCCAGCGCGGCGGGTGGCCGCGCAGGTCGGCGTGGTGCCGCAGGCCGGCCGCCGGGCGGCCGTGGACGAGCAGCGCGGATTCCTCGGTTCCGGGCCGGACGGGCCGGTCGAGCACGGTGGCGTAGAAGGTGGCGGCGCCTTCGGCGTCGGGGGTGAGCAGTTCGGACCAGGCGGGCCCGCCGGGTGTGCTGCCGGCCTCCCGGCCGGGGTGCTCCTCGCCCTGCCAGAGGCCGAAGACGGCGCCGGAGACGTCGGCGGCGATGGCCATCCGCCCGGCGCGCTCGGCCTGGAGGGGGCCGACGGCGACGGTTCCGCCGCATTCCCGGACGAGTTGGGCGGTGCGGTCGGCGTCGTCCACGGCGAAGTAGGTGGTCCACTGCACCGGGAAGCCGGTGGCGGTGGAGACGCCGAGACCGGCGACCGGTTCGCCGTCCAGCTCGGCCCGTACGTAGGCGCCGAGTTGGCCGGGGCCGGGGGTGTACGTCCAGCCGAGCAGGGCGCCGTAGAAGGCGCGGGCTCCGGGCAGGTCGTCGGTCAGCAGGCTGACCCAGCAGGGCGTGCCCTGGGCCAGTCGGAGTTCCACCGCGGGCAATGCGGGCCTCCTCGTGGGTGGTTGGCGCACGGGAATCCTCGCGCGCGAGGGTGATGCTTCCACCCTGGCGCGCGCCCAACCCTCGGGCCGCGCGGAAAGTCCGGCAAAGAGCGCACAAAGAGCGGCGCGTCGGGCGCGCCCCGGCCCGGAAGGGGGTCCGGACGGCACGCCCCGGAGCCGGTGCTGCGCGACAATGGCCCGCATGACCACCTTCAACGACGGTTCTCCGCTGATCTCCGCGGCCGAGTTGGCGCGGGCACTCGGCTCGGCCCGCCCGCCGGTGCTGCTGGACGTGCGCTACCAGCTGGTCGGTGCCGCGCCGGGCGGCCCGACCGCCGCCGAGGAGTACGCCGCCGGGCACCTGCCGGGCGCCCACTTCGTCGAGCTGGACCGGGACCTCGCGGCCCCGCCCGGTGCCCCGGGCCGGGGCGGGCGGCACCCGCTGCCGGACCCGGAGGAGTTCGGCGCGGCGATGCGCCGCTTCGGGGTGAGCGGCGAGCGCCCGGTCGTGGTGTACGACGGCGCGGCCTCGATGGCGGCGGCCCGCGCGTGGTGGCTGCTGCGCTGGGCGGGGCACCGGGACGTCCGGGTGCTGGACGGCGGCTTCGCGGCCTGGCGGTCGGCGGGTCTTCCGGTGACGACCGAGCTGCCGGAGCCGGCCGAGGGCGACTTCAAGGCCGTGCCGGGTCGGCTGCCCACGGTGGACGCGGACGGCGCCGCGGCCCGGGCCCGGTCCGGTCTGCTGCTGGACGCCCGGTCGGGCGAGCGCTACCGGGGCGAGACGGAGCCGGTGGACCCGAGGGCCGGGCACGTTCCGGGCGCGGTGTCGGCGCCGACCACGGAGAACGTGGGCCCGGACGGGCGGTTCCGGCCGGCCGCCGAACTGGCGGCCCGGTTCCGTGCGCTGGGCGCGGGGGAGCGGGAGACGGCGGTGTACTGCGGTTCGGGTGTGACGGCGGCGCACCAGATCCTGGCGCTGGAGGTGGCGGGCCTGTCCGCCACGCTGTACCCGGGCTCGTGGAGCGAGTGGTCGAGCGACGAGAGCCGCCCGGTGGCGGTGACCGACCAGCCGGGCTGATCCCGGGCCGGCGGTCGGTGCCGGTGGGCCGGCGGGCGGCAACGGTGAAGGGGCGGAAGGCCGATGGCCTCCCGCCCCTTCACCGTGCACGTCCTATTCCTGCTTCTTGCGCCGGCTGCCGAAGACGATCTCGTCCCAGCTGGGCACGGTGGCCCGTCGGCCGGGCCGGACGCCGTCCGCCTCGGCCTGCCGGTCGGTGGTGCCGACCAGGCGCTCGCGGTGCGGGGCGACGGCGCGCGGCATCAGGATGTCGGCGTAGGCCGAGCCCGCGCCGACCGCCGGGGCGGCGGCCGCGGCGGCCGGTTCCTCGTTCGCCTCGGCCACCTCGGCGGGCACCGGTTCGATCGGGGCGGGGCCGCCGACCGCGAGGTCGCCGCGGAAGGCGGGCACGACATCGAGCAGGCTGGTCAGCGAGTCCCGGGACTCGGCGGTGGCCTCGCGCGACTCGCGGACCTCGCGGGCCGACATGATGCGGTCGGCGGAGGGCCGGTCGATCATCGGGCGGGGCGGCCGGTCCTGGGGGAGCCGGGCGATCCGCGGGATGAACGGGAAGACCGACTCCTCCTCGCGCTCGACGTTCTCGCCGATCAGCGCGCGGGCCTCGTCGTCGTTGGGCTGGACCAGGCGCCGGGGCGGGTCGTACGTCCAGGAGGCGCTGCGGCCCTCGCCGTCGGCACGGTAGGAGAGGATGACCTCCCAGGTGCCGTCGTCGCGCCGCCAGGAGTCCCAGCGTTCGGTCTCCTTCTCGGCGCCGCGCAGCGCGAGCCGTTCGGCGACGGCCTCGCCGAGCTGCGGCCCGGTGGTCTCGCCGTTGCGGCGGATGGCGGTCTTGCGGGCGCGCTCGGCCATGAAGGCGCGCTCGGCGAGGACCGGTCCCTCGAAGCGGCGGACCCGGTCGACCGAGATGCCGGCGGCCTGGGCGACCTCCTCGGCGGAGGCACCGGCTCGTATCCGCGCCTGGATGTCCCGGGGGCGGAGGTGGCTCTCGACCTCGATCTCGATCTGGCCGAGGCGCGGCCGGTCGCCGCGGATGGCGGCGCGCAGCCGCTCGTCGATGGGGAGGGTGTACTCCGTGCTGTCGGCAGCCTTGAGCACCAGCCGTGTGCCGTCGTTGCTGACGGCCACAACCCGCAGTTCGGGCACGGTTACCTCCCGGGTGGTGCCTGCCGACGTCACCTGCGTCGCTGCTCCCGTACTGAGTGTGGCCTGCCCGCTCGCGACTGGCCACAACCTTGCTGAGTTCCCCGGCGTGTCGGGCTCACGCCCGCGCATGCCGCTGTGGCACGGTTGCCTTTTTGCCACGTCATCCGTCGACGTCGCGCCTGGGTGTCCCGGCCGTCCTCGCACACGGAGTGTTCGCGACGATCCGGGACCGGCGTCGCCGTGCGTGCCTGCTCCGTGGCTCTTCGTCAGACTGCCGGTGTGAGCGCAGTCGACAAGTCGACCCAGGGGTCAGGCCTTACGAACAGTACTCCATTCGTGGCATCCGAAGGGGCGGCTCGCCGCTCAAGTCTCCCGCGATTCACGGGAATCTCAAGAGCGCGCGCCCCCAACGGCGAACCATCGGCGGATGAACGGTGATCATCTTCACACAATCCGGAGGCGGAGAACCGCATTTTCGCCCCTTGTGTCCTTCTTTGGGCAAGATGGAGTGACTTGTTCGAAGAACAGTCGTACGGACCGAGGGATGTCGATGTCGGAGCGGGGCCCCGCCGAGGAGGGCGGCAAGGACGAGCGCAAGCGGATCGATCTGAGTGTGGCTCAGGTCGCGGCGAGTGCGCTGGCCGCGGTGGCGGGGGCCCTGTTGGCCTCCGAACTCGGGGTGTACGGCACGATCATGGGCGCCGCGGTGGTGAGCATCGGGGCGACCACCGGCGGCGCGGTGTTCCAGCACCTGTTCCGGCGGACCGGCGAGCAGCTGCGCGAGGCGGTGGACCGGGGGCCGAACCAGACCGCGAACACGCTGCGCCAGGCGCCGGCCGAGCAGACGGAGGCGGCCGGACCGGCGGGGCCGCCGGTGATCTCGGCGGAGTGGAACGAACCGCGGGTGGTGCGGGCCCGCCGGCGCTGGACCTGGAAGTCCTGTGCGGCGGTGTCCGGCCTGGTGTTCGTGCTGGCGATGGTGCCGATCACGGCCTTCGAACTGGCCACCGGGCAGCCGGTGTCGGCGACGGTGAAGGGCGAGTCCGGGAACGGGACGTCCTTCGGCGGCACGGTGACGCCCAAGTCCTCGACGCCGCAGGACGCCCCCGCGGAGCGGCCGTCCACCGGCGGCGGGCGCGGTTCGGCGACCGAGGCGCCGTCCGGCGGCGCCTCGGCCCCGGCGAGTCCGCGGCCGGGCCGGGAGCCGAGCGGCACCCCGAGCGCCGACCCCGGTGGGTCCGGTGGGTCCGGTGGGTCCGGCGGCGGCGCCTCGCCCACGGCGGTCCCGAGCGCCTCGCCGTCCGCCGGCGCCTCCCCCTCCGCGGGCGGCGGGAAGCCGACCGGCGAGGCCACGCCGCAGCCGCCCGTGCCGAGCGGCGCGCCGGCGCACGCGACGGCGGGCCCGCAGCCGCCGACCGCGACGCCGTAGTCGGCCGTGGTCAGGCGTGGTCAGGCGCCGAGGATGCGGCGCAGGTGGTCGTTGCCGAAGACGCGCCGCGGGTCGACCTCGTCGCGCAGTGCGGTGAAGTCGGCGAAGTGCGGGTAGACGCCGGCCAGGTACTCGGCGTCGCGGGTGTGCAGCTTGCCCCAGTGCGGGCGGCCCCGGTGGGCGGTCATCAGCTGTTCGACGCCGGTGAAGTAGCCCTGGTCGGTGGTGCCCCGGTAGAGGTGGACGGCGATGTAGGCGGTGTCCCGGCCGGAGGCGGTGGACAGCCAGAGGTCGTCGGCGGGGGCGAAGCGCACCTCGACGGGGAAGCTGACCTTCCAGCGGGAGCGTTCCACCAGGGCCTTCAGCTCGCGCAGCACCTCGGCGACGGCGGCGCGCGGGACGGCGTACTCCATCTCCACGAAGCGGACCTTGCGCGGGCTGGTGAAGACCTTGTACGCGGTGTCGGTGAAGCTGCGCTCGGACCAGGCGCGGCTGGCCAGCGCGGCGATGGTCGGGATGGAGCCGGGGAAGCGGCGGCCGACCCGGCAGGCGCCCTCCCAGACGGTGTTGGAGAGGAAGTCGTCCTCCAGCCACTCCTTGAACCGGGGCAGCGGGGCGGCCGGCCCCTGGCTGCGGTTGTTGCGCTTGGTGGAGCAGCGGTCGGTGTGCGGGAACCAGTAGAACTCGAAGTGCTCGTTGACGGCGGTGAGGTCGTCGAGGCGTTCCAGCACCTCGTCGAAGGCCATCGGCTGCTCGTGCGCGGTGAGCAGGAAGGCCGGTTCGACGGCGAGGGTGAGCGCGGTGATCACGCCGAGGGCGCCGAGGCCGAGCCGGGCGCCCTGGAAGAGCCGGGGGTTCTCGGTGGGGGAGCAGGTCCGGACGGTGCCGTCGGCGAGGACGATCTCCAGGGCGCGGATCTGGGCGGCGAGCGAGCCGGAGTCGCGGCCGGTGCCGTGGGTGCCGGTGCTGGTGGCGCCGGCCACGGTCTGGACCTCGATGTCGCCCATGTTGGTGAGGGAGAGGCCCTCGGTGGCGAGCATCCGGTTGAGGCGGTGCAGCGGGAAGCCGGACTCGATGGTGATGGTGCCGGCCGCGCGGTCGATGCCGCGGACGGCGGTGAGTGCGTGGGGCCGCAGCAGGAGGCCGTCGCCGGGGGAGGCGATGGCGGTGAAGGAGTGGCCGGAGCCGGCGGCCTTGACGGTGCGGCCCTGCTCGGCGGCGCGCAGGATCTCCGCGGCGAGCTCCTGCGGGGTGCCGGGGGTGGCCGTCCGGGTGGGGCGGGCGCTCTGGTTGCCCGCCCAGTTGGTCCAGCGGGTCGGGGTCGCGGTGCTGGCCTGGGGCATTGCGCTGCCTCCTGCTCCGTGCGCTTCGACGAAGTGGCGGCATGCCGCCCTACCCGTGGGTAGGCCCACGGGTAGGGCGAGAGATTAGTCAGCTCACCGTTCGGCGTCTACGGGCTGTGCCCCGGTGGCGGCCGCCTCCTGGGCGGTGAGCCCGGCGCGCAGCCGGCCGAGGCCGGCGAGGGCGGCGACCACGCCGAGGAGGCCGGCGGTGAGCGGTACCCAGTAGCCGGCGGCGGCGCCGGAGGCGTCCACCACCCAGCCGGCGGCGGAGGAGCCGACCGCGACGCCGAGGGCGAGGCCGGTGGTGGTCCAGGTCATGCCCTCGGTCAGCTGGGCGGCCGGGACGAGCCGTTCCACCAGGGCCATCGCGCTGATCAGGGTCGGGGATATGGCGATGCCGGCGACCAGCAGCGCGGCACCGACCGCGACCAGCCCGCCGATGCCGTGCACGGCGTGGGCGGCCAGCACCAGCGGCACCATGCTGACCGCCATGAACACCACGCCGCCGAAGAAGCGCACGGCGAGCGAGCCGGTGAGCTTGAGGGTGCCGAAGACGACGCCGGCCAGGCAGGAACCGAGCGCCCAGAGGGCGAGGATCACGCTGGAGATCGGCTTGTGCCCCTGGGCGTCGGCGAAGGCGACGGTGACGACCTCGACCGAGCCGAAGATCGCACCGGTGGCGACGAAGGTCAGGATCAGCACCTGGAGGCCGCGATTGAGGATGACCGAGCCGCCCTCGTGCCGGGCGCCCGGGTGGACGGGCGGCTCGGTGGAGCGCTGCCCGGCGAACAGCAGCACGCCGAGGGCGAGGAAGATCCCGGCGAGCAGCACGCCGGCCTCGGGGAAGACGGAGGTGGCCAGGCCGATGGAGAGGATCGGGCCGACGATGAAGCAGACCTCGTCGACGACGGCCTCGAAGGAGTAGGCGGTGTGCAGCTGGTCGGCGTCGTCCCGGTAGAGGTGGGCCCAGCGGGCGCGGACCATGGCGCCGGTGCTGGGCATGACGCCCATCCCGGCGGCGAAGACGAACAGCGTCCAGTCCGGGGCGCGCAGTCGGGCGCAGAGCAGCAGGCCGACCACGGCGCCGATGGTGAGCGCCATGGCGGGGACGATGATCCGGGCCTGCCCGTGCCGGTCGACCAGCCGGGAGACCTGCGGGCCGAGGACGGCGGCGGAGACGGCCAGGGTCGCGGAGACCAGGCCCGCGACGCCGTAGGAGCCGCGCAGCTGGGACAGCATGGTGACGATGCCGATTCCGGTCATGGAGATCGGCATCCGGGATATGAAGCCGGTGGAGGAGAACGCCAGGGTGCCGGGGGCGGCGAAGATCCGGCGGTAGCTGGAGAGCACGGGGGAGCTCCGGACGGAGAGGGGTAAGGAACGACGCTGGTATAGACAGCTTACGTACGTTGGCAAACAGTATTTTCCGGACAGCCGCGCGGCCCCGGCCACGACGTCCGGCCCCTCAGTGGCAGGATCGGTGCCATGTCCGACGCGCGCAAACCCTCACCGTCCGGCGCCGCTCCCGCTGCGGCACAGCCGTACGACGCCCTGCTGCTGCTCTCCTTCGGCGGGCCCGAGGCCCCCGAGGACGTCGTCCCGTTCCTGGAGAACGTCACCCGCGGCCGGGGCATCCCCAAGGAGCGGCTGAAGGAGGTGGGCCGGCACTACTTCCTGTTCGGCGGGGTCAGCCCGATCAACGAGCAGAACCGCGAGCTGCTCGCCGCGCTGCGCAAGGACTTCGCCGAGCACGGGCTGGACCTGCCGGTGTACTGGGGCAACCGGAACTGGGCGCCCTACCTGGTGGACACCCTGCGGGAGATGGCCGCGGACGGCCACCGCCGGATCGCCGTGCTCGCCACCAGCGCCTACGCCGGCTACTCGGGCTGCCGCCAGTACCGGGAGAACCTGGCCGACGCGCTGGCCACGCTCGCCGAGGAGGGCGTGCCCGCGCTCACCGTCGACAAGCTGCGGCACTTCTACAACCACCCCGGCTTCGTCCGGCCGATGATCGACGCCACCCTGGCCGCCCTGGACGAGCTGCCCGAGGCCGTCCGCCCCGGCGCCCGGATCGCCTTCACCACCCACTCCATCCCGGAGGCGATGGCCGAGGCCTCCGGCGCCCCGGACGACCCGGCCCGCGGCCGGCCCGGCGGCGCGTACGTCGCCCAGCACCTGGACGTGGCCCGGCTGATCGCCGCCGCCCTCGCCGAGCGCACCGGCGTCGCCGACCGGCCGTGGGAGCTCGTGTACCAGAGCCGCAGCGGCGCCCCGCACATCCCGTGGCTGGAACCCGACATCTGCGACCACCTGGCGGCGCAGCACGCGGACGGCGCGCCCGCCGTGGTGATGGTCCCGATCGGCTTCGTCTCGGACCACATGGAGGTCAAGTACGACCTCGACACCGAGGCCGTCGCCAAGGCCGCCGAGCTCGGCCTGCCGGTGGCCCGGGCCGCCACCGTGGGT
This sequence comes from Kitasatospora sp. NPDC094028, assembly GCF_049543595.1. Classification (NCBI taxonomy): domain Bacteria; kingdom Bacillati; phylum Actinomycetota; class Actinomycetes; order Kitasatosporales; family Streptomycetaceae; genus Kitasatospora; species Kitasatospora sp. NPDC094028. The sequence continues at coordinate 8,753 of NZ_JBMVFA010000020.1, read as the reverse complement.
GCCGACCCGCGGTTCACCGCCGCCGTGCGCGAGCTCGTCCTGGAGCGGGCCGCCACCGAGCGCGGCGAGGGCGTGACCCGCTGCGCGCTGGGCGGTCTCGGCCCCAGCCACGACGTGTGCGCGGTGGCCTGCTGCCCGAACCCGCGCGCCCCGCGCCCGGCCGTCGCCGAGCGCTGACACCCGCCCCGCCCCACCGGAGGAGAATCCCGTGACCGCCCCCGCCCTGCCCGACGACCGGCTCCTCGACGACCTGCTGGACGTCGCCCTGGACGCGGCCCGGCAGGCCGGCGCCCTGCTGCGCGACGGCCGCCCCGCCGACCTGGGTGTGGCCGGCACCAAGAGCAGCCCGGTCGACGTGGTGACCGAGATGGACCTCGCCTCCGAGAAGCTCGTCCTGGAGCTGATCACCGAGCGCCGCCCCGAGGACGGCTACCTCGGCGAGGAGGGGGCCGAGCGCCCCGGCACCAGCGGGGTGCGCTGGGTGGTCGACCCGCTCGACGGGACGGTCAACTACCTGTACGGGCTGCCCTCCTGGGCGGTCAGCGTGGCCGCCGAGCTGGACGGCCGGGCGGTCGTCGGCGTGGTGTACGCCCCGGCGCGCGAGGAGCTGTTCCACGCCGTCCTCGGCCGGGGCGCCCGGCTGAACGGCCGGCCGGTCTCCGCCCGCCCGGCGCCGCCGTGGGGCCAGGCGCTGATCGCCACCGGCTTCAACTACGTCCAGCCGGTGCGGGTGCGGCAGGCCGAGGTGCTGCTGGCGCTGATGCCCGAGGTGCGGGACGTCCGGCGGGGCGGGGCCGCCGCCGTCGACCTGTGCGACGTCGCCGCCGGGCGGCTGGACGGCTACTACGAGCGCGGCCTCGCCCCCTGGGACCGCGCGGCCGGCTGCCTGATCGCCACCGAGGCCGGCGCGCTGACCGGCGGCCGCCCCGGCCACGGCCCGGACGCCGAGCTGACCGTGGCGGCCGCCCCCGGCGTGTACCAGCCGCTGCAGGAGCGGCTGGCCGCGCTGCGCGCCTGGGCGGACTGAACCGCCGGCCCTCGGGGCGTTTCCGGCATGCGAAGAGCCCTGGCATACGGGGGGTGCCAGGGCTTGGGGTTTCGCACGGCCCCCGCAGGGCCGCAGGTGCCGGAGGACCGGCGTGTCGGGTCAGGCGGCGGTGCGGTGGCGCTCCAGCACGGTGTCCACGCCATGCTCGGCGGCCAGACGACGCAGGTCGTCCAGCTCGGACTGCTCCACCTCGGCGAGGAACTCGTCCCCGGCCTCGATCGCGCGGTGCAGGTCCTGCTCGGCGTTGGCTATGCGCTGCAGGATTCCGGCCTTGAAGGCGTCCATACGGGCCCCCTTACTGTGTCGGACGTGCACGGTCGTGCGCTCTCCGCCCCGAGGTGGTCCAGCCGGTGAATGCGCCCGGGCCGAAGTGGTGGATCTCCGGTCGGACGCGGAGACGGCCCTCGGCCGCTCCCGGTGACGTCCCAGCCCCAGGGCCGGCGCGGATGAACGCACGGCGGGTGGGTGCGATCGGCTGAAGGCCAGATCGCGGGTGTGCAGCTGTCCTCCCCGCCCCCGGGGCCGGGAAACCTCCCGGCGCGAGAAAGTTGCCCGGGTCACAGTCCAAACGGAACGGTCCCGATACGAACGGTCACCGTCCGGGGCGCACGCTCCGTGCCTGCGAGGCAGCTTATCGCTGCTTTACCGCAGGACCAGGCAGGATGGGGGCACCGTCGGAGCCGCGCGTCCGCTTCCGGGGCCGGCCTGGAGAAGGGACAACCACCGTGCGGGTTCTCGTCGTCGAGGACGAGCAGCTGCTCGCCGAGGCCGTCGCCACCGGCCTGCGCCGCGAGGCGATGGCCGTCGACGTGGTGTACGACGGGGAGGCCGCGCTCCAGCGCATCGCGGTCAACGACTACGACGTGGTCGTCCTGGACCGCGACCTGCCGCTGGTGCACGGCGACGACGTCTGCCGCAAGGTGGTCGAGCAGGGCCTCGCCACCCGGGTGATCATGCTGACCGCCTCCGGTGACATCAGCGACCGGGTCGAGGGCCTGGAGATCGGCGCCGACGACTACCTTCCGAAGCCGTTCGCCTTCAGCGAACTCGTCGCCCGGGTCCGGGCACTGGGCCGTCGCGCGACCATCCCGCTGCCCCCGGTGCTGGAGCGCGCCGGCATCTCGCTCGACCCCGGTCGGCGCGAGGTGATCCGGGACGGCCGGACCGTCCAGCTCGCCCCCAAGGAGTTCGCCGTCCTGGAGGTGCTGATGCGGGCCGGCGGCGCCGTCGTCTCCGCCGAGCAGTTGCTGGAGAAGGCCTGGGACGAGCACACCGACCCGTTCACCAACGTCGTGCGCGTCACCGTGATGACGCTGCGCCGCAAGCTCGGCGACCCGCCGGTGATCGTCACCGTGCCGGGCTCCGGCTACCGGATCTGACCACGGAGTCCGCCTCCCCGCGCACTCCCCGTCGCAACCCCGCGCCCGCCCCGGCGGACGCCCCGAGAGGACCGTCATGACCACCCCGCCCCCGGTCGGCGGGCCCTCCGGCGCGCCCGCCGGCGGCCCGCGCCCCGTCCCGCCGAAGCCCATCCTGCCGCCGCGCCAGCCCCGCCAGGACACCTACGCGCCCGGCGACGGGATGCTCGCCTGGCTGCCGTTCCGCCCCACCATCCGGATGCGGCTGACCCTGCTCTACGGCGGAATGTTCCTGATGGCCGGCGTGGTGCTGCTGCTGCTGATGTACTTCTTCGTCCGCCAGGCGCTGCACGACGTGGCGCCGCAGCAGTTCACCTTCAGCGCCCGCCTCCCCAACGGCAGCCTGTCGTCGACCTTCTACGTCAACGGCACCCCGATGACCAGCGACGAGCTGAACACGGCGCTCGCCGCCAACCACGACCTGCGCTCCACCTCGGCCCTCAACACGCTGCTGCAGAAGTCGCTCACCGTGCTGGTCTGCCTCGCCGTGATCGCCTTCGCGGCCGGTTACGCGCTGGCCGGCCGGGTGCTGCGCCCGCTCGGCCGGATCACCCGCACCGCCCGCGACGTCGCCTCCTCCGACCTGCACCGGCGGATCGAGCTGGACGGCCCGGACGACGAGCTCAAGGAGCTCGCCGACACCTTCGACGGCATGCTGGACCGGCTCGACCGCTCCTTCGACTCCCAGCGCCGCTTCGTCGCCAACGCCTCGCACGAGCTGCGCACGCCGCTGGCGATCAACCGCACCCTGCTGGAGGTCCAGCTCTCCGACCCGGCCGCCTCGCCCGACCTCCAGCAGCTGGGCAAGACCCTGCTGGCCACCAACGAGCGCAGCGAGCAGCTGGTCGAGGGCCTGCTGCTGCTCGCCCGCAGCGAGAACGAGCTGACCGACCGCCGCCAGGTGGAGCTGTCCGAGGTGGCCACCCGGGCGCTGGAGCAGACCCGGGGCGAGGCCGACAAGCGCGAGGTCGAGCTGCGCTCCAAGCTCGACCCGGCCGTGGTCGGGGGCAACGGCGTGCTGCTGGAGCGGCTCGCGCTGAACCTGCTGCAGAACGCCGTCCGGTACAACACCCCCGGCGGGTGGGTGGAGCTCGCCACCGCCGAGGTGCCCGGCGGCGGCGAGCTGGTGGTCTCCAACACCGGCCCGGTGGTGCCGGGCTACGAGCTGGAGCACATCTTCGAGCCGTTCCGCCGGATCAAGGGCGCCGACCGCACCCGCAGCGACAAGGGGGTCGGTCTCGGCCTGTCCATCGTCCGCTCGGTGGTGCGCGCCCACGGCGGCACCATCGAGGCCACCCCGCGCGCCGGTGGCGGCCTCACCATGCGGGTGCGCATCCCGAAGCCCTGATCCCCGGTCCGGTCGCGCACCGGCCGCCACCAGCCACGTTCCAAGCCGCCCCCGTCAGGCCCGTCAAGACGACATAAGGCCTGACGGGGGCGGCTTGTTTTTTCCCGCCCCGGCAACTTACGGTGTCGTAACCTACGCAACCGTAAGTGCGTCCTCCGGTGTGCCCGAGTCCGTGCCTCCGGCGGAGCGTCGAGTGCCCGCCCAACGCGCCCGTCCCGCGCGTGACCGTCTCCCGGGAGCAAGACCGTGACCATCGCCCCAGTGCAGAGCAGCACCTCGCTCGGATCGAGCGGCTGGACCGACACGCGGCTGATCCTGGCCCTCGAAGAGGTCGTGGAGAAGGAGCTCGACCGCCACCTGGCCGTCGCCAAGGAATGGATGCCGCACGAGTTCGTGCCGTGGAGCCAGGGCCGCGACTTCGACGGCGTGCTGGGTGGCGAGGCCTGGGCGCTGGAGCAGTCCCAGGTGACGTCGCTGGGCCGGGTCTCGCTGGTGGTGAACCTGCTGACCGAGGACAACCTGCCCAGCTACCACCACGAGATCGCCACCATGTTCGGCCGCGAGGGCGCCTGGGGCACCTGGGTGCACCGCTGGACCGCGGAGGAGGGCCGGCACGGGATAGCCATCCGCGACTTCCTGCTCGCCACCCGGGCCGTCGACCCGGTCGAGCTGGAGCGGGCCCGGATGAACCACATGTCGGAGGGCTTCGAGTCCGACAACGCGCACAGCATGCTGCACTCGGTCGCGTACGTGGCCTTCCAGGAGCTGGCCACCCGCATTTCGCACCGCAACACCGGCAAGTACGCCGGCGACCCGCTGTGCGAGCAGCTGCTGGCGAAGATCGCCAACGACGAGAACCTGCACATGGTCTTCTACCGGAACCTGCTCAAGGCCGCCCTGGAGATCGCCCCCGACGAGGCCATGCGGGCCATCCGCGACGTGGTCACCGACTTCCGGATGCCCGGCCACGGCATCCCCGGCTTCGAGCGCGCCGCCGCGCAGATCGCCCTCGGCGGGGTGTACAACCTGCGCATCCACCACGACGACGTGCTGCAGCCGGTGCTGCGCCACCTGCGCGTGATGGAGCTCGGCGGGCTGGGCGCGGAGGGCCTGCTGGCCCAGGACGAACTCGGGACCTTCCTGGACGGACTGGACACCCAGGCGCGCCGCTTCGAGGAGCGCCAGCAGGCCAAGCTGGCTCGCCAGGCGGCCCGCCGGGCCGCCGAGTAGGTTGGCTCCCGGAGCGGTCGGAGTGGGTGGATTTTCCGCGGTTTGCCCCGGAAGATTCTGAACGTGACCAAGGTCACACCGTGTCGCTCCACGTTTCCGGTTGACCCCGGAGAGTGATGATCGCTTTCGGGTTGTCGGTCGCGGTCCGTGACCGGATTCGGCCCTCCGGTCGGTCCGAAGGATTGACCGGCGCCCCTGGTGGGCAAGGGAATGGGCGGGTGCCGCAGCGCCCGCCGGTCACCGTGCGTGGCCGAAGATTCGGCTCCAGGGCCGGGTTGTGATGGCCCAGCGTGAGGCCCGTCGAGCCCCGATGGATCACCCCAACGGCCCCCCGGCTGAGTGTCGATTGAGTAACAGGGCTTGAAGTAAGGCAAAATCTCGCCCTCGGGTCGGGCACAAGAACGACCCCCCATGCGTTACGTGCGCTGGAGATACCGCACACACCGCACAACCCGGAGGGGGAGAGCGAACAATGGCAACGGACTACGACACCCCACGCAAGACCGACGACGAGCTCAACGAAGACAGCATCGAGGAACTCAAGGCTCGGCGGAACGACAAGGGCGGCAGCTCGGTCGACGTCGACGAGTTCGACGCGGCCGAGGGCATGGAACTGCCGGGCGCCGACCTCTCCAACGAGGAGCTCGCCGTCCGCGTGCTCCCGAAGCAGGCGGACGAGTTCACCTGCATGAGCTGCTTCCTGGTGCACCACCGCAGCCAGCTCTACAGCGAGAAGAACGGCAACCCGATCTGCCGGGACTGCGGCGCCTGAGCACCGCAGCGGACATCGCCCGGCGCCCGCGGCTCCCGCGGGACCGGCACACCGTCCCTTCCGGCCCCGGGCAGCGGGGCCGGACGGCAGACCCGGGAGCCACCCGCACGGGCGGCGCCGGCAGGACGGAGTCGGGCGGCGGCAACGCCGCCCAGCACGAAGTCGTAGGGACGGTCCCGCAGCCGCGGAACCGTCCCTCTCCGTTGTGAACGGGCCCCGGTCCTCCGGGGCCCGTCGTCATGTCCGGGCACTCAGCCCGGGGCGCTCAGGTACGGGCGCCGCGCCGGGCCTCCTCCAGCGCCGCGGCCAGCTTCATCGGCGAGCGGGTCGACAGGTAGAGGTACGGCGTCGGGTCGGCCGGATCGGTCACCTCGACCCGCAACGCGGTCGGGACGTAGCTGCGCAGCAGCATGAAGGCGCGCGGATCGGCCTTCGGACCGCGCCAGGCCGCGGCCTCGGCCGGGCTCAGGGCCTGGGCGGCGCCCAGGGCGTCCACCGGGATCCGGGCCGGCCCGGCCACCAGCGAGCCCTGGACCACCCGGATCCGGGCGGAGCCGTAGCTGCTGATCGCGACCGCGCCGGCGGCCACGCCGACCACCAGCCCGATCAGTGCGGCCAGGCCGCCGACCCGGATCAGGATCAGCGCGAGGGTGAGGCCGACTGCGACCGGAAGCAGCCACCAGGAGCGCGGCACCGTGAGGCGTTCGTCGTACATGCCCTCCATTGTGGGCGCCCTGACGGCCCCGGCGGCACGCCGCCCCCACCGGAGGCCCGGCTACCGCTGGGTAGGGTGGGTTCCCGTGACCGGTTCGCCATCCCCCACCACCCCCGCCGACCGGCCGGCGCTCGCGACGCCGCCCGCTCCGGCCGCCTCCACCCCCACCACCCCGCCGCCGGACGCCGTCCTGCCGGAGCGCCACCCCGAGGCGCCCGCCCCCGGCACCCACCTCGGCTCCCACTACGAGCACTGCTTCGGCTGCGGCCCGCAGCACCCCGGCGGCCTGCGGATCGACGCGGTCGCCGGCGAGGGACTCGACGTCACCGCCGAGTTCACCGTCCGGGACGTCCACCAGGGCGGCCCCGGCCTGGCCCACGGCGGCGTGCTGACCACGGCGATGGACGAGACCCTCGGCACGCTCAACTGGCTGCTGCACATCCCCGCCGTGACCGGCCGGCTGGAGACCGACTTCCTCTCCCCGGTGCCCGTCGACTCGGTGCTGCACCTGCGCGCCTGGGTCACCGGCGTGCACGGCCGGAAGGTCTACAGCGCCGCCGAGGCACGGATCGGCGGCCCGGACGGACCGGTCGCGGTGCGCGCGCAGGCGCTCTTCATCCAGGTCAAGCTGGAACACTTCACCACGCACGGTCGTCCCGAGGACATCGAGAAGGTCCTCGACGACCCGGACCTGATGAAGCGCGCACGAGCCTTTGAGGTGAACCCTTGAGCGAGACCCCCCGCCAGCCGCTGGACGTCCTGATCCGGCGGATCGACCCCGAGCTGCCGCTGCCCGCGTACGCGCAGCCCGGCGACGCGGGAGCCGACCTGCGCACCACCGTCGACGCCGAACTCGCCCCCGGCGAGCGGATCGTGCTGCCCACCGGCATCGCGATCGCGCTCCCGGACGGCTACGCGGCCTTCGTCCACCCGCGCTCGGGGCTCGCAGCTCGTTGCGGCGTTGCCCTCGTGAACTCCCCGGGGACGGTCGATGCCGGGTACCGTGGAGAGATCAAGGTGATCGTCGTCAATCTGGACCCGCGCGAGGGGGTCAGCTTCCGCCGAGGGGACCGGATCGCCCAGCTGGTCATCCAGCAGGTCGAGAAGGCCCGCTTCCACGAGGTGGCCGAGCTGCCTGGGTCGGCACGCGCCGAGGGCGGGTTCGGGTCGACCGGCGGCCACGCCGCGGTCTAGCATTCCCGCGGCCTCGCAGGAAGCCGAGCAGGTATTCGCATCGGTCTTGGACCGGGAAGGACAGTGACCGTGTTCCGTCGTCGCCAGAAGAGCGAGGACGCTGTCGAGCAGCTCGCCGACGACGCCATCAGCGCCGACGAGACGGCCGATGACGTCGAAGGTTCCGCCGAGAGCGAGAACGTGACCGAGCTGGACCCGGCCGACAAGGTCGGCCTGCCGCCGGCCCCGCGGCCGGACGGCCCGTGGGACAGCTCCGAGCTGGAGAACCCCGAAGAGGGCCGCGTCGACCTCGGGGGCCTGCTGGTCCCGGGTGTCGAGGGCATGGAGCTGCGCGTCGAGGTCGCCGGTGACGCGATCGTCGCGGCGACGCTCGTGCTCGGCAACAGCGCCATCCAGCTCCAGGCCTTCGCCGCCCCGAAGTCCGAGGGCATCTGGGGCGAGGTCCGCGAGGAGATCGCCAACGGCATCACCTCCCAGGGCGGCATCGTCGATGAGGAGGAGGGCGAGCTGGGCTGGCACCTCCGTGCCCAGGTTCCGGTGCAGCTGCCGGACGGCACCCAGGGTGTGCAGCTGGTGCGCTTCGTCGGCTGCGACGGGCCGCGCTGGTTCCTGCGCGGCGTGATCTCGGGCCAGGCCGCCGTGCAGCCCGAGATGGCCGGCATCCTGGAGCAGGTCTTCCGTCAGACGGTCGTCGTGCGCGGTGACAGCCCGATGGCTCCCCGCGACCCGATCGTGCTGAAGCTTCCCGAGGACGCGCAGATGGTCGCGGACGGTGGCGGGGCGGCTGCCGCCTCCGCGGAGAACCGCTTCGGCTCGCTCGACCCGTTCGCGCGCGGCCCGGAGATCACCGAGGTCCGCTGACCGTTCACCGGTCGTTCGCCGATCGCCCCCGTCCGGAAGCCCGGGCGGGGGCGATTTGCATGTGACGTGCCTGTCCCCGTACAGTTCCGGAGTCGCCGCGGGAGACCGGGGCGACAACGCGGAAAGTGAATCCGATGAATGAAACTCCGGAAAACGGAGCGGAAAAC
>NZ_JBMVFA010000019.1:142957-152453 GCF_049543595.1 Kitasatospora sp. NPDC094028 | reverse complement strand
GCTCCGTTTCCGGGGCTTCGTCATCCAACTCGCCGGTGTCTTCCGGGGCTTGACGCCCTGTCCGACGTTTCAAACTCTAGCCGATCCCCGCTCCGGAAAGCGAATCCAGCCAAGTCCGACCGCAATCCGATAAACCGCGCACACCGAATAAGCGCCCTGCCGCGATGCGAAAACGCAAACGCGACCCGGCGCGAACCAGGAAGTGGTGTTTCAAGGGATTGGCCGCCCCGGGACCGTCCGCGCCGATGCGTGTCCGGTGCTCCCTGCCGAGCGACTGGGAGACAGTACCCCCGCCCGGCGCCCGACACAAGTCGCCCGGTCAGTCAGGCTCCGGCGGCCAGTCGGCGGCCCTGTTCCAGGGGGGTCATGCCCGCCGACCAGCGGTGGCCGGGTGCGGAACCCGGCCACCGCTCGGTCGGGCCCGGTCGGTCAGACGAGCGGGCGGCAGAGCAGGGCGTCCGGGACGCCGTAGTGCAGCCAGCGCCAGGTGTAGGCGACACCCGCGACGTACTCGTCGTCCCCGCACTGTCCCTTGTAGTGGCCCGGCGCCCAGTCGCTCGCCGCCGAGCCGCCCGTCGCCGGCCGGTTGTCGCCGTGGTCGAACCAGACGTCGTGCCCGTTCGTGGGCAGCCGCCCGGCCGCGGGGGCGCACAGCAGGGCCGCCATGGCGTCGCCGTGCACCGCGTACCCGACCGCGAAGGTGTGGTCGGGGCACTGCAGCTTGTTGTAGCCGGACGCCCAGTCGCCCTCGGTGACGTACCGCTCGTCGGTGACGGTCACCCAGTCGCCGGCGCCCGCCGCGGGCTCGCCGGCGTCGGTGCACAGGCCGCGGCTGTCACCGCGGCCGAGGCCGGTGAGACGCTGGCCGTCCGGGCAGTCGCCCTTGCGGTTGCCGCTGCTCCAGTCCGGCAGGGCGAGCATCCGCCGGGAGACGTTCTGGTCGCCGTGGTCGAGGTCGAGCATGTTCCAGTGGTCGACCGGCGCGACCGGGCCGGTCAGCGCGGGGGCGCCGACGAGCTTGTTCCAGTCGGTGGCCCGCCAGTCCCCCGGGTCGTTCAGGCCGAGCCGCTTGCCGGTGGGGTCGTAGGAGAGCAGCGCCCAGCTGTCCTGGGGCTTGCCGTTGGCGTCGGCCCAGCCGACCAGGGGCCAGATGGCGAAGTCGGTGTCGTTCCTGGCCAGGAGGTCGGTGAAGGTGTGCAGCCAGGTCTGTTCCTTGGCGTCGGTCGAGCCGCGGCCTCCCGCGCCGAACTCGCTGATCCACACCGGGGCGGTGAAGTGCTGGCCGGCCTGGGTGACGAACAGGGCTTCGTCGTTCACCACCTGGGCGAGCTGGTCCGGGGTGAAGTCCTGGTAGCGGGGGTCGCTCGTCGCTCCCGGCCCGCTGCCCGCGCCGGTGTTGGCCGGGCCGGTGTAGGCGTAGAAGTGCGCGGAGTACACGAGCTTGCCGGAGTCGATCAGGGTGTGGGAGAGGGTGCGCACCGGGGTGAGCATCGGGCGGCCGTGGCTGAACACCGCGGCGGGGATGCCGTACCAGTTGATGCCCTCCATGACGACGAGCATGTCCGGGTCCGCCTGCAGGATCCGGTTTCCGGCCTCCTCGAAGGCGGCGTACTCGTCGTGGGCGTCGCCGAGGCCCCAGTTGGGGTCGTCCCAGGTGTCGCGGCGGACCTCGTTGCGCAGGTCGGCACCGACGACCCGCTTGTTGGCCTTGTACCGGTCGACCATGAACACCCAGTCGTCCTCCCACTGCTGGGTGCTCTGCCCGCTGTTCCAGCGCTCGTTGCCGTCCAGGCCGCAGCAGAAGCGGTAGCTGGTGGTGTGGTTGTTGAGGATGACCGCGAAGCCGTCCGCGCTGAGGGCTTCCACGACGGCGTCGTACACCTGCAGCGGGGTCCGGCCGCGCAGTTGGGGGTTGGCGGCGACGGCGGAGTCCGGCACCGGGGTGGTGTCGTGGATCAGCGCGTCGGCGAACGGCAGCCGGATGCTGTTGAGGCCCAGTCCGTGGAAGTCGGCCATGAGTCGGGCCATCGGGACGCGGTCCAGGCCGAGCGGGATGTTGTGCGAGACCTGTCCCGCCTGGTTGTTCGCGGGGTCGTCGACGTTCCCGTTCCCCTGCCAGGTGCCTTGCGCACCTGCCCAGTTGGCGGCCTTGAGCTTGAAGCGCCGGCCGTTCGCGTCGACGACGTACCGGCCCCGGGTGCTCAGCGGCCCGGTCCAGGACGGCGCCGGGTCGGCCGCGGCGGACGCCGACGTCCGTACGGCGGCGGTGTCCGGCTGGGCGGCGGCGCCGGGCGGGGCGGTGGTCAGGGCGAGTGCGGGCAGACATATCGCCAGGGCGAGGACGCGTGATCCAAGTCCGTTCATGGCCATCCCAGTTGTGGTGAGGGTGTCGAGCCGCCGTTGGCGTGGCGGCCCGAGCGCTTGAAGGCGCTCAGCCAAGATAGGGCGGGCCGTGCGGGCCCGGACACCCGCACCCCGGTTCCGCCGCGTACGGGGGCACCACGACGGGCGGCCCCGACGCCGGTCGGATCACCGGTGACGGGGCCGCTCATCCTGGGGGTCAGAAGGCGGAGTTGGCGAACCAGTGCGCCAGCAGCTCCTCGTCCCCGGCCAGTTCGACGCCGTCTGCGGTGCGGTCGAGGCGCCCGTACAGGAGGAGCAGCAGGTCGGCGGCGCCGGCCCGGACGGTGGCGTCGGCGGTCGCGGTCGCGGCGACGCCGTTCGGGACGAGGCCGAAGCTGTCGGGGTGCAGGTGCACCAGCCAGTCGCCGTCACCGTCGGTGCGGGTGAAGCGGATGGTGCGGTCGCCGCCGCGCAGTTCGGCGGTGTTGGGGGCGAACAGGGTGGCGAAGGGCAGGTTGGTGAGGAACTCGTCCACGCCGTCGGCCGCGAGCGCCGGGTCGATGTCCGGCTTCAGGCCGAGCGCGGACTCGGCGTCGACCCGGTGGACCAGGGTCTCGAACAGCATCCGGCGCACCCAGAAGCGGGCGTGCCGGTCGGCGCCCCAGGCCCACATCGGCGCGTCGAGGTCGGTGCCGGCGAACGTCGTGGCGGCCTCCTCGGCGGCCTCGGCCAGCCAGGCCGGGTACTGCTCCGGGCCTTCGGGCAGCCGCAGGTCGACGTCCCGGCTGCGCGGCGGCTCCTGGATCCGCCGGCGGAGCAGCACGGTGAACCAGCGCTGGACGCTACCGGTGTGGCGGATCAGCTCGGCGAGGGTCCAGTCCGGGCAGCCGGGCACCGGGAGGGACGGGTCCGCGTGCTGGACGGCGGCGACGAAGCGGGCGGTCTCGGCGGCGACGGCGGCGCCGTGGTCGAGCGGGGTCATGGACGTGGTCTCCGGGTACGGGTGTCGCGGCATGGCGGGATGCCGTGGCGTTGCGGGGCGTCGCGGCGTCTCGCGGTGCCGCGGCGTTTCGGGGTGGCGATGGCTTGCGCACTCAATGTTTCATCGCGTGAAGCAAGTGTCGGTGACGGTAGGCCTGAAAGGTTGAGATTGTCAAGCATCTCTCCGTGCACACCCGCCCGGCCTGGGGCCCCCGGTCAGCGGCGGGCGCGCCGGTTCAGGTACGCGGCCACCGTCTTGGCCAGGGCCGGGCCGTGCTCGTAGGCCAGCGGGGCGAGGTCCGGCGGCAGGACGAAGCCGTCCGGCAGATGCCGGTAGGCGGCCGCGAGCTGGTGGCGGTACGCCTCGGTGAGGGCCTGCGGCCAGTCCCCGGTGAGCGGCGGGCGCATCCGGGACTCGGCGGTGAGCGCGTGGTGGTGGGCGGCGGCCTCGTGGACCGCCTCGTCGGGCGTCCAGTCCGCGATCGGGGTGCGCTCGGGCTGCCACGGGGTGAGCCAGGGGCTGCGCGGGCGGCCGTGGCGGATGTCCGCGGCGAGTTCGGCGGCGATGAGCGGCGAGGCGTGCAGCCCGTCCCGGTGGGTGCCGGTGGCGACCCACAGGCCCGGGCGGGCGGTGGCGCCGAGCAGTGGGTGGCCGTCCAGGCCGACCGGGCGGTTGCCGTGGTGGACGGCGAGCAGGCGGGCGGTGGCGAGCCCGTGGTGGAGCTGGCCGAGCGCCGCGTCGAACAGGAAGCGCAGCGCGCCGGGGGTCGGGTGTTCGCCCGGGGTGGGGGCGGGGTTGGCGGTGGCGCCGAGGTACCAGTTGCCGTCGGCCTGCGGGACGGCGTGCAGGCCGCAGGCGTAGGCGCGGTTCGGGGTCCGCAGGACGGCCCGCAGGGGTTCGGCGGCGGGGGCGGTGACGGTGACCGACGAGCCCTCGGCGCTGACCACGGGCAGCACCGGCAGCTCCGGGTCGAGGTCCTCCAGCAGCGAGGTGGTCCAGGCCCCGGCCGCGAGCACCAGCACCGGGGTGTGCACGTCCCCCTCCGCCGTGGCCAGCCGGTAGCCGCCGGGGTGGAGCGCGGGCCGGCCGGCCGGGAGGCGGGCGAGGTTGGGCAGCGCGGCGAGGGCCGCGTCCAGGGTGTCGAGCCAGCGGCGGGCGTCGAGGTGGGCCTCGGCCGGGAGGTGCAGGGCGCGCAGCGGGCGGTCGTTGTCCAGCGGCCGGATGCCGGGGACGTCGGCCGGATCGATCTCGTACGCGGGCAGCCGGTGCTCGGCGGCGGCCGTCGTCATGGCGGCGGCGGACTGCTCGTCCAGCCGGGCACCGACCGTGTTGAGCAGCACGAAGGTGCCCCGGCCGTAGCCGTCCGGGGGCGCCTGCCGTCCGGCGAGGGCGCGGACCCGGTCGCGCCAGGCGGGCCAGCGGCGGGCGGCCTCGACGGCGAGGTCGAGCCGCAGCCGGCCGTGCCGGGTGCGCAGCGTCGTGGCGGTCACCTCGCCGAGCACGCCGAGCATCGCGCCGGCGGCCCGCGAGGCGCCCGCCCCGCCGCGGCCGGACAGGCCCACCCGCAGCGACGGTTCGGCCTGCGCCAGGGCCAGTGCCAGCGACCGCCCCACCACCCCGTCGCCGACCACGACCACATCCTGCGAGCGAGCCACCGCGCCGTTCCTTCCCGTCGATCCGCCCCGGTCCGCGGCCGGACCGCGCTCGAACCGCGGTCAGGCGCACGGATCCCTACCCGCGTCGGCTCGATCGGATTCGGAAGGTCCGGTGGAGGTTCGCGGCGCACTGGAGGCCGTCCGCCCGGGCGCCGCCGTCAGCCGGCGGCGGGTACCCGGCGGCGGCGAGCTCGTCGGCGTCCGGCTTCTCGCTGCCGCGCAGGATGTCGCCGGACTCGGCGTGGCACAGGTGGGTGTGGATCGGGGAGGCGCGGCGGGCGGGTGGTCAGCGTGCCACGGGGTGGTCAGCGTGCCGCGGCGGCCCGGATCCAGTCGCTGTAGGCGCCGGTGCCGAGGAAGGCCACGGCGTCGCCGCCCGCGCGGGCGCGGTCGGTGCCGGAGGAGCGGTTGGGCGCGCCGGCGAGACCGACGAGCGTCCCGCCGACCATCAGCGGGTTGCCGTCGTCGCCCCGGCGCAGGTGCGCGCCGTCCGGGACGGCGCAGAGCAGCCACCGGTCGGCGGCCCGGCCGGACCCGCCGCAGGCGCCGCGCGGCGTCACCGTCACCCGGGCCGCGCGCAGCGTCGGGGAGCGGACGGCGGACGAGCCGGCGGCGCCCCAGCCGGAGACCGTGCCGACCGTGCCGGGCGCGGGGTCGGCGCCCTGGCCGGGCAGGCCGACCGCGGTCAGGCCGGGGCCGAGGTCGAGCGGGGCGGCGAGGGTGAGGACGGCCAGGTCGGCGCGGCCGGTCGCCGGGTCGTGGTCGGGGTGCATGACCACCTTCGCGACGGCCCGGGCCGCCGGCCTCGCCGGGGCCGGGTCGCTCGGGGCCTGCCTGCCTTGGGGCGCGGCGGCCGCGGGGCGGACGGCCAGTTGGGAGCGCGCCATCACGTCCGCGCAGTGCGCGGGCACCAGCACGGTGGTCGCGCCGAGGACGCCGCCGGCGCAGACGTGCGTGCCCCGGTACTCCAGCGACACCTGGTACGGGTACCGGGCCGGATCGGCGTCCCAGCCGCCCTCGATCGCGGCGGCCCTGGCCGGCGCGAGGGCGAGCACGCAGGCCGCCGCCGTCGCCGCACCGCCCCGGACGAGGACGCCCCGCCCGCCTGCGCTCCCGCCGGTCCGCCCGGCCGTCCGCGCCGGTCCGTCCGTGCTCCCGCCGGCCTGTACTCCGAACATCCGATCATCCTCCCGGTCATCGCCGCATCGTCGGCGCAGCACCACGAGTGCCCATCACTGCCCGCTCGGCCGCACCGGCATGTCCGACCACGGCCCGCGTCCCCGCAACGGCCCCACCGGACGCGGACGATCCGACCGGCCGCGAGCGGCACCGGCCGGCCCGGCGGCCCGCGTCCGCGGCCGCCCGACTGGCCGGACTCCGCTTCCCCGCAGGCCCGTTGAGGGCGGGGGCCGTCACGCGGCGTCGGCGGCGGTGACCCGGAACACCGGGTAGCCGGGGGCGATGCGCAGCAGCTCCTCGGCCGGGGCGTCGGGGCCGACGCCGTCGAAGAACGTCGCGACCTGCCAGTTCCAGCGGCGCAGGTAGGCGCGCAGCACCTCGGCCTTCTCGGCGTCCGGGAGCTCGGTGGCGCGAAAGGCCTCGACCCGGCGGCCGACGCGCAGTTCGCCGGTGCCGACCGCGCGCAGGTTGCGCACCCACTGGACGTGGCCGCGCGGGGCGACCAGGTAGCGCTCGCCCTCGTGGGTGAGCAGGTTGACGGGGGTGGTGCGCCACTCGCCGCTCTTGCGGCCGCGGACGGCGAGGACGCGGGAGCCGAAGAGGCTGATCCCGGCCTTGGTGAAGCCGGCGACCAGGGCGTTGGACAGCTTCCCGGCGGTGGCCGCGAAGGTGGTCTCGGGGACGATCTGGCGGGCGGCGGGGCGGGGGGACGGCTCGGGCTGCGACATCGGGACTCCTCGGCTCGGCGACCGGTCGGCCATGCGACCGCCGCTTCCGTTCGAGAGCAGTGCTCTCGTTTCGACGTGATTCAGCTTGGCACGCCCCGATCCCGAAAGCAAGAGCAGTGCTCTCGCTTGTGTGCGGCGCTCCGACATGTGGCAGGCTGGTCCGTATGCCAGCCATCCGCACCGCCCGCGAACGGGCCCGCGAGGAACTCACCCGCGAGATCAAGCAGGAGGCCCGCCGCCAGCTCGCCGCCGTCGGCGCCCAGCAGCTGTCGCTGCGGGCCGTCGCGCGCGAGCTCGGCATGGCCTCCTCCGCCCTGTACCGCTACTTCGCCAGCCGCGACGAACTCCTCACCGCGCTGATCATCGACGCCTACACCGAACTCGGCGACGCCGCCGACCAGGCCCTCGCCGCCACCGGGGACGGCACCGCCCGCGAACGCTGGCAGGCCGTCTGGCACTCCGCCCGCGACTGGGCCCGTGCCAACCCGCACGAGTACGGCCTGGTCTTCGGCACGCCCATCCCCGGCTACGCGGCGCCCCGGACCACCATCGAACCGGCCGGCCGGCTGCCGCTCGCCCTGCTCGGCGTCGTCCGCGAGGCCACCCTGCGCCCCACCCCGCCCGAACCCGCGCCGCGGGGCGAACTGCCCGGGCAACTCGCCGCCCTCGCCGCCGACATGGCCCCCGGCGTGCCGCCGCTGGCCCTCGCCCGGGCGGTGTCGGCGTGGGTCCAGCTGATCGGCCTGATCGGCATCGAACTCCACGGCCACCTGGTCGGCGGCTTCGAACCGGCCGACGACCTGTTCACCTGGACGGCCGAACAGACCGCCGAGGCGATCGGCCTCTGACCGCCCGACCGGCCCCGGACGTGCGGCCGCCCGCCCGAGGCCTTCCCGGGCGGGCGGAACGGCGGAGCGCCGGCCGCTACATCGGCTTGGGCTGGATCATCGCGAACGGCGCGCCCTGCGGGTCGGCGACCACCGTCATCCGGCCGGCCATCATGTCGAAGGGCGGGGCCAGCACCGTCCCGTTGCGCTTGACCACGGCGTCGGTGCTGGAGTCCACGTCGTCGACCGCGAAGTAGGACAGCCAGTGCGCCGGGGTGCCGGGCGGGTCGTCGGCGAGCAGCGAGGCGCCGCCGACCGCGCGGCCGCCGACCATCAGCGACCAGTACTCGGCGCCCTCCATCTTCTCGATCTCGATGCCGAAGGCCTCGCCGTAGAAGGCGGTGGCGCCCTCGATGTCGTCGGTGTGCAGCTCGTTCCAGGTCAGCGCGCCGGGCTCGTTGACCACCCCGGCCCCGGCGAAGTCCACGGCCTGCCACACGCCGAACACCGCGCCCTGCGGGTCGGCGGCGACCAGCATCCGGCCGAGCGTGCCCACGTCCAGCACCGGGACGATCAGGGTGCCGCCGGCGCGGACGATCGCCTCCTGGGTGGCCTCGGCGTCGGTGCTGGCCAGGTACGTCGTCCAGACGGTCGGCGGCTCCGGCATCCCCTCGGGGGCCGTCGCCGGGCCGATGCCGGCGGCCGGCTTGCCGTCCAGCGTGCAGACCGCGTACCCGCCGAACTCCGGCGGGCCGACCTGCCCCTGCCAGCCGAACAGGTCACGGTAGAAGTCCAGCGCGGCCTGCTGGTCCTGCGCCATCAGATCGATCCAGCACGGGGTGCCGGTCGCGTACGGGGTCATGACGTCGGGCATGCTCGTCCCTTCCTGGTGAGGCCCCCCGCCCGTCACCCTCCCGCCGCCGGGCGGGGTCCGCCACCCGAAACGCCGGGCCCTCGCCGACGGTCACGCACCGTTCAGCCGCCCGCGGCCCCGGGTTCGCCCGCCCAGACCGCGCCGACCGGGGCGGAACGCCCCCGGCCGCCCGCTCAGAAGCCCGTCCGGAAGCCCGCCCGGAAGCCCGTCCGCCCCAACTCGACGGCGACGGCGGGGGCCGCAGCCCGGCCGACGACCCGGCGCGCGCAGAGCGCCGCCAGCAGCGCGGCGAACACGGCGCCCACCGCGGCCGCGGGGGTCCAGCCCTTGCCGTCGGTGGCGACGGCCAGCGCCATGACCTGCGCGAAGTACGTCCCGCCCGCCGCCAGCGCCGCCCGGCCCCGGGCCGTCCAGACCCGGTCCCACTCCAGGTCCCGATCCCGGGTCCTGGCCAGGACCGCGCCCACCGCCACCCCGGGCAGGGCGCCGTTCACCGCACCGAACACCGCGAACACCGGCCAGTACAGCAACGTGGCGAACGCACCGGCCGGCTGCTCGGGAAACGTCAGCGCGGCCACCGCCAGGAGCACGACCGTGCCCAGCCCGACCGCCGCCCCCACCCCGTACCCCAGACCGCGCCACACGACGGCCGACGTCCCACTCATCCCGCACCCCTTCCCCCGACCCGGGCAAAGGCCCCGGCGCCGATCATGCTAGACCCGCCCACGAGCCGGCCCGCAGCGCGGTGGGCGGGTGCGCTGGAGCGGAATCCGGGGAAGAGCGACGGCGGGGGGGGGGCCCCCCGCCCCCCCCCCGGGGGGGGGCCCCCGGTCCGGGTTTAAACAGCGGTGAAAATTACGCGAGGGCCACA
The DNA here is from genome assembly GCF_049543595.1 of Kitasatospora sp. NPDC094028. NCBI lineage: Bacteria > Bacillati > Actinomycetota > Actinomycetes > Kitasatosporales > Streptomycetaceae > Kitasatospora > Kitasatospora sp. NPDC094028. The sequence goes on along the minus strand of NZ_JBMVFA010000019.1, from coordinate 142,994 downwards.
CCCGCCCGCCCCCAAGCCGGGGGGGCCGCCGGCCCCC